>NZ_JBQEPD010000031.1:0-32500 GCF_052045675.1 Brucella sp. 22210
GTAAGCGCTGTCCTGACCCCACCTTCCGGATCATCGCTTGATCATTGATGTTCAACCTCGAAAGAGGGCTAGGACATATGTCGATTTCAGAACTTACGCTTAAATCCAAGGATGAGCCGATACGCCGGTTTGAGGTGTTCACAGGCAATGGCCGTCGTCGCGAATGGAGCGACGATCAGAAGGCGCAGATCATTGCGGAGAGTTGCGAGCCTGGCGTCACGGTGTGCTCTGTGGCGCGGCGGCATGGATTGACGCCGCAGCAGTTGTTCACATGGCGACGGCTCGCCCGAAAGCCGCTTGATGTGTTGTCGGTGCCGGAGCAAGCACCAATGTTTGCACCAGCAGTCGTCGTGTCGCCCGAGAATTCGGAACCGAAGAGGGCGCGGCAAGCACGTTTGCCAAGAAGAACTTCTCCGGAGGCGGCCATTGAATTGCGGATTGATGGAGCCTGGCTGCGTATTGCCTCTGGCACCGATGCTGCAACCATTGCCGCCGTCATCCAGGCGTTGAAGGCTCAGTCGTGATTGGCCCGTCCGGTGCGGTAAAAGTGATGATCGCCACCAAGCCTGTCGACTTCCGCAAAGGTGCTGAAGGATTGGCGGCATTGGTAAAGGCCCAGATGGGTGCCGACCCGTTCTCGGGCACGATCTACGTATTCCGGGCCAAACGAACGGACCGGATCAAGCTGATCTTCTGGGACGGCAGCGGCGTGTGCCTGGTCGCCAAGCGGATCGAGGATGGCGAGTTCCATTGGCCTCGAATGCAAGACGGTGTGATGCATCTGACGGCCGCCCAGTTCTCGGCTCTGTTCGAAGGATTGGACTGGAAACGCGTGCATGCGCCGAGCGAAACGCGCACGCCGATAAAGGCCGGATAACGGGCGCGACCAATTGAATCAGAGCCATTCAGCGTCTCGCTCCGAGCGGCAAAATATGCTGTTCTCGATCCATGACGATGACGGCAGACGAGCTTCCGGATGACCTGAACGCGCTGAAAGCAATGGTGCTTTCGCGTGAGGCGGAGAATGCCCGCCTGCGGCAGATCATCAAGGAATTACAGCGTCACCGCTTTGGTCGACGGGCAGAGACGCTTCCAGAGGACCAGCTTCTGCTTGGGCTTGAAGAGGCCGAACAGATCGAGGCTGCCGGGCTGGAAGAGAAGGAACAAGGCTCGACTGCTCTGCGCCAGGCGCAGGTCGCTAAACGGCGTACGAACCGGGGTTCACTGCCAGCGCATCTGCCGCGCGTCGAGATCGTGGTCGATATCGATAACCATGCCTGCCCCTGCTGCCGCAACGACCTGCATCGGATCGGCGAGGATGTCAGCGAGAAGCTCGATCTTGTGCCCGCCCAATTCCGGGTGCTCGTGCTGCGCCGCCCGAAGTATGCCTGCCGGGCCTGTGAAGAAGTCGTTGTCCAGGCTCCGGCCCCGGCAAGGCTGATCGAGGGCGGCATCCCGACAGAGGCAACCGTCGCCCAGGTGCTGGTATCTAAATATGCTGACCACCTGCCGCTGTATCGCCAGGCGCAAATCTACAAGCGTCAGGGCATCGACCTCGACCGTTCGACGCTCGCCGACTGGGTCGGTCGCGCCGCCTGGCATCTACGCCCGGTCCATCAGCGGCTGCTCGATCATCTGAAGTCATCGTCCAAGCTCTTCGCCGACGAGACGACGGCCCCGGTGCTCGATCCGGGACGTGGCAAAACCAAGACCGGCCAGCTTTGGGCTTATGCACGAGATGACCGGCCGTGGCAGGGCGATGACCCGCCCGGTGTCACCTATGTCTATGCGCCAGATCGCAAAGGCGAACGACCGATGGCCCATCTCGACGGCTTCGTCGGCATCCTGCAGGTAGACGGCTACAGTGGATATCGCCCGCTCGCGGCAAAGAACACCGTGTCGCTGGCCTTCTGCTGGTCCCACGTTCGACGCCGCTTCTATGAGCTTGCTGCCGCTGGTCCGGCACCCATCGCCAGCGAGGCGCTGCGACGCATCGGCGAACTTTACAGGATCGAAGAAGAGATACGTGGCCGGCCCCACGAGGAGCGTCGTGTCGCCCGTCAGGAAAAAAGTCGTCCGATTACCGACAGCCTCGCTCCCTGGCTGCGTGAACAACTCGGCTACATCAGCCAGAAGACAAAACTCGCCGAAGCAATCCGCTATGCCTTGTCACGCTGGGACGGCTTGACCCGCTTCATCGACGATGGCCGGATCGAGATCGATTCCAACGTCGTCGAACGGTCAATCAGGCCAATTGCCCTCAATCGCAAAAATGCGCTATTTGCCGGTTCTGACGCCGGGGCCGAACACTGGGCGACTATCGCCTCGCTCATCGAGACGGCAAAGCTCAACAATGTCGAGCCACTGGCCTATCTCTCAGACGTCCTCACCAAGATCGTCAACAATCATCCAAATAGCCAGATCGACGACCTGCTGCCTTGGGCCTATGCCGCAACGCACGATCTCAAAGCCGTGGCCTGAAAACAGCGCTTACAATCCAGCTCAGACGAAATGAAAACATTATCCGCCGATGGGGTGAGGGAGAGGCTGAACCTCATCGTGGCACATGCAAAAGCGCGATTAGCCTCAAACAGATTGAGGCGGGACGATATAGATTCGAGATTTGCATGGAAGTGGTGCGGGTGGTCGGAATCGAACCGACACTCCTTTCGGAACCGGATTTTGAGTCCGGCGCGTCTACCAGTTCCACCACACCCGCACAGGTCTGCCGAAGCAGTTTGATATGGTCCAGAATGGACAGCGGGTTGGGATATACCGGCTAAACGAAACGAGGTCAATTGCCCACAAGCGCAGGTTTTGGCGAGGAATGTCGATTGTTATGAATGGCCTGTGTAAAGCTGCGAGCTAAAGGCGCCAAAGTGTGACACAGCATAGCTGTGTGACATGTTCGCAGGGAGGTGCGGCGGTGAGGTGACGCGAAGCCGTCAAGCATTCTACGCTGCCGTGCCTCAAGCACGGCATCCAGTTCCGCATGGATACGATCATCATATCCTGTCAGAAAACGCGAAACGTTTTCGCAGGCAATCAGATCGCAACTCTATCAACGGCAAGACCTTGCCGGGTCGATATGGCCTATCTGTGACGCAGGCCGTGTTCAACCACGTTCCACACCACGACGACCGCAATGAAGCCGAGCAGGATGTAATCAAGCGTGCTGATATAGTGGAAATATTCCATAGCGCATCTCCTTCCCATGGGAGGGCGCGATGGCGGTTGCGAACCAGACGAAAGCCGGTCCTGATTGTTATGACCCGGAACGCTCCGCACCTCTTGCGAGGTTGGAAATGCACCGGTGCGGACCTCCTCTTCCGCCTGTCATGCGCTCTCCCGAAAGCGATGATAACACGCCCTGAAAGCTTTCACAAACTGTTGATCTTGCCCGCTATTTCTATGGCCGGCAAAGCATCGTTCCAGAGCGGCATCAGTACGATTGCATCGTCGAAACCGCTCTGGTTTTGTTCTTACGTGCGTCTTCTCCGCAAATTGCTTCGCACTTTTCGGGACGAGCTCTAGCTGCGATCCGTGAAGCTTCGAATGCGGTTGCGTACGATACGGGCGAGATTGCGGGTGCGCTGATAGAGATGGATCTGCGACGCGGCCTGACGCGCAAGCCTGTCTGCACCGGGGTTCAGACCAACCACCAGTGTCTCAATGGTTTCGCGCTCCTGAAAGAGGCGTGTCATCACCGGATGGTCCGGCACGGCGCAGGAATCCGTTCTGAGGATATTCGGGTCGTTGAGATGGCTTTTCGCGACTTCAATCATGAGCAGAACGCCGGGCGAAAAAGCCTGAAGGCTTTCGTCGTAAGCGGTTTTCCATGTCCATGCCTCACCCGCAACGGTAAAGACGGTCAGGATGGCGATGACGCGCCCGTCCAGCTCCAGCGTGTGGACACGCACGCAATCGCGTTCAGCGAGATTGTTGACCGCCTCGCGCGCAAAGGCGGCACGGAAACGGTCCACTGCCATGGCCGTGCCGCGCTTTCCTTTCCAGCCATTGGCTTCCAGCGAAAGAAAATGTTCGAAAGACTGCCGCACTTCATCCGGGGTGCGATAGATGCGGTGGGCGAGTCCGCCCTTGTCGGCAAGACGCCGCCACAGACGCTGGTAGTCGCGGCGGTGTTGGCCGCCGATGGCCTGCTGGATGTAGCTGTCGCCGTCGAGGTCGCTCTTGAGGAACGGGCGCTCTTTCTGTTCGATGGCGACGACCGGCAGTTGCCGTCCGACCGCGACCGAGCGGATGAGCTTTGCCGCAGCGCCATTGGCGCGCATTTCAGGCAAAACCAGCACATTGGGCAGTTTGAGGTGGTCGCGCGCCAGAATATCGAACAGGTCCTCCACCACGCCGACAGGGTCGTCATGGTCGATGAGCGGTGTACCTTGCGGGCCGAAAGGCGTTGACCAGGCACGGATGACTGGGGTGGACAGCGGAAGGCCTGGACGCTCGATCGTGTAAGGCATCACGAAGCGCAGGCGACTGCGGATTTCGTTTTCGTCGCGCATGACCATGAAGCGGACCTCGCGATCTTCAAGCCGTGGCATGGCGGGGGCCAGAAAGCGGGCGTTGAAGAAGACATTCGGCTCGATGGTCCGGTTGCTCAGGTGATCCAGCTCGTTGCGCAGCTCGAAACCAGCTGCCGCACCGTAGATCGCCAGCTTGCGTGGGATATCGCGGCTGTGAAGGCTTTCCTCCAGCTTCTTGGCGGCATCCATGGCGGTAACTGTATCGGACAGTTCCGAAACGATGCGGGCTGCGTTTCCGCCTGCGGATTCTTCAAGCAAAGGTTTTGCGGCCATTACAAAATACCCTCCGGGCTATTGTCTCGATCTCGGGGGATGAGAATGAACATAGCGATATGCATGGTGCGAGAAACGGCTGTCGAAAGCAGTGTTGCTTCCATCAGCATGGCGATGGCTGTCGAAATGGCGGCGCCGGTCAGGCCGAAGCGTGGGATCAGCACCAGATTGAGAATGACATTCACGGCTAGCGTTACGGCATAGAGCAGGGCGCAGATGTTCTGCTTGCCCGACATGTTGAGAAGGCTTTCCGCCGGTCCTACACTGGAGCGGGCAATCACGCCGATGATCAGAATGAACAGGAGCGGATAGCCTGTCGTGAAGGCCGGGCCGAACAGCCGCAGCAGCGGATATCCGGCCATCAGGATGACGATGCCGAGGACGAGTGTGGGCCAGAAGGTCCAGCGAACGGAAGCCTGCGCAAAGCTTGCAAACTCTCGCCGGTCACCGCTGTGCAACAGATCGGAATAACGCTGCGCCACGCTGGCTTTCACAGCGAAATAGACGAAATGAGCGAGCGCCATGATCTTCGTGGTGGCGAAATAGATCGCTACATGTTCGGGGTCCATCTCGCGACCGACCATCAGAACATCGACATTGATGAGCAGGAAGAAGAAGCCCTCGACGAGGAAGATCGGCAAGGCGACCGTCATCCATTCACGCAGGCGCTGGTCGCGCTCTGCGGGGGGAATGTTCTTTTGCAGCGAGCGGTCGACCGTGAAAAACTGTCCTACCGTGGTGATCCACGTTGCGGCAATCGATACGGCAAGGGCCGTTGCAGCGGTCGACGGCAAGCCCGAGACATGCGCCACGATCATGAACAGAAGCACGAGAAGCGGGCGCACAATATAGCTTGGTGTCAGCGCCATGGTGACCCAGGTACGCGACCGGGCAATGCCGTCCAGCATATTGCCGAGCGTGATCATGGGCAGGCAGATGAAGCCCAGAATGAATGGCACCAGATAATAGCTGGAGATTTGATCCTTCAGCAACCAGAGCGCGAGCGAGCCGATCAGCGCAATGATAGTTGCGGAGGCAAAGGCAAATGCGCGTCCGGTAAACAGAATGCCACGCACCAGACCGAACATCTGGCGTTGAACATATTCCGGCACATAGCGAATGATGGTGGTGTGCAGGCCGAAGCAGGCGAGATCGCCGATGATGATCATCGTCAGCCAGACAAGAACGAAGATGCCATATTCGAATTCGCCCATCCAGCGGGCAAGGATGACTTGCGACAGGAGCGCAATGGCGGCGCTGGCCACACGGACAGAAAAGGCGACCAGCGATGCGCGCTGCGCAGCGGCCTGCGGACCGCTGTCGGTCAGCACGGAATCCAGTCGCTCCGTCACAGGACGAAGTCTGGCCGCGATGGTGCCGGGTAAAAACCGGCCCGCTGCTTCAGCTGCCGAAAACCACACGTCTTTGCCAACCCTGTTATGCGCCGCCCTTATGAATGAGCGTTTCGCTTGTTTGCGCCGGGATTTTCCCGGTCTTGCTGTCTGCTTTCTCGCATATCCTAACCGAAACCTGTTTCAAGTTTTTCGGGATATGTTCGAATTCTTGCATCTGCCTGATGAGAGGCGGATGAGCGGACATTAGATGGGAGTCCTTTAAAAAGGGAAAAAGGAAAAATCCAGCGAAAGATTTGGCGCGGAAACTGCAAGAATGGTGAGTATTTCCTAAATCCCGATCGTATATGCTTACTGTCTAATTAAAGCATCTGCTTAAAGATGGCAAAGCAGGTTTATCTGCGCCGTTATGGATGCGGGCCAGTATTCTTGGCTGCTATAGCATGTCTTGTGAGATTACAATGTTGCTGCACCGGTCTTCCCGCCTGCGGGGACGAGTGCAAAGAAAAACCCCGGCGTGATAAGCGCCGGGGTTTTTGTCATTCGTCTTATTCGAAAGCACCGTGGCAGTGCTTGTATTTCTTGCCTGATCCACACGGGCAGGTCTCGTTGCGACTAACCTTGCCCCATGTGCGGGGGTCGGCTGGATCGCGGTCAGCTGCCGGGACAACGCGCTCATCGTGCTGATGATCGGTCCAGGCGGCATCGTCGAAATCGTTCTGCCCCGTCGTCTCGTCAATGTGGCGGCCTTGCATGACCGGCAATTCCGGCTCCTGCGGTGCCTCGCGGACGATTTCAACGCGCATCAACTGCGAGATAACCACTTCGCGCAGGTTCGACAGCATGGACTGGAACAGTTCGAAGGCTTCAGTCTTGTATTCGTTCAGCGGGTCGCGCTGGGCATAACCGCGGAAGCCGACGACCGAGCGCAGATGGTCGAGATTGACCAGATGCTCGCGCCACAGATTGTCGAGCGACTGCATGATGACCGACTTTTCAACATAGGTCATGATCTGCGGTCCGAAGCGTTCGGCGCGGTCGGCAGCGGCCTTGTCGGCGGCTTCCTTGATGCGGTTCTCGAACTCTTCTTCGGCGATGCCTTCTTCCTTGGCCCATTCCTCGACCGGCAGGTCGAGATTGAGCTTGGTGACGACATCTTCCTTCAGGCTGGCAATATCCCACTTTTCCGCATAGGCGTCCTTGGGGATACGCAGGGCGACGATGTCCTCGATAACCTCATGGCGCATTTCTGCGACCGTTTCGGTCAGGTCCGGCTCGTCCATCATTTCCAGACGTTGTTCGAAGATCACCTTGCGCTGATCGTTCATCACGTCGTCGTACTTGAGCAGGTTCTTACGAATTTCGAAGTTGCGTGCTTCGACCTTCTTCTGAGCCTTTTCGAGCGCCTTGTTGATCCAGGGATGGACGATGGCTTCGTCTTCCTTCAGACCGAGCTTCTGCAGCATGCCGTCCATACGGTCGGAGCCGAAGATGCGCATCAGGTCGTCCTGCAACGACAGGAAGAACTTGGAACGGCCCGGATCGCCCTGACGGCCGGAACGGCCACGCAGCTGGTTGTCGATACGACGGCTTTCGTGGCGCTCGGTGGCGAGAACATAAAGTCCGCCTGCGGCAAGCGCCTTTTCTTTCAGCTGTGCAATATCGGCCTTGATCTCGGCGATCTTGGCTTCGCGTTCCGCACCTTCCGGAATATCGGCCAGTTCCTGACGAACGCGCATTTCCAGATTGCCGCCGAGCTGGATGTCGGTACCGCGACCAGCCATGTTGGTGGCGATGGTGACGGTGCCCGGCACGCCGGCCTGTGCGATGATGTAAGCTTCCTGCTCGTGATAGCGGGCGTTCAGGACCTGGAAGTCCTTGATGCCTTCCTTGCGCAGACGCTCGGCCAGAAGTTCCGACTTTTCGATCGAGGTCGTGCCGACGAGGATCGGCTGACCCTTTTCGTGCGATGCACGAATATCGCGAACGATGGCTTTGTATTTCTCTTCGACGGTGCGGTAAACCTCGTCGTCCTCGTCGATACGCTGCACAGGCAGGTTGGTCGGGATTTCGAGAACTTCGAGACCGTAAATATTGCCGAACTCTTCCGCTTCGGTGGCAGCCGTACCGGTCATGCCGGAGAGCTTGTTATACATGCGGAAATAGTTCTGGAAGGTGATCGAGGCCAGCGTCTGGTTTTCCGGCTGGATCGTCACATGTTCCTTGGCTTCCAGTGCCTGGTGCAGGCCTTCCGAATAACGGCGGCCCGGCATCATGCGACCGGTGAATTCGTCGATGATGACGATTTCGTCGTTGCGGACGATATAGTCCTTGTCGCGCTGGAACAGCTTGTGAGCGCGCAACGCATTGTTCAGATGGTGAACCACGGCGACATTCTCGATGTCGTAGAGGCTTTCACCCTTCAGATGACCTGCGGCTTCCAGAAGCTGCTCGACCTTTTCGGTGCCGACTTCGGTGAAGATAGCGGTCTTCTGCTTTTCGTCGACTTCGTAATCTTCTTCTGCCAGCGGCGGAATGAAGGTGTCGATGAGGTTGTAAAACTCCGAACGATCTTCCAGCGGGCCGGAAATGATCAGCGGGGTGCGCGCTTCGTCGATGAGGATCGAATCCACTTCGTCGACGATGGCGTAATTGTGCGGGCGCTGCACCATCTGGGCGCGCTCATACTTCATGTTATCGCGCAGATAATCGAAGCCGAGTTCGTTATTGGTGCCGTATGTGATGTCGCAGGCATAGGCCTCGCGACGCTCATCGTCGTCCAGACCGTGCTTGATGACGCCGACCGTCAGGCCGAGGAAATTGTAAAGACGACCCATCGTCTCCGCATCGCGGGTGGCGAGGTAGTCGTTGACCGTCACGACATGAACGCCCTTGCCTTCAATCGCGTTGAGGTAGACGGGCAGGGTTGCCATCAGCGTCTTGCCTTCACCGGTGCGCATTTCGGCGATGCCGCGTTCATGCAGCACCATGCCGCCGATCAGCTGCACATCGAAGGGACGCATGCCCAATATGCGCTTGGCGGCTTCACGCGCGGTCGCAAAAGCGTCGGGCAGAATGGCGTCGAGCGTCTTTCCTTCAGCCAGTGCGGCGCGGAATTCGGCGGTCTTGGCCTGAAGCTGCTCATTGGTGAGCGTTTCGTAATTCTTCTCAAGCGCGGTAATTTGCTCCGCACGCTGACGCAGGGTCTTTACCTGGCGGTCGTTGGATGAACCGAATATCTTGCGGGCGAGGCCGCCAAAGCTGACCATCTCTGGTCCTTTCCTGTCCGTTCAGCCGGAAGCGCTTCCGGCAATGTCGAATGCTTTATTCACGCGTATTGAAACAAATGCAAGAAAAGTACACCGCTAAAGCAGCCCTTCAAGGCGCAATTTTGGCGCAATTTCCCCCCGCTACTCGCCGAGCGTCCAAACCCCGGCAGATTTGCAGGGTATCGCTGGAAACACTCTGGACGCAAAGCCGAAGGACAGATAAGTGGGGCTTAGGGCGATGTCAACGTTGCTCAACAGGCCGGAAATCCCGCTCTTTCGTGACAGGGTGGCGGTATCCGGGCCAAATTCCGCCGCATTCATCGGGCCGGTAAGCGGTCTCGAAGGAGAGAATCTCATATGAAAGCCATTCTCAAAGCCCCTTATCGCAAGGCTCTCGCTGTTCTTGCGGCATCCGTTGCCCTCGCAAGCCTCTCCGGCGCGGCCTCGTTCGCGCAGGACGCGGCGCCCAAGCCTGCGGATGCGGCACAGACTGCAGCCGCTCCGGCTGAAAAAGAAGATCCGGCAAAGGTTCTGGCAACCGTCAACGGCAAGGACATCACTGTCGGCGACGTTGATCAGGCCGCTGGCGATCTTGATCCGCAGTTTGCCCGTCTTCCGGCTGAACAGCGTCGTCTGGCAGCCTTGGCCGCACTGATCGACATCAAGGCGATGTCGGCGGAAGCGGAAAAGGAAAAGCTCGACCAGACCGATGAGTTCAAAGCCCGTCTGGCTTTCCTGCGTGAACGCGCCCTGCACAACGAATATTTCAAGGACGCCATCGTCGACAAGATCAGCGATGCCGATATTCGCGCTCGCTACGACAAGGAAATTGCCGCCATGCCGCCTCAGGTTGAGGTGCGTGCGCGTCACATTCTCGTGAAGACGAAGGAAGAAGCCGAAGCCATTATCAAGAAGCTCGCCGGTGGTGCGAAGTTCGAAGATCTGGCCAAGGAAAGCTCCACGGACGGTTCCGCTGCCAATGGCGGCGATCTCGGTTATTTCACCGAAGGCCAGATGGTTCCGGAATTCGAAAAGGCAGCCTTTGCGCTCAAGCCTGGCGAATATACGAAGGAGCCGGTGCAGACCCAGTTCGGTTTCCACGTCATTCAGCTCGAAGACCGCCGTACCAAGCAGCCGCCTGCATTCGATCAGGTCAAGGAACAGATCCGTTCGATCATTCTGCGTGAGCGTTATGTCGAAACGGTCAAGAAGCTCCGCGACGGGATGAAGATCGACTACAAGGATCCGGCCGTCGAAAAGGCGATGAAGGATGCCGCCGCCGCACAGGATGCTGGCGAAACGGGCGACGCGCCTGAAGGCGAACAGCCGCAGCAGTAAACTTCTTAAGAACTTAAACGCCCCGGTCTTCCGGGGCGTTTTTCATTCTATCTGCCGTTTCTGCTTGATTTTGTCCCGCAAACATTTCCAATGCGCCAGAATCAAGACTATCGATGAACCATCGAACCGAACACCCTGAACCGACCCCTTTTGAGGCACTCATGTCTGCGTCCGTTTCTCCGCTCGCTCCAAAACATTACCCGTCCATGCCTGCCATCGACGGTGTGCGTATTGCTACTGCCGCTGCCGGTATCAAATATAAGGGGCGGACCGATGTGATGCTGATGGTGTTCGACCGTCCGGCGGAAGCCGCAGGCGTGTTCACCCGTTCGCTCTGCCCGTCGGCGCCGGTCGATTTCTGCCGCAAGAACCTCGTTCACGGCAAGGCGCGTGCTGTCGTGGTCAATTCGGGCAATGCCAATGCCTTTACCGGCGTGAAAGGCAAGGCCGCAACCGAGGCGACGGCGGAAGCTACCTCAAAGGCCGTCGGCTGCAGCACGACCGATGTGTTCCTGGCTTCGACCGGTGTGATCGGCGAGCCGCTCGATGCGAGCAAATTCTCTCATCTGCTCGGCGACATGAACAAGGATGCGGTCGAGGATTTCTGGACCGAGGCCGCCAAGGCCATCATGACCACGGACACCTATCCGAAGGTCGCCACCGAAACGGTGCTGCTGGGCAAGGTTCCCGTCACGATCAACGGTATCGCCAAGGGCGCTGGCATGATTGCGCCGGACATGGCCACCATGCTGTCCTTCATCGTGACCGATGCGCCGATCAAGGCCGATGTGCTGCAAAGCCTTTTGTCCAAAGGCGCGAACAAGAGCTTCAACGCGGTGACTGTCGATAGCGACACCTCCACCTCTGATACGCTGATGCTGTTTGCAACCGGTGCTGCAGCTGGTCGTGGTGCGCCGAAGATTACAGATGTCTCCGACAAGCGCCTGAAGGAATTCAAGAAGGCGCTGAAGCGCGTTCTGAAGTCGCTGGCCTTGCAGGTGGTGCGTGACGGTGAAGGCGCACGCAAGATGATCGAAATCGAAGTGACGGGTGCCAAGTCGTCGGCTTCCGCCAAGAAGATCGCGTTTTCCATCGCCAATTCGCCGCTGGTCAAGACCGCTGTGGCGGGTGAAGACGCCAATTGGGGTCGTGTTGTGATGGCCGTGGGCAAGGCCGGTGAACCGGCGGATCGCGACAAGCTCGCCATTTCGTTCGGCGATATTCGCGTTGCCTATCAGGGCGAGCGCGATCCTGCTTATTCCGAACAGGCGACCTCCGCCTATATGAAGGGCGAGGATATCCGCATCCATGTCGATCTCGGCATTGGTCGCGGCGAAGCCACTGTCTGGACCTGCGATCTCACCAAGGAGTATGTGGCGATCAACGGCGACTACCGAAGCTGAGGCCTTGGGCCCCAGCCGATAGATGTTGTAATGCTTTCAGGAATTCCGATGACCAAACCAAGTCTTGCCATTGTCCGCCAGCTCGAAGCCGTAGGTTTCCGCGCCTGGCCTGCCACGTCGGTTCATTACGACGGAACATGGGCGATCCGCATGACGGCAGCGCATTCCTCCAAGCGTTTGAACTCGATCAATCCGCTCGATCCGGGTGACACGCGGGATATTCCAACCCGCGTGGAGCTGGCGGCGCAGCGTTTCCGTGCTTATGGCCGTGTGCCTTGTTTCCGGCTTTCGCCACTCGCGCCTGTCGAACTTGAAAATTATCTCGAAGGGCTAGGCTGGAAGCGGCAGGACGAAACCATCGTCATGACCTGCAATCTGGCCGAGACTGACTTGTCGGGTGAAATCGACCAGATTCCGCTGAAAGACATTGGCCGTTTTGTTGACGCGTCCTTGTCCATTCACGAGCGTCCGGAAGAGATGCGCCCCGGCATGTCAGAAATTCTGGACGGTATTCGCCCGAACAAGGGCATGTTGGTGCTGGAGGAAGGCGGACGTGCGGTGTCCGATGTGCTGTGCGTGCAGGATGGCGTCATGGCCGGATTGTTCGATGTCGGCACCTTGCCTGCCGCTCGCCGCAAAGGCTACGGCCACAGTGTCGTCGGCTCGGCGCTCAAATGGGCGGCGAAGCTTGGCGCAAAGACTGCATGGCTACAGATCGAGGCGCAAAATGTTGCCGGTCTCGCGCTTTATAAACGCTTCGGCTTTCAGGAAGCCTATCGTTACGCCTATCGGGAGAGCAACGAGAAATGAGCGAAGTGAAGAGCCGCCGCATTCTTCTCGTTGCAGCCTGTGCGCTGGTGGATTCCGATGGGCGGGTGCTGTTGGCGCAGCGCCCGGAAGGCAAGCAGCTCGCGGGCCTGTGGGAGTTTCCCGGCGGCAAGGTCGAGCCGGGTGAAACGCCCGAGGAAACGCTGATCCGTGAATTGCAGGAAGAAATCGGCATCACGACCAAGGTTGCCTGCCTCGCGCCTTTGACCTTTGCGAGCCACACCTATGATGATTTTCATCTGCTGATGCCGCTTTATGTCTGCCGTCGTTTTGAAGGCATTGCGCGGGGTCTGGAAGGGCAGGCGCTGAAATGGGTTCGCCCGAAGGATATGCGCGATTATCCGATGCCACCAGCGGATGAACCCTTGATCCCGTTCCTCATCGATCTTCTTTAGTTTTCGAAAATCCGGATTGCTTATCAACAGCTGTGAAAAAGCTGACAATTTCTTACGATTAAGGCAGTCGGTTAATCTCTGATTCACTCCGTTGCGGCATTCTCGAATGGGAGCCGCTCCGGAGTCTAGTATCATGAGTTTCGACAACAATTATTTCAGTGCCGATCACAACGAATATGCGCCCACCACTTTGACGAAAGCGGGGCGTGGTTTCCTGCGTCTCGTGTTGTTGTTTGGTTCTGCCGCTGCGGCGATGGCGCTGATTATTGTTCCGATCCTCAACGAACAGGCAGCCAAGGTTGCGGCCCAGTCCGTTCTGCCTGCTGGCATCGACCGGACGATGACCGGCTCCATCAAGCGCGATGCAGGCAACCAGCCCCATGGTGCTGTTCAGACCTATACCGTGCGCAAGAGCGTGTTACAGCCCAACCCGAGTTCGGTTTGCGTCATCGATGTGGACGGAAGTCATCGCGGCGACTGCTGACACAACAGCTGCATTCTCCGTGAATTTGCAGCTATCGCGTAGGTCTATTCTTCTTCCGCTTTCTTCAGCGCATCGGCCAGCGACGCTTTGGCGGAACCGGGCTTGAGCGGCTTTTGCTGCGATTCATGCGGCGCCCATCCGGATAGCCAGATGATCGAGAATGTCGCGCGGATGCGTCCATCGGGATCGCTGAAGCGTTCCGCGTAGATTTCCGCCGCCCGCAAGAACAGCCGTTTCGATACCGGACGGNCACGATGTTCTGCATGCCCATGGCGCGCAAATCTGCCATCAGGTTGAACAGGGAATCATAGCGCACCGTCACGTTTTCCACGTCCGTCACCGGCAGTGCAAAGCCGGCGCGCTGCAACAGACCGCCGACATCGCGCACATCCGCAAACGGAAAAACGCGTGGCGATGCGCCACCGGTCAGTTCGATTTCCGCTTGCAACAGGCTTTCACGCAATTCGCCGAGTGTGCCGCTGCCGCTGAGCGCCGCCAGAAAAAGCCCGTCGGGCTTCAATGCGCGGGCAATCTGCACCATGGCGCCCGGCGTGTCATTGGTGGCGTGCAGTGCCATCAGCGATACGATCAGATCGGCGCTGCCCGGTTTGATCGGCAGCAGTTCCTCGTCACCGACGACTGACGGAAATGGACCTTTCAGGAAATCCGCGTCCCGCTCCACGCGCAAAACGGTATCCGCCTTGCCGGAGAAGGCGATGGCCTCTGCTGCAAGACCATTGTGGCCTGCGAGATCAATGGCTACCGGAAAGCGGCGCTCGACAGCATCCAGACGGTCCGCAAGGTCTTCCGCCACGCGTCGCAACAGAAAATCGGCACCCGGTTCGGCGCGCCGGAATGCGCGGCGGCGAAAGGCAAGCTGTAGATCGCGGTCGAAGATCGCGCTTTCGGGGGCAGGCATGAAATCCGTCTTTTCTTTTGCTATGCGGCGTATAGTGTAATTGCGGGCATAGATGCATTCGAACGGGGGCGAATGCAATGGCGGATGACGATACACCGCATCAAACCTTTTTGCGCAGGCTCTACGCTGGCGCGTGCTTTGCCGCGCGCCATCTGGCGCTTGCGGCCGCCAATCTGCTGTTTCCGGCAAGCTGTGCGGGTTGCAAGGCGCATGTCTCGCAACCCGGAACTTTGTGCCCGACATGCTGGTCTGAGCTGCGCTTTATCGAACGGCCTTACTGCCCGGTGATGGGTGCGCCGTTTGGTCATGATTTTGGTGACGGCTTCTTGAGTGCGGAGGCGATTGCCGATCCGCCGCCGTTCCGCCGGTTGCGGTCGGCGGTTCTGCATCGCGGCGCAGCGCAACGTATGGCAGTGGCCTTGAAATTCCATGACAGGACTGATCTGGCCCCATGGATGGCGCGCTGGATGCAGCGGGCTGGCCGCGAATTGCTGGATGAATGCGATGTAATCCTGCCGGTGCCGCTGCATCGCTGGCGCTTCTGGCAGCGCCGCTTTAATCAGTCTGCCGAGCTGGCGCGGGCGCTGGCAAAGCAGAGCGCGCTTCCCTTTGCGCCGCAAGCCCTGAACCGTATCCGTCGCACCGAGCAGCAGATCGGGCTTGGCTCCAAGGAGCGCAAACGCAATGTGGATGGTGCTTTCCGTGTGCCGAAAGAGCAGGAAATTCATGTGCGCGGGCGTCGTGTCCTGCTGATCGACGATGTTTATACGACGGGCGCAACAGTAAAGGCGGCAACGCGCGCCTTGCTGCGCGGCGGTGCAAAAAGCGTCGATGTTCTGACATTCAGCCGGGTTTTGCCCGATTGAAACTTGCGGGCAAGAACAAGCCTGCACACACCGTCGTGAAACCTACAGGGTCTTCCAGAGCGGAGCGTTGCCGACTATATAGTGAGGCAACGAATGGAGTTTTTCATGGTTGACGTTACCATCTATACCCGCCCCGGCTGCCCTTATTGCTCGCGTGCGGTCGATCTTCTGACCCGCAAGGGCGTTGAGTTCAATGAAATCAACGTAGGTGCCACGCCGGAGCTGCGCGCCGAAATGCAAGAGCGTTCGGGCCGCAACACCTTCCCGCAGATTTTCGTCGGTTCCGTCCATGTCGGCGGCTGCGACGATCTCTTTGCGCTCGAGGGCCAGGGCAAGCTCGACGGTCTGCTCAAGACCGGCGAACTGAACTAATTTTATAACGGGGGAGAAACCGATGAGCACGTTCCGCGCTGCCGCACTACAAATGCGTTCTGGCACCGATGTTGTCCGCAATATCGAGGCTTTGGAGAAACTCGTCGCTGATGCGGCAGCCAAGGGCGCGACTTACGTGCAATCTCCCGAAATGACCGGCGCGATGATGCGCGATCGGGTGGAGTTCAAGGCCAGTCTGCGTGACGAAGCCAACGACCTTGTTTTCAAGGCGGCTTCGGTGCTGGCAGCCAAGCACGGCATCTTCCTGCATATCGGTTCTACGGCCATTGATGCCGGAGATGGCCGGATTGCCAATCGCGCCGGATTGTTTACGCCATCGGGCGAAAAGCTCGTCACCTATGACAAGATTCATATGTTCGATGTCGATCTCGACAATGGCGAAAGCTGGCGCGAATCGGCAACCTATGAACCGGGCAAGGAAACCGTCATTGCTGAATTGCCTTTCGCCAATATTGGCATGGCGATCTGCTATGACATTCGCTTCCCGCAGCTTTTTCGTGCACAGGCGCTGGCTGGCGCCAATGTGATTACCGGGCCTGCGGCCTTCACCAAGCAGACCGGCGAGGCGCACTGGCATATTTTGCAGCGTGCGCGCGCTATCGAAAATGGCGCATTCCTGATCTCGGCTGCGCAGGGCGGATTGCACGAGGACGGTCGTGAAACCTATGGGCATTCGATCATCGTTTCGCCCTGGGGCAAGGTGCTGGCGGAAGCCGCCCATGACGAACCGGCTGTGATCGTTGCTGATATCGATGTTGCCGAAAGCGCTGCGGCGCGTGGCAAGGTGCCGAATTTGAAGAATGGCCGCGAGTTTGCCGTCAAGACGGTGACCGCAAAACAGAATGAGGATGCATAACTCCATGATCCGCTTTTCGCTTCATTGCGATAACGGCCATGAATTCGAGGGCTGGTTCCGCGACAATGCCGATTTCGATCGGCAGTCGGAGATGAAATTCGTCTCCTGTCCGGTCTGCAATTCGCATCAGGTGCAGAAAGCCCTGATGGCGCCTGCCGTCTCCACGGCAAGGGCTAAGGAAAAGATCGCGATGGCGCTGGGCGAAGCCCAGAAGAAGGTTCTCGAAGAAATGCGCGATCTCAGCCGCAAGGTCCGCGACAATGCGGATTATGTCGGCGACAAATTTGCCGAGGAAGCACGCAAGATCCATTTCGGTGAAACGGAGCAACGCGGCATCTATGGCGAAGCGTCGCGCGAGGACGTGCATTCGCTGCTTGAAGATGGTGTCGATGTGATGCCATTGCCGGTCTTTCCAGAAGATCAGAATTAGGTCACCTGTTCGTCATGACAGCACGGCAGGGGAGGCCGGGTGCATGAAATTGATGGAGTCTGCCTCCTTTCTGCTTCTGGCCACCGGCACCCTGCTGGGGCTTATTCTGCCTCTGGGAAAGATCGCTGCGCAGGCAGGTATTCCGCCTGCCATGTGGACCTTTCTGTTTTCCGCCAGCGCTGGCGTGATTCTGTTCGCCGTTCTGCTTTTGCGGAGAAAGAGCCTCGGCTTTTCCGGCGGACGCGCACGCTATTATGTCTGCACGGCAATCATCTCCTATGCCTTGCCCAATCTTCTGATTCTGTCGGCGATCCCGCGTCTCGGTGCTGGTTTCACGGGAATCATGTACACGCTGTCGCCGGTTATCACGCTGGTGATTTCAATGGGCTTCGGCTTGCGACGCCCCAATGCGCTGGGCATTGGCGGCATTGTTGTCGGCTTTATCGGCGCGATTCTGGTGGCGTTGACACGCGGCGAGGTCGGCAAGCCCGCTGATCCGCTCTGGGTTGCGGCCGCCTTGCTCATTCCGGTATTTCTCGCCTGCGGTAATGTCTATCGTACGCTGGACTGGCCGAAAAATTCCGATCCGACGGAGCTTGCGGCAGGCAGTCATCTGGCTTCCGCCATCATGCTCTTTGCGGGCATTCTGCTGTTCACCGGCGGTTTTCCGGTTGAGACATTTGCGCTGGCACCATGGGCCGCAACAGCGCAGGCGATTGCATCGGCGGGAATGTTCGCGCTGTTCTTCCGGCTACAGGCGGTGGGCGGACCGGTTTATCTCAGCCAGATCGGATATGTTGCCGCAGCGCTCGGTCTCATTTCCGGCACGCTGTTTCTGGGCGAGCATTATCCGCTGCTCACCTGGATTGGAGCAGCCGTTATCGCTGTCGGCGTGGCGATGACCACACGCGCCCAGAAAAGCTGATTGTTAAATCTGATTACTCTGGTCGCTCCGCCAGCACCATGTAATTCACATCCGTATCGCGGGAGCGGCTCCAGCTGTCGGCAAGCGGATTATAGGTCACGCCCAGCTTGTCGATGAGGCGCAGGCCGCCTTTGGCAAGGGCGGATTCGAGTTCTTCCGGACGCACCAGCTTTTCATATTGATGTGTGCCGCGCGGCAGCCAGCGCAGCACATATTCCGCACCGATGATCGCCAGACCATAGGCTTTCAGGGTGCGGTTGATGGTAGCGACGAACATCAGTCCTCCGGGCTTCACCATTTCGCTGGTCGCGGACATGAACAGATCTACGTCCGAAACATGCTCGACCACTTCCATGTTCAAAACCACGTCGAATTTCTCGCCAGCCTCGGCCAGAGCCTCCGCTGTCGTGGCGCGATAATCGACCTCGACGCCGCTTTGGGCAGCGTGGATTTTCGCAACCTCGATATTGGTGGTCGAGGCATCCGCGCCGATCACGGTTGCACCGAGACGCGCCATCGGTTCGCAGAGAAGACCGCCGCCGCAACCGATATCGAGCAGGCGCAGTCCTTCGAAGGGGCGCGGCGAATTCGGGTCGCGATTGAACTTGGCGCAGATTTTTTCCTTGATATAGGCAAGACGCGTCGGATTGAATTTGTGTAGCGGGCGGAACTTGCCCTGCGGGTTCCACCATTCCGAGGCAATGCGCGAGAAATGCTCGATCTCGGAAGCGTCGATGGTGGTGCGGGCAGTCTCGGTCATTTCAATCTCCAGGAGCGGAAGCGTGCAATCCTGCTCTCAAGGTAGCGCCTCAAAGTCAAGGTGCAAATCAAATTCCGGCATTCCTGACCCTATCGGGACGTTCTTGCGAATCGCGGCCTTGCGGAACCGCGACATATTAGCTATGTGACCCCGGGTTTGCCTGTCGCAAGATTATAAGGTTTGGGCAGGTGAGAGTGTAATTTTCAAAATAGCGGGACGTATCCTTAAATGGCGCGCATCGTGATGAAATTCGGCGGCACTTCGGTGGCCGATCTGGAACGCATCTATAATGTGGCGCGCCACGTCAAACGCGAGGTCGAGGCGGGCAATCAGGTTGCTGTTGTCGTCTCGGCCATGTCCGGCAAGACCAATGAGCTGGTCAACTGGGTGCAGAACATGCCGAAGGTATGTGGCGCCAGTTCGCCTTTCTACGATGCGCGTGAATATGACACCATCGTCGCTTCCGGCGAACAGGTGACGAGCGGCCTTCTGGCCATCGCGCTTCAGTCGGTTGGTGTCGATGCGCGTTCGTGGCAGGGCTGGCAGATTCAAATCAAGACTGACAATGCGCATGGCGCGGCTCGTATCCAGGACATCGACGGTTCGGAAATCATCCGTCGCATGGAAATGGGTCAGGTTGCCGTTGTGGCCGGTTTCCAGGGCTTGGGCCCGGATAACCGCATCGCGACGCTCGGACGCGGCGGCTCCGACACATCGGCTGTGGCTGTTGCCGCAGCGGTGAAGGCTGATCGCTGCGATATCTATACCGATGTAGACGGCGTCTACACGACCGATCCGCGCATCGAACCGAAGGCGCGCCGCCTGCCGAAGATTTCCTTCGAAGAAATGCTGGAAATGGCTTCGCTCGGCGCCAAGGTTTTGCAAGTGCGCTCGGTCGAACTCGCCATGGTGCACAAGGTACGCACCTTTGTGCGCTCGAGCTTTACGGACCCCGATGCGCCGGGCATGGGTGATCCGATCAACCCGCCCGGAACGCTTATTTGCGACGAGGATGAAATCGTGGAACAGCAGACCGTCACAGGTATCGCCTTTGCGAAAGATGAAGCTCAGATTTCGCTGCGGCGCGTGGCCGACCGGCCGGGTGTGTCGGCAGCCATTTTCGGCCCGCTTGCCGAAGAGCACATCAATGTCGATATGATCGTTCAGAACGTGTCGGAAGACGGTTCCAAGACCGACATGACCTTCACGATCCCGACTGGCGACATCGACAAGGCGCTGCGCGTTCTCGACAAGGTCAAGGCTGAAATCGGCTTCGACAACATTCAGTCCGAAACGGGCCTCGCCAAGATTTCCGTGATCGGCATTGGCATGCGCAGCCATGCGGGCGTTGCCGCTACCGCCTTCAAGGCGCTGGCTGAGAAGGGCATCAATATTCGCGCCATCACGACGTCGGAAATCAAGATCTCGATCCTGATTGACGGCCCTTATGCCGAATTGGCCGTGCGCACGCTGCACGCCGTCTATGGTCTCGACAAGTCGTAATCCATTGATGGCTGATATTAAGCCGGCATAAAATCCGGCTTTTATTAAACCGTTTTGAAACAATGCCGCGTCCTTGAATGGATCGCGGCATTTTTTCGTTCCAGAACCTGGCATAATTTCTGCTTAAAGCACTAGACTGCAGTGTCAAAAATGCTCACAAAGGGGTTGGCGTAACGCGTCGCGGGCGGGTAATGGGAATCGGTCGGCGAAAGCGGGCCACCAGTCCGAACGGCTTTCGGTAGTACGGAGCAAGCAAAGCCGTTTTCTCTTTATTCGCCGCAGTTCGCACGGAAAGCCGCTTCACCTCGGTGCCGAAACTGCACAAGAGGAGTGTCCGACGATCATGCGCGATCAGACAACCGGTCCCCGCGTGCTGCTGAAGCGGTTGCGCGAATTGATGGCTGAGCCGCTTGAGCCGCAGCCGCGCCTTGACCGGATCGTTCGTGAAATCGCGCAAAATATGGTCGCGGAAGTCTGCTCCTTCTACGTGCTTCGCGCTGACGGCGTTCTCGAACTCTATGCCACTGAAGGTTTGAACCCGCAGTCGGTCCACCTGGCGCAATTGCGTCTGGGGCAGGGCCTTGTCGGCACCATTGCCGCAAGCGCGCGTCCGTTGAACCTTACCGATGCACAAAGCCATCCGGCCTTCGCATATCTGCCGGAAACGGGCGAAGAAGTGTATAATTCCTTCCTCGGTGTTCCCGTGCTGCGTGCAGGCCGCACCATGGGCGTTCTCGTCGTGCAGAATCGCACCAAGCGCGCCTATCGTGAAGACGAAGTCGAAGCGCTTGAAACGACAGCCATGGTGCTGGCCGAAATCATTGCGTCCGGCGACGGGCTGAAGCTTGTGCGCCCCGGTATCGATCTCGATATGGGTCGCCCGATGAGCGTGACCGGGCTTGCCTTCAATGACGGCATCGGTCTCGGTCATGTCGTGCTGCATGAGCCGCGCATCGTCGTCACCAATCTTTTCAACGAGGATAGTCAGGCCGAGCTGGCCCGTCTGGATCAGGCGCTGGGCTCCTTGCGCATTTCCATCGATGACATGCTGTCGCGCCGCGATGTAGCGATCGAAGGCGAGCATCGCGAAGTGCTGGAAGCCTATCGCATGTTCGCGCATGATCGTGGCTGGGTGCGTCGTCTGGAAGAGGCGATCCATAACGGTCTGACTGCCGAGGCAGCCGTAGAGAAGGTACAGAGCGACACGCGCGCGCGCATGATGCATCTGTCCGATCCTTATATGCGTGAGCGCCTGTCGGATTTCGATGATCTTGCCAATCGTCTGCTGCGCCAGCTGATGGGCCGTGACATCAAGACGATGGCCGAATCGCTGGTCAAGGATGCCATCATCGTTGCGCGTTCCATGGGTGCTGCCGAGTTGCTGGACTATCCGCGCGAGCGTTTGCGCGGCGTGGTGCTGGAAGACGGTGCCGCCACCAGCCATGTGGTGATCGTGGCCCGCGCTATGGGCATTCCGGTCGTTGGGCAGGCCAAGGGCGCTGTTTCCATGGCTGAAAACAACGATGCGGCTATCGTCGATGGCGACGAGGGCGTGGTGCATCTGCGTCCGCAGTCGGATCTCGAATCAGCCTATGCGGAAAAGGTTCGCTTCCGCGCCCGGCGTCAGGCGCATTATCGCGAATTGCGCAACAAGCCTGCCTTGACCAGGGACGGCGTCGATATTTCGCTTTTGATGAATGCAGGCCTTCTGGTTGACCTGCCGCAGCTCGCGGCATCGGGCGCTTCGGGCATTGGCCTGTTCCGCACCGAGCTGCAGTTCATGGTCGCCTCGACCTTCCCGCGGGCAGAGCAGCAGGAACGGCTCTACCGTTCGGTCATGGAAGCGTCGGGCGATAAGCCGGTTACGTTCCGCACACTCGACATCGGCGGCGACAAGGTGCTGCCTTACTTCAGCGCATCGGCGCAGGAAGAAAATCCGGCGCTTGGCTGGCGCGCTATCCGCCTCACGCTCGACCGTCCGGGTCTGCTGCGCACCCAGTTGCGCGCGCTTTTGAAAGCGGCAGGCGGGCGTGAATTGAAGCTCATGCTGCCGATGGTGACGGAAGTTGCCGAAGTGAAGGCGGCGCGTGAGATCATCGAACGCGAGGTTCGTCATCTGTCGCGGTTCGCGCATTCGCTGCCGACGCGGATGAAGCTTGGCGCGATGGTGGAAGTTCCGGCCCTGTTGTGGCAGCTGGATGAGCTGATGACGGCGGTTGATTTCGTGTCGGTTGGCTCCAACGATCTGTTCCAGTTCCTGATGGCGGTGGATCGCGGCAATTCGCTGATTTCCGGCCGTTTCGACCAGCTTTCACCGGCTTTCCTGCGGACGCTGCGCCATATTGTCGATACGGGCAACCGGCACAACACGCCGGTTACGCTCTGTGGTGAAATGGCGGGACGTCCACTGACGGCCATGACGCTGATCGGCCTCGGTTTCCGCTCCATCTCCATGTCGGCCGCTGCCATCGGCCCGGTCAAGGCGATGCTCGGCGCGCTGGATACAACGAAGCTGAATGCGCTTCTCAATGAAGAGCTGGACAAGCCGAATGTCGCGCATTCTCTGCGTGAACTGATGCTTCGATTTGCAGAAGACAACGATATTCCGTTATAGCAAGGCAAATTGCATAGAATGACCGGGTGTGGCGCGGGACGCGGCGCGCCCGGTTTCGCACATTTGCGTTCGGACGATGATTTTTAGGACATGACATGATCGCATTGCCGCAGGACCGGATGGACCAGCTCTTGAAGCGGTTCTCGATGATCGAAAGCCAGATGGCCGACAATCCGGATTCGGAAACCTATGTGAAGCTCGCTTCCGAATATTCCGAGTTGCAGGAAGTCGTCGGCAAGATTCGCGAATTGAGCGATGCGCGTGCCGAAGCGAAAGATCTGGCCACCATGCGCGACGACGCGTCGACCGATGCCGAAATGCGCGCTCTGGCTGTCGAGGAATTGCCGGAAGTCGAAAAGCGCGTCGAGGCGCTGGAGCAGGAAGTACAGATTCTGCTTCTGCCCAAGGACGCGGCGGACGAGAAGAATGCCATTCTCGAAATTCGCGCCGGTACGGGCGGACTGGAAGCAGCGCTTTTCGCTGGCGATCTCTTCCGCATGTATGAGCGTTATGCCAGCGAGAAGGGCTGGCGCGTCGAGCTGGTCTCGGCCAGCGAAGGCGATGCGGGCGGTTATAAGGAAATTATCGCGACGGTTTCCGGGAAGGGCGTGTTCTCGAAGATGAAGTTCGAATCGGGCGTGCATCGCGTGCAGCGCGTACCGGAAACAGAAGCCGGCGGGCGCATTCATACATCGGCTGCGACCGTGGCCGTGCTGCCCGAGGCCGAAGACATCGATATCGAGATTCGCAACGAGGATATCCGCATCGACACGATGCGGGCATCGGGCGCTGGCGGCCAGCACGTCAACACGACTGACTCGGCAGTGCGTATCACCCATATCCCCACCGGCATCATGGTGGTTCAGGCGGAAAAATCCCAGCATCAGAACCGCGCCCGCGCCATGCAGATCCTGCGTGCCCGCCTTTATGACATGGAGCGCCAGAAGGCTGAAAGTGAACGCTCGGAAGCGCGCCGCAGCCAGGTCGGCTCCGGCGACCGTTCGGAACGCATCCGCACCTATAATTTCCCGCAGGGCCGCGTCACCGATCACCGCATCAACCTGACGCTCTACAAGCTCGACCGCGTGATGGAAGGCGACCTCGACGAATTGGTCGATGCGCTGATCTCCGATCACCAGACCGCGCTTTTGACCGAACTGGGCGCCTGAGCGTGAGCGGCGAGCGTCTCGACGTTCTGGCAGCACAGGCCCGGCGGCAATTGCGTGATGCCGGGCTGGAAACGCCTGATCTCGATGCGCGGCTGCTGATCGAATGGACGACGGGCACGACACGGCTCGATCTGATTTCCGCACCGGACAGACTGATCGAAGCCGAGTGCGTTGAAACCTTGCGTGCGGCGCTGGACCGCCGTGCCAAAGGCGAACCCGTGCATCGGATTATCGGTGTTCGCGAATTTTACGGACTGCCATTCCGGCTTTCTGCTGAAACGCTTGAACCGCGCCCGGATACGGAAGCGCTGATCGAGCTGGTCACGCCACCGCTTGAACAGCTCGTTGCGGAACATGGCGTGGTCGAACTCCTCGATATGGGCACGGGCACCGGGGCGATTGTGATCTCGCTCCTGCATCGCTTCGAGACACTGCACGGCATTGGCCTCGATGTGTCGGAAGGGGCGCTGGCGACAGCGCGAATCAATGCTGCGCTCAACGATGTCAGCCAGCGTTTTGCCGCATTGAGAAGCGACTGGTTCGCCAATGTCAGCGGACGGTTTCATATGATCGTCTCAAACCCGCCCTATATTCCGCATGAAGATATTGCCGGTCTGTCGCGTGAAGTGCGCGAGCATGATCCTCTTGCAGCGCTGGATGGCGGCCAGGATGGACTGGATTTTTACCGGGCCCTTGCAGAACAGGCAGTAGAGTACCTATATGATGGTGGTATGGTTGCTGTAGAAATCGGCGCCGGACAATTCCAGGATGTAAAAGCGCTGTTTGAGCAAGCGGGTTTTGAACTCGCGAACGATGCGCGTGATCTGGGCGGCCATAGAAGGGCCATGCTTTTTGCGCAAAAATCATAAACGAAATTTTGATACCCAACGGCGCGAAAAAACACTTGGAATTTGCCGCGAAGCCGTTTAGTTTCCGGCCACCGTATACAGCCAGAATGGTTTTGCCCGCTTTTTAGAGGGCCGTGGCGGAAATGCTCCATGACGATTTGAGGTCATGCTCTCCCGGGGTCTAAGCCTTTGGAGATGGCTCGTACGGAAGTACACGACTTTCAGGCATGGTCCCGAAGAGCGATGCTTTTCGGCGTGGACCTTGCACAAGGCAACCGTCAGGTTCCGGCCATCCATCTGGATATGCGGAGCCGAGAAGCATGTCGCGGAAAAGTGGGAACCGGTTTTCCGGGAACGACATGCATAAAAGCAACCCCTTAATGTGCGTCAGGCGAACAGTTTGAAATGCGACGCGCTTTAAGAATAGTCGATGTGTAGGAAGTTTTAGGGCGTGCTTCCTCCATGGCTCAATAGCAAGAAACAGGCGACCTTTTTCGTCGCAACGTTTCTGCGCCCTTTAATCTGAAAAGAGATGAATATGAGGCCAGCACAGCAGAACAGGCGTATGCGCGGACGGGGGAATAACAATAACAACAATAATAACAACAACCGCAAGGGCCCCAATCCTCTGTCGCGTAATTACGAAAGCAACGGACCTGACGTAAAGATCCGTGGCAATGCGCAACATATTGCAGAAAAATATTCGACACTCGCTCGTGACGCCCAGGCTTCCGGCGACCGGGTGATGGCTGAAAACTATCTTCAGCACGCTGAACATTACAACCGCATCATCATGGCTGCCATGGCGCAGAACCCGGTGCCGTTCCAGCGCGAAGAAACCTTCGACGATGACGGCGCTGATGATGACGATACCGGCTTCACGCCAGCAGTCGCCGTCGAGCCGCGTCCGGTAAGCGGTTCCGGTCCGCAGCCGGTCATCGAAGGCACGCCTGCCGAAGTCATTTACGGCGAGGAAAGCGGCGAAAGCCGTCAGCCACGTGAACGTGATAATCGTGATCGTCGCCTTGGCCGCGGTCGCCGCCCGCAGCGTGAACGCTTCAATGCCGAAGAGCGCCCGGAAGCGCAGGCCGGTGAAGCAGGCGAACAACCGGCGGTGGATGCTCCTGCGGAAGTAGCAGAACCAGCTCCGGTCGCTCGGGCTGCCAAGGCTGCTCCGGCGGCTGTGGAAGCGGCACCCGTTGAGGTTCCGGTGGAAGCGCCCGTCGAAGCGAAGGCCGATGACGAAGCTGCACCGCGTCGCGCTACCCGCCGTCCGGGTCGTCCGCGCCGTGTTGCGAAGGATCAGGATGCCGGCAGCGATACGCCAGCAACCGAACCTGTCGATTCCGACGCTTAGAGCGCGTTTCGATCTGAATGAATCAGATTGGCGCTCTAAGCTTCTATATATCGAGCATAATCTTATCGATCCTCGTTTCACTCCGGTCGGCTTATGCTCTAAAGCTTTCGGTATAAGATTTGAAAATGGCGCGGTTTTCCGCGCCATTTTTATTTGGCCGCACAAGCGTTGTTCACCCTTGCCGAAAGGTGGTCATAGTCCCATATCCTGTCTTGGAAAGACATGAAGCCCGCCCATGCGGGGGCTTCGTCACCCAACATCTTCCGGTGCCTATTCAGGGCTGGAGGGCAAAAGGAGACACTATATGAATATCGAGAAATACACGGAACGCGTTCGCGGTTTCATTCAGTCGGCGCAGACTTTCGCGCTTTCTTCCGGCAATCAGCAGTTCACTCCGGAACATATTCTGAAAATCCTCGTCGATGATGACGAGGGGCTTGCCGCATCTTTGATCGAGCGGGCTGGAGGACGCATTGCCGATGTGCGCCTTGGTTTGCAGAGCGCATTGGAAAAGCTGCCGAAAGTATC
Source organism: Brucella sp. 22210 (assembly GCF_052045675.1). Taxonomy (NCBI): domain Bacteria; kingdom Pseudomonadati; phylum Pseudomonadota; class Alphaproteobacteria; order Hyphomicrobiales; family Brucellaceae; genus Brucella; species Brucella sp. 22210. Next base: position 27,055 of record NZ_JBQEPD010000031.1, read on the forward strand.
GGGCGGCAACGACCAGCTTTATCTCTCGCAGCCGCTGGCCAAGGTTTTCGCTCTGGCCGAAGAGCTTGCCAGCAAGGCGGGCGACAGCTTTGTCACGGTCGAACGACTGTTGACGGCGTTGGCAATCGAGAAATCCGCAAAGACATCTGAAATTCTTGCCGCAGCCGGTGTGACACCGACGGCGTTGAACAAGGTCATCAACGATATGCGTAAGGGCCGCACTGCCGATTCTGCTTCCGCCGAAAGCAATTACGACGCACTGAAGAAATATGCGCGCGATCTGACCGAAGACGCCCGCAACGGCAAGCTTGATCCGGTGATCGGCCGCGATGAAGAAATTCGTCGCACGATTCAGGTTTTGTCGCGCCGCACCAAGAACAACCCGGTGCTGATCGGTGAGCCGGGCGTCGGCAAGACGGCCATTGCCGAAGGACTGGCGCTGCGCATCGTGAATGGTGACGTGCCCGAATCGCTGAAGGACAAGCAGTTGATGGCGCTCGACATGGGCGCGCTGATTGCCGGGGCGAAATATCGCGGCGAGTTCGAGGAACGCCTGAAGGCAATCCTGTCGGAAGTTCAGACGGCAGCCGGTCAGGTCATTCTTTTCATTGACGAGATGCACACGCTTGTGGGTGCGGGCAAGACCGATGGCGCGATGGATGCGTCCAACCTGCTCAAGCCTGCGCTGGCCCGTGGTGAATTGCACTGCGTCGGCGCGACCACGCTGGAAGAATATCGCAAATATGTCGAGAAGGACGCAGCACTTGCGCGTCGTTTCCAGCCGGTCTTCGTGGACGAACCGACCGTCGAGGACACGATCTCGATCCTGCGCGGCCTGAAGGAAAAATACGAGCAGCATCACAAGGTGCGCGTATCGGACTCGGCGCTTGTCGCAGCCGCAACGCTGTCGAATCGCTACATCACCGACCGTTTCCTGCCAGACAAAGCTATCGACCTTGTCGATGAGGCAGCATCGCGTCTGCGCATGCAGGTCGATTCGAAGCCGGAAGAACTCGACGAGATCGACCGCCGCGTCATGCAGCTCAAGATCGAGCGCGAAGCCCTGAAGGTGGAAACCGATGCCGCTTCCAAGGATCGTCTGGTGCGTCTTGAAAAAGAGCTGACCGATCTGGAAGAAGAATCAGCTGAACTGACCGCCAAGTGGCAGTCGGAAAAGCAGAAGCTTGGTCTTGCTGCCGATCTCAAGCGTCAGCTTGAAGAAGCACGCAATGCCTTGGCCACTGCACAGCGCAACGGTGAATTCCAGAAGGCTGGCGAGCTTGCTTATGGCAAGATCCCGCAGCTTGAAAAGGAACTCGCCCAGTCGGAAAGCCAGGAGAACAAAGGTTCTCTGCTGGAAGAGACGGTTACGCCGGAACATGTCGGGCAGGTGGTATCCCGCTGGACAGGCATTCCGGTTGACCGGATGCTGGAAGGCGAGCGCGAAAAGCTGCTGCGGATGGAAGACGAGCTTGCAAAGCGTGTCATCGGTCAGGGCGAAGCCGTTCAGGCGGTTTCCAAGGCTGTTCGCCGTGCGCGTGCGGGTCTTCAGGATCCAAACCGGCCTATCGGTTCGTTCATCTTCCTCGGCCCGACGGGCGTGGGCAAGACCGAACTGACCAAGGCGCTGGCTTCGTTCCTGTTCCAGGACGACACCGCGATGGTTCGTATCGATATGTCGGAATTCATGGAGAAGCACTCCGTGAGCCGCCTGATCGGTGCACCTCCCGGCTATGTCGGTTACGAAGAAGGCGGCACGCTGACGGAAGCGGTGCGGCGTCGGCCATATCAGGTGATCCTGTTCGATGAGATCGAAAAGGCGCATCCCGATGTGTTCAACGTGCTGTTGCAGGTTCTGGATGATGGGCGTCTGACCGATGGTCAGGGCCGCACGGTCGATTTCCGCAACACGGTCATCATCATGACGTCCAACCTTGGCGCCGAATATCTCGTCAATCTGGGCGAGAAAGACGATGTTGAGAGCGTTCGTGACGAGGTCATGGGTGTGGTTCGGGCGGCCTTCCGGCCGGAATTCCTGAACCGTGTCGATGAAATCATCCTGTTCCACCGGCTGCGCCGCGAGGATATGGGTGCGATTGTCGATATCCAGTTGCAGCGTCTCCAGACCCTGCTCACTGATCGCAAGATCGCATTGGAGCTGGCAGAGGATGCCCGCGAATGGCTTGCCAACAAGGGATATGATCCGGCTTACGGCGCACGTCCTTTGAAGCGCGTGATCCAGAAGGAAGTCCAGGATCCGCTCGCAGAGCGTATTCTGCTGGGCGATATTCTGGACGGCTCCCTCGTCAAGATCACCGCTGGTTCGGACAGGCTGAATTTCCGTCCGGTTCGCGGTGCTCTGGAACCCGATCCGAAGAACGAAGGCGTGGAAGCCTGACGTTCCACTTGTTCTAACAAAGCGCCGCAGTCGCAAGATTGCGGCGCTTTTTATTGGCTTTAATCAATTCGGGCCTGATGTTTCACAATGCTCGAAGAAATTTTGCAGATACAAATTTCATAAAACTTGTCGTCACTTGGCCATTTTCATGTCCAGTTCATCTGGCATCTGCTGTTACTCGGATAATCAGTTATTAACCATATTCACGGCATCCATGATCTGACGATCCGATTGAACGTCGGAAATTACGGGCACCTGGGACTTCCTCCATGACGCATTCCATACGCATGCTTCGTTTCGCATTGTTTGCTTCTGCGGCTCTTCCCGCCACGGGTGCCGGTGCTTTTGCAGAAGAAAACCGTGACACCACGCTCACGGAAGCTCCGGCGCAACTGGCGCAGCTCTACGATCCGGGCGAAGAGGTCTATCATGACCGACGCGTGCGCGTGTACATCGACCAGTATGGTCGGCGCGTGACGATGGATCGTCGTGGTCGCATTGTCAGCGTCGAGGATGCCAATACCTATGATCGCAACAGCTATGGCGGTCACAATAGCCGCCGCGATCCGCAGCAAGACGACAACTGGACACTAAACGGCCCGGTCGATGGCGGTTCGCCCTATGACGGCTTCAGCAATGTGCCGGAAGACCCGAATTATTATCCCGCCGCGCCGTCCGATCCGAACTATCGCGGCAATCAGGATGGTCAGGTGCAGCGTTCGGAACTGCCGCCGTCCGGTGAAAACTATCCAGACAATACGGGCACCAATTCCGCCAGCATCGATCAGAACTATAACGGGCAGGATTACAGCCAGCCCGGCTATGAGCAGCCGCAGAATGTGCCGAAGTCCAGTGATATGGCGCCGGCAATCGAAATGCCGAAAGGCGAGGGCGCCAAGGCCAAGATTGCAGCCTTCCAGGTGCTGCTGGATCGCGCAGGCGCATCGCCCGGCGTCATCGACGGTCGTTCCGGCAGCAATGTCGACAAGGCCGCAGCCGCCTATGGCGAATTGACCGGCAAATCCATCAGCCCGAAGGACGATGCGGCAGTCAATGCCGAGCTGGAAGCAACTGGCGGTGCGGCGTTCTTCGAATATTCGATCACCAACGAGGATGTCGGTCGCCAGTATGTGGCCTCGATCCCGGAAGATTACGCCCATAAGGCGCAGCTTCCATCGATGGCCTATACGTCGGTGACCGAAATGCTCGGTGAGAAATTCCACATCGACGAAAACTACCTGAAGGAAATCAATCCGGGTGTGAACTTCAATCAGCCCGGTTCCGTGGTGAAGGTGCCAAATCTCGGCAAGCCGGTGCGCGCCAAGGTGGCGAGAATCATCGCCGACAAGGGGCGCAAGCAGGTCCGTGGCTATGATGAAAGCGGCAAGCTGGTCGTCGCCTATCCGTCGACCATCGGCTCATCGGATAATCCGTCGCCGTCCGGCATCGTGCAGGTTGAGCGCATCGCGATCAATCCGAATTACACCTACAATCCGAAGATCAACTTCAAGCAGGGCAATAACGACAAGGTTCTGACGATCCCGCCCGGTCCGAATGGGCCGGTTGGTACGGTCTGGATTGCGCTTTCCAAGCCGACTTATGGCATTCATGGAACGCCGGAGCCGTCCAAGATCGGCAAGACGTCGAGCCATGGCTGCGTGCGATTGACGAACTGGGACGCGGAAGAACTCGCCAAGCTCGTCAAGGCAGGCGTCACCGTCGAATTTTCCGAATAGTCCAACCTTCACGGGTCAAACAAAAAAGCCGGGTGAGCATTTTGCTTTCCCGGCTTTTTTAACCCTTGGTCGAGGCGTTAGCAGCCAGCTTGGTGCTATTGTCGTCGCTGTTCAAAAGCGTGTCGATGCGGTCGCGCTCCTGCTTGAAGGCTTCAAGCTCTTTGCCCTTCAAAGCCTTGTTGTCCGGCAGGCGGATGCGCAACGGGTCCACCTTGGTGCCGTTGACGATCATTTCATAATGCAGATGCGGGCCGGTCGAGAGGCCGGTCGAGCCGACATAGCCGATCACCTGACCCTGACGCACCCTTGCGCCAGCAGACACGCCGCGCGCAATGGCATTCTGGTGGCTGTAGCTGCTGACATAGCCATTGGCATGACGAATCAGGGTCTGATTGCCATAGCCATTGGTCCAGCCTGCCTTTTCGACAACCCCGTTACCCGTTGCGATGATTGGCGTACCGCGGGGCGCGGCCCAATCAACGCCGGTATGCATGCGGCTATAGCCAAGAATCGGGTGACGGCGCATGCCAAATGGCGAGCGGAACACGCCATTGGGTACCGGATTGCGCAGCAGGAACTGCTTTGCGCTCTTTCCACCTTCGTCGAAGTAATCGACACCACCGTCCGGCGCCTGATAGCGGTAGAATTTCCGGGTCGTGCCGCTGAAAGTCGCCGCAACATAGAGAAGCTGTGAATCGATGTCGGCCTTGTCCGGATCATCGGGCCCGTCCGGCAGCGAGAAGAAGGCGTCAATATTGTCGGTCGGCGTCAACTGCGCTTGAAGATCCACGTCGGTGGCCAGCATTTTGACGAGCTGTTCGCGCATCGTTTCCGTCATGCCATAGGCAAGGGCCGCGCGGCTGATACCGTCATAGACATTGGGCAGATTGCCCCGGATGGCGCTGGGGATCGCATTGCCGTCAAAAGCGGTCTGCAACAGAGGCGTTTCTTCGGGTTCATCCGATGGAACATATTGCTGACGGTCGTTCAGTGTGACCGTCACGAGATGCGTGGTACGATTATAAATGCTTGCGCGAACGATGCGGTCCTGCCCGTTGCGGGTTTCAGTTCCCACGCGCAAGATACTGCCTTGCTTCAGGCGCGGCGAATTCATCATCTTGGCGAGCGCATCGACCATGTTCGATGTGTCTTCGCCGGTATAGCCCGCATCTTCGAGCGCCTGCGCGATGTCGGCGGTTTGCCGGAAGGGGATCAATTCTTCCGAGAAGCCATCGTCAGTCTGCTCGTCATTCGCCTTCGGGGCGACGCTGACATTTTCCTGCGTGATCTTCACGCCGAGTGCTGGGCCAAG
>NZ_JBQEPD010000031.1:37500-39712 GCF_052045675.1 Brucella sp. 22210
ATTTAAAGAAAGCGTAACAGCTCACTGGTCTAAATAAGGGTCTTTGCGCCGAAAATGTACCGGGGCTAAAGCCATACACCGAAGCTGTGGATGCACGTATGTGCGTGGTAGCGGAGCGTTCCGTAAGCCTGTGAAGGGACAGTCGTGAGACATCCTGGAGGTATCGGAAGTGAGAATGCTGACATGAGTAACGATAAAGGGAGTGAGAGACTCCCTCGCCGAAAGTCCAAGGGTTCCTGCTTAAAGTTAATCTGAGCAGGGTTAGCCGGCCCCTAAGGCGAGGCCGAAAGGCGTAGTCGATGGGAACCACGTTAATATTCGTGGGCCTGCAGGTAGTGACGGATCGCGTGTGTTGTAAGGTCTTATTGGATTGATCTTGCAGCGAAGCGGTTCCAGGAAATAGCTCCTGCATATAGACCGTACCCTAAACCGACACTGGTGGACTGGTAGAGAATACCAAGGCGCTTGAGAGAACTGCGTTGAAGGAACTCGGCAAAATGCACGCGTAACTTCGGAAGAAGCGTGACCTCCATTTAGGCAACTAGGTGGGGGTGGCACAGACCAGGGGGTAGCGACTGTTTACCAAAAACACAGGGCTCTGCGAAGTCGCAAGACGACGTATAGGGTCTGACGCCTGCCCGGTGCTGGAAGGTTAAGAGGAGATGTGCAAGCATTGAATTGAAGCCCCAGTAAACGGCGGCCGTAACTATAACGGTCCTAAGGTAGCGAAATTCCTTGTCGGGTAAGTTCCGACCTGCACGAATGGCGTAACGACTTCCCCGCTGTCTCCAACGCAGACTCAGTGAAATTGAATTCCCCGTGAAGATGCGGGGTTCCTGCGGTTAGACGGAAAGACCCCGTGCACCTTTACTATAGCTTTACACTGGCATTCGTGTCGGCATGTGTAGGATAGGTGGTAGACTTTGAAGCAGTGGCGCCAGCCATTGTGGAGTCATCCTTGAAATACCACCCTTGCCTATATGGATGTCTAACTGCGGCCCGTTATCCGGGTCCAGGACCGTGTATGGTGGGTAGTTTGACTGGGGCGGTCGCCTCCTAAAGAGTAACGGAGGCGCGCGATGGTAGGCTCAGAACGGTCGGAAATCGTTCGTCGAGTGCAATGGCATAAGCCTGCCTGACTGCAAGACTGACAAGTCGAGCAGAGACGAAAGTCGGTCATAGTGATCCGGTGGTCCCGCGTGGAAGGGCCATCGCTCAACGGATAAAAGGTACGCCGGGGATAACAGGCTGATGACCCCCAAGAGTCCATATCGACGGGGTTGTTTGGCACCTCGATGTCGACTCATCGCATCCTGGGGCTGGAGCAGGTCCCAAGGGTATGGCTGTTCGCCATTTAAAGCGGTACGTGAGTTGGGTTCAGAACGTCGTGAGACAGTTCGGTCCCTATCTGCCGTGGGTGTAGGAATATTGATAGGATCTGTCCCTAGTACGAGAGGACCGGGATGGACGTATCTCTGGTGGACCTGTTGTCGTGCCAACGGCATAGCAGGGTAGCTATATACGGACGGGATAACCGCTGAAGGCATCTAAGCGGGAAACCCACCTAAAAACGAGTATTCCCTATCAGAGCCGTGGAAGACCACCACGTTGATAGGCCGGGTGTGGAAGTGCGGCAACGCATGTAGCTTACCGGTACTAATAGCTCGATCGACTTGATCACTCCCATTTACAATATCCATCAAGCGTAGCTTGATGATCTATATCGCTCACGCCAGTCTGGCTTCGCCAGACGGCTGCGCGGGCGCGCCGGAAAACCGGCGGCACACAGTCGTGTGCTTTTTATTATCTGCACGAAAGACGGCATGGTGAATGAAGCAGTGAGTGAACATACTCACTTGACTTGCTTATTCCCCTACTGCCCTAATCCAGCTTCTCAATTTGTGTTCTTCGCCGACCTGGTGGTTATGGCGGAGCGGCTGCACCCGATCCCATTCCGAACTCGGCCGTGAAACGCTCCAGCGCCAATGGTACTTCATCTTAAGATGCGGGAGAGTAGGTCGCTGCCAGGTCTGCCAAGCACACAAATCAAACCATCTTCTCTAAAACATACAAAACACTCCAAATACGCGTAAAACGCTAAAAATACCCAACCGGTTATAATATACACACCCTGGCGCGGGGTGGAGCAGCCCGGTAGCTCGTCAGGCTCATAACCTGAAGGCCGCAGGTTCAAATCCTGCCCCCGCAACCA
>NZ_JBQEPD010000032.1:0-5926 GCF_052045675.1 Brucella sp. 22210
CGGCTTCTGCCATCCGATTTCCCGCCATTCTCGACCGTGCAGAAGTACTTCTATCGCTGGCGCGATGAAGGATTGCTTCATACCATCAACAACACGCTTGTGATGCTGGCGCGTGAGCAGGCTGACAGGCAGCCCAGTCCAACGGCTGGCGTCATCGACAGCCAGTCAGTTAAAGCCACGGAAAGTGGCGGAATACGGGGCTTTGACGCGGGCAAGAGGATTAACGGACGCAAGCGTCACATTGTCGTTGATACCCTTGGCTTGCTGGTAGGGCTCATGGTGCATTCTGCTGGCATTCAGGACAGGGACGGCGCTCGGGAAGTCCTGGTATCCATCCTCAAACGGTGGCCGTGGTTACGGCATATCTTTGCTGACGGCGGATATGCAGGACCAAAGCTCAGGGGCTGTCTGGAAAAGGTCGGAAAGTTTACACTGGAAATCGTCAAGCGGACCGATCATGCCAAAGGTTTCAAATTGCTCCCGCGCAGATGGGTTGTTGAGCGAACATTTGCATGGCTGGGAAGGTGTCGCAGATTGGCCAGAGACTTCGAGAAAACGATCGCTTCTTCCGAAGCGTGGATCTACATCGCAAACATCCGCTTCCTCACACGCCGTATCGCAAGAGCCTGATATCGTTACATTCATTATGATTCAGGCTCCTATTGCAAAGCAATTCCCCTAAACCGTGCACCAAGAATTATATCACCAACGACTAAGCCTACGAGCCATCTGCCACTAACTTAAAGCAGCCGTGATGCGCGTCCACTACGTCGCTTGGCATTGTTGTAATAATCGGACGCCTGCTGCACGGAACGATGGCGGGATTGTTCCATGGCTTCAGGCAGGGGAATACCACGATTGGCCGCTTCGGTGAGATAGCCGGAGCGCAGGCCGTGGGCGGAGAACTCTGTGGCATCAAGGCCCGCCATCTGCGCGCGCTGTTTGACGATTCGGTTGACGGCGCTGGGTTCCAATGCCCGCACCGACACATTGCCCCAGCGATCAACTTTTCGAAACACGCTGCCCTTGTCGATTTTTGCTGCTTCCAGCCAGCGGGTGAGGTCTTCGACGGGTCGACCGGTCATATAGACGATTTCATCGTGATCGGCGCCACTGGTTTTGGTGCGACCGAGATGAATGCCGAGCGAAGGGAGGGGAGAGCCGTCCTCATCGGTGACAGGCACCTGTTTGACAAGCTGTTCTACGCGCAAGCCAGCGACTTCGCTGCGACGCCGCCCGCCTGAGGCAAAGGCTACCATCAGCATGGCCCGGTCGCGAAGCGCGGTGAGATCCTCGCCGGAACAGGTTGCCAGCAGCTTGCCCAGAATATCGCCGGTAATGGCATTGGCACTCTTGCGGCTGCGCGGCCGGTTCAGGGCGCGCACCGCAAGCCGGATGGCCGACTTGACGGAAGGCGATGAAAACGATCCTTCCAGACCGCGCCAGCGGGTCAGCGTCGACCAGTTGGCGAGACGGCGGCGGACGGTCGCCGGCGCATGTGGACCCGACACGCGCAAAAATCCGCCTCGACGCAATTCCTCTTCCACGCCGGCTGGCATACCATGATCGGGTTCGATCTCGCGTTGCTGCGGCCGCCACAAATGATGGGCGATGAATTTCAGGAGCAGGGCTTCGGGCGCCGGGAAGGGGAGCGGACTACCGGTTGCGGCCATCGACCAGGCTTCTAGATAGACCAGATCCGAGGTTAGCGCGCGCAGCGTGTTTTCGCCTATGCCTTCATGGACCAGATGGCGCAGCGTCTCGACATCCTCATCGGTCAAAATGCCCGCCAGCATGTCGCGCCTGTTCATCGGCAGGACAGCGGCGATTGTATCTAAAGTCTCGGTGCGTTTTTCAATCGAACCTGACGACGACCTGTTCATTTCTGCAGTCCGTTCTCGTCATATAGTTCATCGCGGTCCGAAATCTGGTGCGTGTTTGCAGGCCTTCCCTTAAGCGCCAGCGCCCAGACTCCATCCCATGTGCCCTGGCCGTCCTGCGAAAGTGGCAAGATCGCGGCAATAGGATCGCCAGTTCGACAGACGACAACCTCGTCATCGCGCAAAACGAAGTCAATCAGTTCGTCAAATCGCTCCGCTGCCTCGGCAATGTCCACGAATACCTTCACCGCCACTCCCCTTACCAGACGCGCTCATGCAGAATGGCGTCGAACGCCAGATCCGTCGAGATGAAAGTGCAGTGCTCAAGCCGCGCCTGAGCGGCAAGAATCCGGTCCCACGGATCGCGATGTTCCCAATCAAAATTCGCTGCAAGTTCGGCATGCAGATCGGTGATGGCTAGTGTTTGCAGGCCGCTTTCCGTGACGGCTGCCCGCAGTTCCTGGGGCTTGAGATCAAGCTTGTTCAGGCGCATCTTGTTGTCGAGCTCATAGAACGTGACCGCACTGACGAGGATAGCATTTGCCTTATCCTCGATCAGCGATCGTGCCTTCGTGGACAGGCGATCACTACCGATTGTCCACCAGTAGACGGCGTGGCTGTCGAGCAGGATTTTCATTGCGTGTTTTAGCTATTGTTGGATTTGCCTTGCCAGACGCCGGTATCATCATTCCAGTCTCCGGCATCGATCGCCGCCTGCTCTGCATCAACTGTATCGAACAGGTTGTCGGGCAGGCCACGATGGCGCAACAAGCCAAAAGGGCGCTTGCCACCGTCCGCTGCTGGACCGATGCGGGCGTAAACTTCGTTGCCACGCATGATGACGATCTCTTCGCCCTGGTTGGCGCGATCAAGGACTTCGGCGAAATTCTTGCGGGCTTCGCTGATCTTGTAGCTTGTCTGGGGCATCGGGACCTCCGAAATTGGTCGTACGCCATTGATACCATTGTTTTACAGCATGTACAAGTGGGTCGTACATGTCTCCTCCGATAACCTATACTTATCGTGGGTGAATCGTACAGAAAAATGCCGTCACAGTAACGAAAGCAAAAGCGATACTCGGTTTCGTATTGGAATATTTATTCAGTATATTGAGCATGTTGGTCTATCAAGTGCGGTTGATATTCAGCGTGAAGTTCGGGTAAGCGGGGCAAATTCGGTGGCAGTGTCGAACGCGTAGGCAATCTCGGCAGACCCGATGCGCGCTGCTGTACTGATCTTGCGAGCGGTCAGCGTTCCTGGTTCGAAAGGGGAGGGGAGTGTTCAGGCCCGCGCCGCGATCAATGTCGCGAGCGGCGGGATCGGCTCCGGACTGCCGATCTCCTCTTAACCTGCGCTCTGATGGGGTCAGTTTGGGCTGGGGACGGAAACGTACGTTCTCATGAGCGATTTAGGTTTTCCGGACGCGTTTAGACTACCCCATATACTCTGTCATGATTGTTCTCCATTGGTGATGGGCTCGGCGTCCTGTCGAGTGCCCATATGCCATCTTATTGGGGAACAACCGCCTCCCAAAATCCTCATAGGATCCAGAGGGCACCGCTCCCGCGATTACACCATGTGGATGCCCGCTCGGCGGCATCAATGTGCCTACGCCAAACTGTCCCCCCAAACGCCGGGGCTATACATCTAAATCACCTGAATATTGCGGGCAACCCATTGCCGCTTGCGGGCTAAGTTTATAATGATAAAAACGCTCAAGTTTTAATTGCAGGCGTCTGGTGGGAAATTATTTAAAGTACTTTTCTTTTATATCCATTGGCCTATTCAGTATCCCCGCGCTTTCTGAGGAAGTTAAAAGCAACGATGCTATAATAATCGACGACTTCAGGCCAAAAACGCGACGATTTTCACTGTCATTCGGCGCTGACTACGGTTATTATACCAATAAATCCTTATCGCTTTCATTTGTGAAAGCGGGATCGCTAGGCGTCGGCGAAGTTATATTGCCACTTTCCGTCGACCAGGGGACGAAAAAGCACGTTGCCACATTCTCACTTGGCGCATCTACTAGTCTAACCGAGAGCCTGACTGTCCGTGCGAAGATACGGGGACGAGCAAGTAAATCTGCGGTAACCCATTACGGTATTGAAACAGAAAGCGATACGGATTTCCGCGCAGGCGAGATTTCTGTCGGCGCTAGTTACAATATTGCTGGCTTCTCTAAATGGCCGTCGTTAACTGCATTTGCTGACTACAGCGCCCTACAAAATAATGACGGGCACTTACGAATAGGCCGATCCTTTTCGATAGGTGCGTCCGCCAGTATTTTGGATGATCCTTTATTGTATTCCTTTTCGCTGGCATACGCCCGTATCGGGGGCGACGAGTATACCAAATTCCAGAATTTAGACGGTAACTTCCTTATTTTTTCTCCTAGCTTAGGCTTTGCTGTCAACGACTTAACTACGTTGTCGGGCGGAATGTCCGCCGCAATAGCGGCAACCAAAGAAAATAGCCCACATTCAAATCAAGACTTCAGTGCGATGGCATTCTTTGGCGTAGCCCACAAACTTTCCAATGACAGGCTGTTGAATGTGAACTTTCGACACGGACTGGCTGACGACAACAGCTTCGGGGTCGGAACCGACATTACTCAACGCTTTTGAGGAAGCCCGCATGAAAAGCCTCTTTCACAGCCTGATCATCTTAGCTGCGTTTATTCCCACAACGGTGAATTCCGCGTCCACTATTAAGAAGTTGACTGAACAGGATTACCGGCAGCTTGAGCTTTTCGGCAAGGTATTGGAAAAGCAACAAGGCTTTCGTCCCTTGTCTGACGCTGAGGCTGCGCATGTTAAGGGGAAAAACCCCATGATGATCGTTGCTTTTGCAGCCGGAGCCGGTGCCGCCGGAGTCGATGCGATCTGGCAGTATACGGCAACAGGGCAAGTTAATTATTGGGAAGTTGGCGCCACTTTCTCAAGTACGTTTTTTGGTACATTGACAGGCGGGGCCGCTATCCCGGCATTAGGTGAAGCAGGCGCTGCCGCTCTTAGCGGAGGTGTAGGCGTAGTCACTTATAACTTAACAAACCAATTGCAAACGAATGGTATGGCTGTAGCGGATGCAATGGCACGGACGGCGTTGGGCACAGCTTGTAACGGCTGTCATGACTATTAAGGGCTACTGGATCGCCCCAGTGATTTGGCTAGTGGTAGTCATGACTGCTGCGGGTGACGATTTCATTTCGGCCCATAAAACATTCATGCAGAAAAATTGGAAGCAGGGTCGTGATAGGCGAGTTTCGAAGCAATTATTTGACACATCCTGCGGAGCGGCTTCGGTGGTTAATATCCTCAAAGAGTATTTTCATTTTGGTACCAACGAAATGAAGGTTATGCAGGCGATGCATGTCGGCAAATCGACCTACAGTATGTTGGATTTGAGCAAGGCTGTACGAGCGTTAGGTTTCGAAACAACAGTGTTTGCAGCGCCCTATGACACTTTGAAATTAATAAAATCTCCGGTGATCATTCATTTTAACGATACCCGAGATGGGCATTTTGTAGTGCTGAGAAGTATCTCGGATAACTACATCCTTGTCTCTGATCCTGCTTGGGGATTACGCAGATTTACCCAACAACAATTTATTGCTCGATGGTCCAGTGCAGATGACATGGTGCGGGCGATGGCAATCACAGGTAGAACACGCAAACAAGACAATACGTATTTTGGGGGAAGCATGCCAGAAGATCAGCGCTTCTACCACGATAAAATTAACCCCGATTGGAGATAAGTCAGATGATCGACAACAACTTAAGATTTACCATTATTCTGGGTATCTCTAGCATAATAGCATTTTCCGTAGCAAAGGCTTCTCAATTAATTTTCAGTATGGGCGTTTTCGGTTTTTCGGTTACGATGTTCATTTCATTTTTTGTGTCGTGCAAGATTATTAATCGGCTGCCGATCGGCAAGCATTAGGTGTTTGGTCCCAGCATGTGATGGTGTAGAATTGTCACCGACACAGCGGAGGGAGCTATGGGCCAAATTCTCCACGGCAGCGCCAAGACCACGCACGCCAT
>NZ_JBQEPD010000032.1:5976-11986 GCF_052045675.1 Brucella sp. 22210
GCGCTCGGGAAGTCCTGGTATCCATCCTCAAACGGTGGCCGTGGTTACGGCATATCTTTGCTGACGGCGGATATGCAGGACCAAAGCTCAAGGGCAGACTAGGAAAAGGTGGGGAAATTTACACTGGAAATCGTCAAGCGGACCGATCATGCCGAAGGTTTCGAAGCCCTGCCACGCCGATGGGTGGTCGAGCGACCATTTGCATGGCTGAGAAGGTGTCGCAGATTGGCCAGAGACTTCGAGAAAACGATCGCTTCTTCCGAAGCGTGGATCTACATCGCAAATATCCGCTTCCTCACCAGGCGTATCGCAAGAGCCTGATATCATTACGTTCATTTTGATTCAGGCTCTAACTATTGGCGTGCAAGAAGCCACCGCCATCTGCGCTAACACGAACTTCCGCTCGTCGTTAAACGGTAACGCCGTTGTTTCAACCGAGATTAGATCAAAACCGACGCTTTCAGTTCACCTCGAAGCAACCATCATAAGTTTCACGCCTGAACAACTATGCGCCGCACTCTCAGGACGATATCAGAGAAGTAGTTCTCAAAGTCTGTTACCTGTGGAATAATCCTCGTGCATTTGCTGTAATGTTCTCAGCTGAGAACACGCAACTTCCCCCGACGACAAACAATTACACCTTCTGCGGTTGTCGCCCGTTGTGCAAGTTTCTGACATAATGAACCTGTGATCAAATGCCGCCTTCTGTGAGGACCTTCAACAGCAGCGTTTTCAAAAACCGCAAGCCGGGATGGTGATTAGCACATCAGGGGCAAATCCTAGCTGCCAGCTACGCCATGCCATCGTCACCAGCATGCGTGGTTTTCCTCCAAACAAGCGCACCTTCGAAGGGGCCGAAGACGTTTCTTTCCTGCCCGCCCAATTCACGGGCGTCGTAGCCCATGATCAACAGCCGATAGATGTCGGTCAGACCTGCCTCTGAGACCTTGCGTCACCTCTTCTTGCTGCCAGATGAGAATTGGTGCGGCACATGCCCCCGAGCCGAACTGCAAAGTCGCGCCCTGATCAGAAGCTTTTCCATCGCCGGCGCAAAGGCTGTGACAGCCGCAGCCGTCATAAACCCTAATTCCCGCATCGTCGGAAGACCAAGCGCGACATCTGTCTGTTTGGCGACAGAGGTAATTTTCCGCGTCGTATCCTCAATCCGAGCGGTCTATTCGCCGATCTCCGCCACATGATCGCACCCCTCTTCACGCACAACATCCGCGAGGCTATGGGCTGTGTCGTTCAAAACAGCTTCGGGCCGTTTGATATGCCCTCTGCCCACAGGTGCGACATGCCCATATTCGTAAAGCATCGAGCGCAGCGCATTCACCAGCTCCTTACGCTGATAAACAGCCCGTTCTCTCGCCCTGAACAGAATTGCACGCGCTTGCCGGTCCGGCGTCTTCGGCGCCACAAATCACATCTCCGGCTGACGCGCAACGATGACAATGGCCTGTGCATCGGCCGCGTCATTCTTTTGGTATTTCACAATAGGGCGCTGATATGGAGGTGCGACTACCTTCACCTCTGGGCCAACCCGATAATTTCCCGGACCCAATGATGGACCCTGCTACAGGCTACCGTGACGACTGTCGCGGTGGGCTGGTTCGCCATAAAACGAAGAAACTGTCCACGTGACAACTTCTTGAGAAACACCGCCTCTCCCGGCATCAATGCGCCGTGAAGCTGGTCGGATAGCAGCGACGCATTACTCGCCACTGCCACTATGAACCGGCATGCGGATCACTTCGCAATTCGGCGGTGGGCGAGGTAAGAGGTCCATGCCGGATCAAATGGAATGGCCAGCCCCGGATCTTGAACGTTTGTTATTGAGATCGTCATTGTGCGAAAGAGCCAGCACCCACTGGTGTTGGCATCTGCCGAACCCTTCGTCGCAAAATCTCGGGATCGGTGTCCGTCGATCCATTTCCAGAGCCATTGCCAGATGCGCTCGTCTATCGATAAGAAGCTCGCTTTTGCCACGGCGTGACGGTGATACATGGCCCATCCCCGGATTATCGGGTTCAGTTTCTGTATCAATCCCTCTTGCGTAACGACTGCGTTGCCTTTGATGATTTTCCGGCCCTCAAATTCGGCCGAACACGTGCCGTCAACCCAGACACAGTAGCGCCTCCACGGCTAAACGGGACATCGTCAGTCATACTATTCGTCTGGATTTAGTTTTGCATCGTTTTGTCCCTAGACAAAACTAAATCTCAGTAATTTTGTCCGCTGACAAAAGAAGCAAAATATTACTTTAAATCAAACAGATAACCCACGTGAGCTATAACTATAAACTCCTACGAGGGTGTTAACTTATTATTAACTTTAAATTTGTTGCAGATACCTAAGAATCGGACATAATAACGGCTAGACGGGCCATTGGGTCCAAAAATCGTTTTTATGGAAATCAACGGGTAATGAACGAGATCTCGCTCAAAAAGCCGAAAGTCACGCTTAAATTCGAAAAACACATCCTCGATCAAGGGGGGCAAATTTCGAAGAAATTGCATTTGCTCAGCGTTCAGAACTTCCCAGATTCGGGAAGGAAGACACTTCGTTCATTCTCTCTTGCAGAAGCGTCACAATATATAGGGGTGAGTCAGAGTCACCTTAAGAAACTTCATTTGGAAGGCAAAGGTCCCGCTCCTGAGACTTCGTCGTCAGGTCGGCGCTCGTACACCGCTGAGCAGATACACGACATTCGCCGGTATCTTGATCAAAATGGTCGGTCGGAAACACGTAATTACGTCCCGTACAGAAAACCAGGTGAACATCTTCAGATCATCGCTGTCGTTAACTTCAAAGGTGGCTCTGGGAAAACGACAACTTCCGCCCATCTGGCTCAGCATCTGGCTCTTACTGGTCATCGCGTCTTGGCAATCGACCTCGATCCTCAAGCCTCGCTTTCGTCACTGCACGGGTTTCAACCAGAGTTGGATCAGGTCCCTTCAATCTATGATGCCATCCGATATGATGAGGAGCAAAAGCCGCTCTCTAAGGTTATTCAGAAGACCAACTTTCCTGGACTGGACATCGTTCCTGCAAATTTGGAATTGCAGGAATTTGAATATGATACTCCGCTCGCAATGAGTGACCGCAATTCGAATGCTGGCAAATCATTCTTCACCCGCATCTCGAAAGCGCTAGAAGAAGTTGACGATCAATACGACATCGTCGTCATTGATTGTCCTCCACAGCTTGGCTACCTGACTATAACAGCGCTCACGGCAGCCACAGCAGTTCTCATCACGATACATCCCCAGATGCTGGATGTGATGTCGATGGGCCAATTTCTCTTGATGCTTGGCAATATTCTCGAGCCTATCCGCGCTGCCGGCGCAGAGGTAAATCTGGAATGGTATCGCTACCTTGTAACAAGATACGAACCAACTGATCAGCCACAGGCTCAGATGGTGGCTTTTTTGCAGACATTGTTTGGCGAGTTCATTCTCAAGAACCAGATGGTCAAATCAACTGCCGTCTCAGATGCAGGGATCACAAAGCAAACGCTCTATGAGGTCGAAAAAAGCGCTATGACGCGTTCGACCTATGAGCGTGCAATTGAATCATTAGATGCCGTGAATGGCGAAATTGAAGGCCTTATCCACAAATCTTGGGGGAGATGAGTTTGTCTGCTGACAAATCCAGCATTTATGATTGGAAATTCAGTGAGATAAGCGATTACGGAGACTGACAATGGCTAGGAAAAATCTTCTCGCGGAACTTTCGGAGTCAACCGAAGAGCCCGTGACGTCCAATTATCGGATCGGTGGCGCATCCAAATCCATGATCCGTTCTGTTAATGAGCTTGCACGTCAAGCTGACGCTTTCCTTGAAGGCGAGCAAGTCGTCGACCTCGATCCAAATGTTATAGATAGTTCTTTTGTATCTGATCGTCTTGGTACCGATGGTGAAGAATATCAGGAGCTTCTGCAAGCTATCCAGGAGCGGGGACAGGATAGCCCTATCCTCGTTCGTCCTCATCCAAGCGTAGACGGTCGTTTTATGATCGTCTTTGGTCATCGTCGTGTAAAGGTAGCTCGCGAGCTCGGACGCAATGTTCGAGCAGTTGTAAAGGCGCTTGACGACAAAGCACATATTATCGCGCAAGGACAAGAAAATTCGGCTCGAGCCAATCTCAGTTTCATTGAGAAAGCTCTTTTCGCAAAAAATCTTCAGACTCTAGGATATGACCGTGAAACTATCTCCTCCGCACTAGCAGCCAATGCGGCAGCGGTTTCCAAAATGATTTCCGTAACATCCCGTATTTTACCGGAACTCATCAACATTATAGGATCAGCTCCTGGGATAGGGCGCGAACGCTGGCTTGAACTAAGCCTTCTAGTCGAACGTAAGGCCGCTGTGATTTCCGAAATCGTAACTTCAGACGATTTTAGTTCGATAGATAGCGACGAGCGTTTCAATCGGGTCTTCACTACGGCGAATGCCAAAGGCAAGCCGGTCAAAAAGGAACGAACCGCACCACCTGCAAAGTCGTGGGAATCTAACGAATTTGCCGTTACGATGAGTCAAAAGCCGAAACAGGTCGATTTCTCTTTCAAGAGCGAGAAAGCTAGACCGTTCGGCGATTGGTTATCCGAGCGACTTGAAATCCTTTTTGAGGAATTCAAGCAATCCGAAACCAAGAATGGAGATTGAACCGCAAAAGAAAAAGGCCCCCAAACGTTGCCGTCATGGAAGCCTCTCTCAAAGTTCTAGCAGACTGAGAATCGCATTTCCATGAATCAGTGTCAAGAGTCATAGACGTCAATTTGGCGGGTGGATTTCTTTTGCCTTTTGAAAGGTGAGAGGAAATGCAAATTCTAGCAACTGTTACGTCCGTGTTACACGGGCGAAGGAATAGTTTTGCCCAACCTGAACTGCATAAAATGCAGGGCAGGGGGGTAAACAGATGGGTGATTTACAAACAGCTTTGCTTGGCCAAGTCAGCACTCGATCTCAATGATCGCTGCCTCGCCGTGCTGAGCTCGCTTTTGTCATTTCTCCCTGACGATGACATGAATGAGAAAACTGGCCTCGTCGTTTTCCCGTCCAATCGTCAGCTTTCGCTACGTGCTCATGGCATGCCTGAATCGACGTTGCGCCGTCACCTCGCTTCACTGGTCGAAGCCGGGATCATCGCGCGCAAAGATAGCCCGACGCGTAAGCGCTATGCTCATAAGGACAGGGAAGGCGGCGTTGAACTTGCCTTCGGCTTTTCCTTTGCGCCTTTGCTTGATCGCGCGTCAGAAATTGCCGTTATCGCCGATCAAATTCTCGCCGATCAGAAAACACTGAAGCGTCTACGCGACGAAGTGTCAGTCATACGAAGAGACCTGGCATCGGCTTTTGCGGATATGGTCCAGAAAACAGGTGAACCTGGGGAATGTCTCGAAGCATTGTTTGTTCGCTTTCGCACTGTTGTCGACGCTATCCCTCGCCGCGCATCTCTTGATGAACTGTCCGCGATCAGGGCCGCTCTTGAAGCCATTCGTGGTGAAATGGCTATCACTTTGAAAACAATAGGGATTGTTCAAGAAATGAGCGGCAGCGTCGCCCAATATGAGCGGCAGCATAATGAATCCCTGCCAGAATCCCTTTTTGAATCTCAAAATGGCAAAAAGATTGATTTGAGAGCGGCTTCTGCGGAAACACCAGTTCCCGTGAAAGCTGAACGGCAAACTCCTGTCGAGTTAATGCCATCCATTTCTCTCGACCAGGTGCTAAGAACATGTCCAGATATTTGCGAATACGGAACCAACGGAATTGGCACATGGCGTGAGCTTCTTGATGCTTCACGTATTGTCTCGTGCTTTCTCGGCATCAGTCAATCAGCCTATCAGGAAGCTATCCGTTTCATGGGGTCAGAAACCGCTTCGACCGCTATTGCCTGGATTCTGCAGAAACTATCGGCCATCAAATCGCCTGGCGGTTATTTGAGATCCCTTACCCAAAAGGCAAGGGCAGGGACCTTTTCAATCTCTCAACTGCTGTTTTCGGG
>NZ_JBQEPD010000032.1:12036-36107 GCF_052045675.1 Brucella sp. 22210
CGCTTCTTCCGAAGCGTGGATCTACATCGCAAACATCCGCCTACTCACCAGGCGCATCGCAAGAGCCTGATATCGTTACATTCATTATGATTCAGGCTCTGACATTTTGACGGGGCTTGTCTCAAGCGCGTTCTGGCGGGATGACAGTTTGCAGGCCCAAGCTGAGCGATTTCGAGTATCACCTCACACTCTGTCCAAAAGTCGTCCTGTGCGGATGCTCATGACAATTTTCTACAATAATGGATAAGAGACGCATTGCCAATAAGCGCGGATTCCATCGCGCACGATTGAGAGACTGCAGTAAATTGGTCATATTGGCGCGACCAGTGATCCGCAGACACGATATCACAGTTCTTTCCGGGTGGCCGTAGTGCATAAAAGCCAAGGACGAGCGGATGGCTCGAGGTGAGACTGTGAAGCCGAAACGAAAAGGCTCCAGCCATTGTTGAAGACGATGAGGAACTGCATCGCCTGACGGATGATTGCGTTCGTTTGTTCTGGTCAGGCATCGGTTCGATTCCAGTCAGATGTACGGCGCATGGTCTGTGCCTGCGGCGAATTAATTCATCGAAGAGGCCCGGTGCGACCTATCAAATCAATGCAAATTTTGTACAAGTCGAGCTAAGCCTCAGGCACGAAATCACCGAGGATATGAGCTGTTGTTACGTCGCTCTCCCACATTGGCTCCGAACGGGCGCATTCCTGAATGCTCACATTTAAATGGTCACTTCTTTCCACTGAGAAAATATTTTGTTCTCGATATATCCAAGCACGGTACGGATTTCTGCAACCATGGTTCCTCCTTTTCGGGTCTCTTTCCAATGTGGACTGAACTCATTGAGCCACTCCCGGTTGAGGAGAGCGGGGTGTCCCACAAAATCGGGTTGCGCGGCGACGGGAGGCAGATCCAGAAACGTGGCGGCGGTGCGATACATACCCATCCGTCTGTAAAATCCGGCAGGTCCAGTTAAGCTATAGAGCTTCAGGATGTGGGCACCCAGCTTCAGACCTTCGTGACAGGCAAGGTATATTAGAAGCGTTCCAACACCAGGATGAGGGTTTCTTGCAGTGGGACTGTTGAAATGCCCATTAACGAGTAAAAGATCGATTTCCAGGATGGTTTCGTTAGCGTGATTTTGTATGTTCCGAAATGAAATAAACCCAATATTGCTATCTGCCGGACACGGCTCACGGAGCTCTAATTTTGTAAACTCTGGGTCAATGTCGTCGGGTCCAATGGTCAAATTGCACACCATGCCCGATTTTAGATCTCTAAACGCTCTCACATCGCCTCATATTTAAATTGAGAATACAATAATTTTATGAAAGGTAGCTGATTATAAATGGCTTCATCGCCTTTTCCTCCGACAGCATGGGACCGTTACAAGCGAAATGGCGACTGGATTTGACGAAAATCAACTCCCCAAAAGTTACTGTCTCCGAGCCTGTTCCAAAAGTTGCCCCTGTATGGCTGCAAAAGACAGTTTCTACATTCTGGTGCTTGCATACCTTTAGTACGCTCAGCTCTGGAACCCGAAAATCACCGTTTCGCGCCCATATACCGCTTTTTGATTCAGGTTTCAGCATCAGTGATGAAAAGAGGTGAAGCCAAAAAGCAGATCGGGGCGTTGTCCGCTTGATGTTTACCGGTTTCCGATTTGTGGAACTGTAAAGGGTATCGGCAAAGATGCTTCAAGCATGAAGTCACCGGCGGGTACGTGCGTGAATATCGCGAGAAGGGGATAATTGTCGGCGGTTGCGGAGATTTCATAAGGTGCGGCTTTGCTCCCCGGGGTAACCCGGGTGCGCGCATCGCCGCCAGCGTTGAACTTGAGATTGGGTTCGCTTTCGCTGAAGCCGCTTTAAATGGTCACTTCTTGCCACTGAGTAAATATTTTATGCTCGATATATCCAAGCACGGTGCGGATCTCTGCAACCATGGTTCCCCCGTTTCGTGTATTTTCCCAATGTTTATTGAATTCATTGAGCCATTTACGGTCGATGGGGCTGGGGCGTCCCGCAGGGTTGGGCTGCGCGGCGATGAAAGGCATATCCGGATAGGTTACGATTACGCCGGTGCGATGCATACCTATTCGTCTGTAAAAGCCGACAGAACCGAGTAGACTATAGAGGGTTAAGACACGGGCTCCCACTTTCAGTCCTTCCTGACAAGCGAGATATACTAGAAGTGTTCCGACGCCGGGATGAGGGTTTTTTGCAGTGGGATTATTGAAGTGCCCATTAACGAGTAAAAGATCGATTTCCAGGATGGTTTCGTTAAAGCGATCCCGTATGTTTCGAAATAAAACGCGCCCAATATTTTTTTCGGTGGGACCGAGCCAAAGGAGTTCCAGTTTTGTAAACTCTGGGTCAATGTCGTCGGGTCCAATATTCAAACTGCACATCATACCCGATTTCAGATCTCTAAACGCTCTCACATCGCCCCATTCGGATTTTTAAAATAAAAATAATTTTAAGAAAATGGCTTCATTTCGTTTATTATGAACAGGTCAATCACCTTTCATTCGGAGGCCGATAAGATGATATTGACGCTGAATTTGATAAAAATCATCTCTCGAAGTTACCGCTGCCGCGAATGCGAGCAAATGGGGATTGTGTTTGTATGATCATAAATATCACAACTGCGAGGATGCAACACAAAACAAAGCCACCATGCCTGTTGGAGGAGCACTCATTGAAGCCGCCAATAATACTCTTATAGCAAGAGCGGAATGCCCGTCCTGGGGAGTAAGCCTCTCAGCGTATAGACAACAGGTCCCGGCGACAATATGTCATTACCCCTACGATAGGAACGAACAACGCTTCGCAGTCATCATTCGCGCTTAGAGCTCGTTGCAATATCGTTCTGTGTGGCTGCACATGGCAATTCTACATTTGGTGCTTACGCAGCTTTAAGTACGCTCCGGCACGCGAAAAAATCACCATTTTCGCACATGCATTCATGCTGCTCTCTATTTCAGGCTGGCAGGCTCGCTCCATAAATTAAAAATATTATTCTAGTGACGACATAGCTCTGGTCCTTATTAGCGAGTTAATCATTGGATGAAGTTCATTTGATAGTCAATGCTGGCGGCGCCCGTGTCGCTATTATTCCTGGTTGGATGGTTCAGTCGCGAGCCGACTCCGTGTGGCGTATCAACTCCGCATTCGATTCGGCTGGATGAGATCAGTGCTACTGTTGTTTTGAAGCGCACTCTTTCCCAAGAATGAACGCCTATGATAACTAAAGTCCGACCCGAGCCCGGCGTTCAGCGTTGTCCAGCTACGCCAGCACCTTGCCGACAAGCGCACGCAGTTTGCCTGAGCGTGGCGATTTTGGTTGAAGTTGTGGATGACACCGTGACGATCATCAGCGTCTATTATGGCGTTCGGGACCAGGAAGTGGCTTTGCACGAAGGAGATTTGATGGATGGCAACGACAATCCCGGCCGCCTGCCTGCCAGATCGTGGGAATATTCGGACGCACTACGCCCCTCGGGGTCATGGACATGACACTATGAAGAGATTATGGCTTTGCCTGGCGAGATGGCACACTGATCGAGGCGCGGGAGTAGTGCAGGGGGCGTCACCATAAACTTCACTGGGGAGACTGCGTCATGCATGCTTCCTTTCAATGAAGCATGGACCTTCCCAACGAGTCCTGACAGTCCTTCATCTTCGAGACCGTCTGGAGCAGTCAGCAACCCATTAACATGATGAGCGATGCCCGGACGGCCGGAATGTACACACACTTGTAATGTTCGCCGCTAGGTTTGAAGTTCCCGGCCTTGTACGATGTCAGCACGGCATTTAAGTTTACCTATGCTATTCACATGTCGTCTTACCACAAGCATGGAACTCATGGCTAATCCAGTCAATGTCATCCCGACAGCAGCCATTGACTGGAAGCTCAGCCATTTAAATAATACAAGACCTGCTATCGCGCCGCTTGAAAAAGAGAATATCGTGATTAAATGAGTGGTTAACTGGCGTACTTGTGTATCGAATTCCTTACCGTCATGTCTGCAAAAAAAGGCCGACAAAAGCGATGCCAGGGAAATCCCAGCATCTGTAATTGCCCCTGTGATATGGGTTGACCTTACCCTGCCATTGGAGAGCTGCGTTGATATAGCGTTATGCATTCCCATTAATGCACTGAGGATAAGGATCATTTTACCGTTGCTGCTGGCTGAATAAAAAAAGACTTCGTAAACGGAAACACCGGTCAGGATGCCGCCCTCCAGCAAAAGAATTTGACAAAAAATCAAACGGTTATTGTAGGCTGCACCCCATACAACTATCAAACGGGAACATATGGCCCCGGTAGCAAAGCTCATAATTATAGATCCCAGAAAAAGGATCTCGTTGAGATGTAGCGCTGATATTTCCCTGGAAATATGCGATGCGTTTCCTGACATATGAGAAGGGAAAAAACCGAAGGCGCCAAGAGCCATGGCATTCAATAGTCCCGCCAGGGTCGCCAGCCAAAGAGCAAGCTTTCTGTCTTCAAGGTGTGAACGTGTTTTTTTAAGCTTGATTAGCACCAGAAACCTCCACTCTCCAGAAACTTCAGGCCCTTCATAATGATTGAAGACCTTGTTCCTTCCCGCTGCTACAAGGATGTCCCATTACGAGGTTATGAATCATTTTTTGGTTATGGCTATTGCGCCAGCCATCGGATTTCATGTTCTTTGTTGCCTGGATGAATATAGTCATCTCAAGCACTCACGCTGGAAAGCCGCAAGATCTCGAGCAGCAGATGGCAAGCGCTCGATTGTGTTCCCAATGGAGCGCTTCTGTCCGGGAGGTTGTCGCTAGCGTTCGGCCAATTTACAGCTTTCTTAATTGTATGCAAAACCAAGTAATTGCTAGCATATATATCAGGGCGAGCGCGTTTCGATCTGATTGAATCAGATCGGCGCTCTGGTTCTTTGTTTTAATGCGCATCTTTCCCGATCGAAGCAGAATCAGAAATCAGTCCAGTGGATAGTCTGCGGAGGCGTTTCACGTTTCTCGGGATCGCTACGCTCTGGAAAGCTACACCTCTTTCCAGGGTGTCCAGGAAACGGTTTCGCAAGAAAAGCGCTTGTCGTAAAAGTGGACGCCGATACACTCTTTGTTGTGCCCAATTGCGCCCTTTTATTGATCTCTCGATGGGGCGGCCGTGCGGACAAACTGGTAAGCCTCACAAATAATTGGGTATTGTTTGGCATAAAAATTGTGTCAGGATCGTCTTTTATATTTAAATTTTGTATTTAAAAGCAGAACGATATTTAAATTGCCGCTTGTTTAGAGGAAATAAATGTTCGAGCGAAGCCCTTCGGAAAATACAGCGCCGACAAAAATTTCGGCAGATGCTTACGAAACATTAAATACATTCCATGCGAAACAAGGGAAGTTGCTCTCCATACTGACCAATCTAAAGATTGGTGTCGTCCCACTCCCGGCTTATATAGTTCTTGTTTTGCTTATTGGCTTTTTTTCTGCAACAGGGCGCGTTCCCTCAGACCTCACAATGTCGATTGCCATTCTTGCAACGGGGGGCTTTTTTTTCATGGAGGTTGCACGGCGGGCACCTCTTCTCGGACGCACAGGGGGTGCAACGATCCTTGCTTTTGTAATACCGTCTGCATCAGCCTATGCGGGCCTTATACCCGTTGGAGTTCTCGCCTCCGTCAATGATTTTATGAAAGCCTCCAACTTTCTCTATCTTTACATCGCCGTGATTATAGTGGGCAGCATATTGTGTATGGATCGCCATACGCTCATCTCGGGTTGTCTCAAAATTTTCCTCCCTCTCTTCAGTGGCTCAGTGGTCGCTACGATTGTCGGTACCTTGGCAGGTATAGCAACCGGCCAGAGTGCATCGCATAGTTTCTTCTTTGTTGTCGTGCCGATTATGGCTGGTGGGGTGGGGGAAGGTGCTATTCCCTTATCGGCTGGCTATTCCTGGGCCCTGGGGCAATCACACGAACAGATCTTTGCGCAGCTATTACCAATTGTGATGCTGGGAAGTTTTATGGCAGTTTTGCTGTGCGGACTTCTCAATCTTCTTGGCAAGAAATTCCCCCATCTGACGGGTGAAGGGCAACTGCTACGCGATGAAAATCATATAGTCATGCAGCAATCCAAGCCATATGAAACCGTTTCGCCCGCTGCAATTGGTGGGGCCGGCGTGACAATTGTCGCCTACTATTTAATTGGCGTTATGCTACAGAGGCTTTGCGATTTTCCCGCACCGATTACCATGCTGTTCCTTGTAGCCGCAGCAAAAACCGCAAACTTGGTCTCCCCCACCCTGGAGAGTGCGAGCAGAACGCTCTATGTTTTCTTCTCTTCAATAGTGACCTGGCCACTGCTTTTTGCGATGGGTATTGCCTTGACGCCCTGGGAGCCTTTTGTACGCGCTCTTAATATTTCAAATGTCGTAACGGTGTTTGCAACTGTGGCTTCTCTGATTGGTGCAGGTTTTGCTACAGCACGCTTTGTCGATGCGCATCCGATCGATATAGCGATCGTAAATGGTTGTCATAGCGGACAAGGTGGCACAGGTGATATTGCCATTCTTACGGCCGCCAATCGCATGCAATTGATGCCTTTTGCCCAGATTGCCTCGCGTATCGGCGGTGCGATCACTGTTACGCTTGCCCTGATTATGTTTCGCTATGGTGCCAAATGGTATTTCTAGCATAAATCAATCGCCGTTCCGGTTGAGCAGAGCGGAGAGATGAGGACGGACAGGCGCGGCACCTTGTCGATATGAATGATGCAGTTCAAAGCTCTGGACACCCTTGCCAGGAAGAGGCGCCAGTTTCGTGCCGTCCTGGACGATTATCGACCGGGAATATGAGGCTCTCATGGGGCAAACCCGTGTGACATCCTGAAGATATATCGACGCTCACGCATTCCGTCGGCGTTAACGGACCCGTGGATCGCATCCCGCAGATGATAACGGTGATCGCACGCTACATTCTCACAGATGTCGCACTGGAAAATCAAACTGGCAGGTCGCGACAGGCAGCGTTGCTCTTGAATCCGTACCGCCACCTGAGCGATCCGGTATCATGGCACGAAGGGAGCCGGTCTGTCCGACTTTCGCGATGATCTTGCAACGGTCGCCACGATCGTTGGCGCATTGGGTGAAGTCTACCATCATGGCAGTTGACCGTCTGCTGTCTTTTATCGCGACCTGCGAACATGCTTTCGAGAGGGGAGGAGCGCCTGCGCGGGAAAACAGTCTCCAGGGCTGCTTTCCGGTCCCGCTTCGATATATATATATATATATAATGCATGAAAACAGATGGTAGAGTGTCAATCAACCTGAGAACATATCACGCCAGGTTGATTGACGCTTTACAGGCCCGATTGCCTGTAAGTTTGGCAGCTGGGTGTTAGTTGACAGCCTTCAGTGTCAGGCTCGTCGCACCGGCAGCAATATTGGCTCCCGTCGTGCCGGCGGTGCTGAACGGTTGCAGGCCGATCTGCTTGTGTGAACCGCCAACCAAAGCGTGCACCCCAAGTCCAAGCCCGAAAGCGCCACCAACCGAAACGCCTGCATAGGTTCCTTCCAGGGCTGCGTCGCCGACGCGATGACCCGCAGACGTGACTACCATCCACTTTAGATAGGATTTGCCGGTGATTCCGATATCAAGCCCTAGCTTACCCAGGCGGCCTTTATATTTTTCGACGGTTCCGTCCCGATGTGAGAATTCACATTTTACGGCCTTGCTCGATCCAACAATGTAACCCACGCCCCCTTCGACTTCACACCTGAGAAGGCCAAGCTGCGTGGTTTTTACCTGTTGTGTCTGGGGTGCAGCCACTGCGGAAACACAAGAAAGAGCGGCAACAGCGGCAATTGTGGAAATAAAAACTTTCATAAAGAGTCCTTTTTAAAAACTCCCGCTCTGTAACTTCAAATTTCGACGAAAAAAAGCCCACAATATGGCCATCATTAAGCTATCTGCTCATAAAACAATAACTTAAATATGATAATTAAAGTCATAATATATTGTAAAGCAAGGCTGCTGGCTTCAATTCTATTAAGAATCTCGAATATGTGCCTATCCTATATTAGCCCGACTACGCCGTCCTGTTCTCGGAATTTTTTAGGTATCGACCGTTATATCAAAATGCTTAAATGCTGCACTCACTGGCCCCGGCCTGGTCACGACGCGGATTGTACGCGACGGCTGGACGCTTGCGAATGGCAGCAATATTATGGAAAACTAGATCGCTTATGGCCAAATTGGAAATCAAAGTCTCTCCCAAACACCCGGGATCAATCGGGTCTCAAGTCACCCTGGCCAATCATGATGAAGCAACGCATGCCGGATGGCTACTACACCATCGTTTCATTTCGTTTACAGTTTTGGTGACGAAACTATAGGAGGTTATATGCCAACCACAAAAGACTATTTCAATTATTGGAGTGAGCCCGTTTTTCTCAACGGCCAGAAGGTTCGCGATCCGCTTCTTCGGCCCTACCACTCCCGCTGAGTTTGGCGTGCAATCGCTTGAATTGATAATTCCGCAGGAAGGGAGGCAATTATTCTTACCTGGCCAACCTCAGAGCCTGAATCATAATGAATGTAACGATATCAGGCTCTTGCGATGCGCCTGGTGAGTAGGCGGATATTTGCGATCTGTTGGTGTAATGGGTGGCCTAAACGGCTGGGCTTCGAGAGCCGTTAACCTAACCCTGCTTGCACGGCCGAGCGCAAAATTGCCTTGCGGTAAATTTGAAGCATCAGTTAGGAAAAGTTATGCCATCACTTACGCAATATTTCAATTACTGGAGCCAGCCAGCCATTGAAAACGACAGAAGCATAAATCGCGGGCCGCTCATTCGTCCCTATTATACGGACCAGCTGGTGCTCTCACTGGAGCTCCTCATTCCGGTTGACTGGACCCAATTATATCTGGCGGAACAACCACAGACCGGAAGACAAGAAACACCCGGGGCCTTACCGAAAATTTTGTCAAGCGCAATCCGTCGACTAGGCTTTCGATCCAGTCAACAATACGGTGGAACTCGTCTCCATCAAGGACCGCGCCGGTATATACTGCGCCCTCATAGCTATCCGTTATCGGTTGCTCTGTACAAAGAACGAATATTGCCGCGTCTGAATTGCTACGACTCTAAGACGGGCATGTCTACGGCTGATGAAAGAATTTTTGAAAGAGTGCACGAATATGCGCAATTTCTTTATCGAGCCGACATGTTGCAGTTGGAGGCTTTAGAAACTAACAATCCGCAGGCCTATATCCAGCAACTGTTGCGGTTAGACTACTGGCTTGTTTGATGGCGAGGGGCGGACCTGTGTGACAAGCGGCTTTTTTTGCAGATTGCACCATAGAGGGCGATTTCGTTGCAAACGTCATAGCCGGGGCCTGAATTCACAGCCATTCTCGCCTTGTCGCTCTCATAGCGTTGCAGCAATTTCGTAAGGGGCAGTCACCGATCCCGCACTCGTCGCGGGCAAACGCGCTCAACCGTGCTGCATCGAGCGTGGTTCGACTTTTTGGCGCACCTTGTTGATTGATTTCCAATTTATAGGTAGCTCACAGTGGCAGGTGCGCCAAATACATATTGCGTCATACTGGCCACGTAATCCGAGAGATTGCTCCATTTTTAAAAGGTAGAGAATTATGCAAAAGATCGTTCTGGCATCTTCTGTTGTGTTGTCGTCCTATTTTGCCGTGGCCACGGCTTATGCAGATACACCCCTCGACCCTAATGCGACACTTGTGATTGATTGCCCTGGTAAGGGAAAATTGATCATCCAAGGCCAGGAAGGCGGCACGGTCATCGAAGGTGAGATCATCAAGTATTGTGCGGAAGCACAATAAGCGTTTCTTCAAGGAAATGCGTTAATCGGTCGCCAACAATTGTCTTTTTCATCGAGATTTATTTGTTTGGCGACTGTACGCATTCATTGAAGTTATGTTCATAAAACTATGTGTTTTAAACGTGATTTCCGCTTGCATTGATTGCTATATTGGCGGCTTGCAAAATCTGATATCACATTCGGGAATGTTGTTATCGATCGACATTTTGCCATCACCGGATGTGGCGTGCAGATGCTGCTGCGCTACGGCTATGCGATCTGCTTTCGCCGCAGGCGCGAGCAGGTCGGCACAAACCGCTTCACGCAGAAACAGGGCCACTCAGGACAATTTACTGAAGGCGCTCAGCGCCCCACAGCTTAATCAGAGATGCCGTGTTAGACCGAGGGGCCGCGTCCAGGGCGCGTTTCGATCTGCCTGGACCAGATCGGCGCTCTAATCCTTTGTTTTAACGCGCATCTTTTCTGATCGAAGCAGGATCGGAAATCAGTCCAGTGGACTGATTTCCCTGCGCAGGCGTTTCACACTTTTCGGAAATGCGCTCCAGGATCACTCGATTGCACCGCTTGCATCCTCATCGGCGTCGAACTTCTTGTCGCATTCAGTTGCCTTCATAGTATCCAATTTCCTCCTTTCGGGCCCGGCGCACAGAGAAAATCTGCACCGCTGCGCCTTGTGGCGTCTATCGCCGCCCGGTACTGGCCCTCAATCTTGCCAATTGACAGGAAGAGCGTTTCATCCGGTCCTTGCGGGGTGCCTCGATCATCCACCTCATACCGGAGCAGCTATCATGTTGATTGACGTCACATTTTATTCCAGGCCGATTACCCCGACAGCAAGAATGGTATAGTGACGCGACATTGCCACCTCGTAAGGTGTTTTATATTCGCCTCTGGAGCACATAATGTCCCTTCCCACTTTAGTAGAATATTTTGATTATTGGAGCAGTCCTGATTTCAATGGACTAAGAGGTGAACCGTTTATTCAACACTATCTTGCTTATGGGTGCGGCTTATCGCTTCGCCTCCTGATTCCAGCGAACTGGAGGAAATTATATTTACCAGGGCAAACACCGTGTAGCGGCGGGGAGGGGAACCCATTTTTTTTGCCAGCCTCATTGAGAGCGGTTATTGAAAGGCTGGGCTTCATACCGGATCAGAACGAGAGAATTTTTGGGCCCAATGGCGAACGCAGTTATGTTCTTCGGCCGCACAGTTTCTCAATTACGGTCGCATCCTATCGAACTCAGATGCTCCCCTATCTTTTTGCATTCGAAGGGACGAAAAATCACCCCAACGAAAAGATACGCAATTATACGGGCGTTTTGCATTATGAAAAGATCGTGCACCTTGCTGAACGCGACGCCCATAACCCCCATGACAATATGCAAGCGATTTCGCGACGCAGGTCGTCGAGCGTCTCATTGTGACCCTTACAAGCGAATTTTATGAAAGCTTTCGTCTCATAGACTTTGACACCTGTCTCGCGGCGCGCACTACCGCTGCGAGACAGGTTGGGCCCTTTGTTGGAGCGCGACAATCACGGGCAAACGTTTCAACAGGGTTGCATGACTGGCGCGTGCGCCGGTCCGGCTCAAGGAGCATTCGTTAACGCCTTTTGGAAAACATCCTGCGCGTCCAGGAATGTATGTAATGTCCTCCGCGATTGTAGCAGGCCCGCTCTCGCGGATAGCAGGTAATATCTTCGCTCGGCTTGAATGGCGCGCCCTGGTCGGGGCGCAGCCGTTGTGGGTCATTTCGAGGTGAAGCGGGTGTTGCCCCGGTACCAATGCCCGGTCCGGGTTGCGGCTGCAATGGCACGGCACCGCCGCCGATTGAAGGCGGCGTCGGGGCGTAGGGATCGTAACGGCCCTGGTTGGGGGGAGGTGGTGCATATTGTGCGGGCAGGACCAGTTCTCGTCCGACAACAACAGCGCCAATTGGACCCTGGTGTATCGCTTGCGTCGCCTGAGCTGGCTGCTGCGTCCCCGCAATTCCAGCGGTCAATAAAGCTGGAACAAGCAAAGCTGAAAAATTCATATCGAAATTCCCAAGTTGTAAAAATATTGCGGCTTTACCCGCCGCCATGCAGGGGCAATGCTTGCCCCTCGCAATATAGAAAGAAAAAGGACAAACTGCCTGATTTTGAGACAGCTATTACTTTCTCTCATATTTATAATCCTGAGAGGGTGATGACTGCACGATGTTCCGGGGTATTTGCGAAAAATTCGAAGGCGCTCTCTTCGGCACTCTGGCATCCATATGGACTATAGATTTGAACTCAGAAAGGTTTTTGTCTCCCTGATCCATATAGGGGGCTTTAAAATACAATATCATGCTGGCAATGATACAAATCACGCTAAACCCTGCGAGGCCAAAACCGATTACCAGGAAAAGAATATCCATTTTTGAATAAGGAAAGCCAGAATCAATCGCTGAGTTATATTTGCGAGTAATCATCATGTGCGCTCCCGCAATATATGAATTTACTAATATTATTCCCTTCCAATATAAGTAATTATGACACTAATTATTTTCTTTTGCAAGAAAAGGATCGGATAGGCGTAATAAAAATCGATGGGAGAAGTTGCAGGATCGTGCAGGCGGCCTCCATTTTGGTGAAGTGACTGTAGAGCAAGCAGTCCTCCGCTTGGGATAAAAGAAAAATGGATCTATCGAGAGATGTTAAAATTGCCATTGGTTCTTTAATCAGGATGTATAGAATTTCCATGGAGGAAGCAGTAATCCTTGTGCGTTCCGCGCAGACATTGGAAAAGCAGTTATTCTATGCTTTTAAAGCGCACACTTCTATGTTTCACGATTTCCGCATAATTGCCTATCCCTATATTGTGGGGAGGCGACATGACCAATCAGGCTGCTGACTGCTCCATAGTCGGAGTTTCCGGATCGCATCGGGGGCGTTGTGCCTCAGCACCGTCGCAGATGTCGGCCGCAATGTACCGCTTGAAACGGTGTTCCTGCTCGCGATCAAGCATCAAGATCGCGGCCCGGATGGTGCGCAACAGCATCCGGATGCTTCCACCCCGCTCCGTCGGCTTCGGTCACAGCGGTGCAATACGTTTCCCTTGCTGATCGGCGAGATCGGGTTGGTAGCGCTTCGTCTCTCCAGACTTCAGGAACAATTGATTTAAATGGAATGTACATATAATGCTGCACCGAATTTTACGCAGGAGAGATTGAATTGTCTCTCCTTCTGCTATTTTCTTTTGGGGTTTTGTTTTTTAATTCAAGTGCCGCATTTATCGGCGCAATATCCCGGTGCTGTCTTTCGTTGGCAGTGTGACGTAGACAGATATTGTGAGGATTCCCCTGAGGAGAGCCCGTGATTAGAGATGGAGTGATTACCGCTTGTCTCAAACAGGATCGCAAAGACCAGGCGCTCCAGAACAACAAGCGCAGTTTAAAAAGGTTTTGTAGTGAAAGAAGACGAAAAAATCGACCGGTATGCCCGTCTTCCGAGACTCTTCGGAGAGAACAGATAAGATTGATCGATGAGGCCGTGAAATACGACGCGCTTCCCCAAATAGACATAAATGCGCCAGATTGCAGAAATAGAACTAAATATTTTGGCTATTGAAAATACAAATTTTGAAATTTAATCGAATGTTATCAAAAAGTACCATCTGAAACGATTTTCGGATAGTTGTGCGTTAAATCTTGCTTTAAAGTGCCAATCTGGTTTGAATCAGACCAAAACGCGCTCTTATGGACAAATTCCAATCCGATACTCAATTTGCGGGTGCAGTTCTGTGTTTGGTCCAGAACAAAAACTGCCGTCGGTGGATTTCCTGATTTCAATATTCGTCTGCACTGACCTGCCGGTTTACACGAACAGTTCGAGGAGGCGGCGTTCGGCTGCAATGCCATGCCGAGGGGCAGATGGACAGTGTTCAGGCAGGACTCGAGACGGTCCAGCCTTTGGCCAGGGAGATGAGAGATACAAAGGGCGAACGAGTGAAGCCGGGACTTGCGGTTTGGGGAAAAGATCGGCAGAACAGTTGCGTAACCCGGGCCGATGCAGAACGATTTGGTGAGCTGGAACGGCGAATAGTACGCGATCCCAAAGAGGCGCCATCACCGTCTTGCAACAAAAAGCCCATCCGGACATGGAAGCAAAACCGGACGGGCTCTATATGCATCGGGGCGTGATGATGCAATGTATCCCATTATGGGGTCTGATGCTTAACAATTCGTGATCACAACAGAAATGAATGCTTCTCTTAGTGCCCACTTTTTATAGTTCTATAACATTATCAATATGAAATTATCTGTAGTGATTGTTCTTTCCAGGAGATGAATTTGTTTAATTGGAAGCTTGTATAAGGCTTCGCTACAATTAATTTATTCAGGCAGGAGAAGCTGCGGCTGTGCTGCCTTTGGACTGCTGTTTTTGCTCCATGTCTTCAATAGAAGATCGGGGCCGCCCGGAGATCTCCCGGTTCCCGCTCAAAGAGCTTCCATGCATGCTGGGGTCTACAACCGCGCCGGATTGGCCGGGCGCTCGCAATAGCGCACCCTGCCATGTGCCTGCCGCCTAACAACGGCGTCGGCATTCGAGGTGAGGCGATTTCGTGGCTCAATGGCTGGTCTGCATTCTTCCTGCCGACGCTTCGCCAACGCGAGCACGAACGTCTGCGCACGGTTCGGGGGCCGATGTGGATTGCTACTCCTTCATTGTCAGGACTTGCACCATCTATTCCTTGCCGATCTCCCGGCGCACTGTCATTTCGTCCTGAGCTGGAACCGACCGTTTTCAGACCGTTGCCGAATGCTATCACTTGTCCTATGACGCAATCATTGAAGTCGATTCAATAAGGAGGTCGTCATGGCGAGCGTCACCGTTAGAAATTTGCCCGATGAGGTGCATCGCGCGCTTCGCGTGCGTGCCGCTCATCATGGCCGCAGCACCGAGGCGGAAATCCGCGAAATTCTGGAAACCGCCGCCCGGCCGCCTCAGCGCGTCAAGCTCGGTTCGCTGCTGGCGTCTATCGCCCGCGAGGGGGGAGGGTTGACCGATGCCGAAGCCGAGAGCTTCAACCAGCTCCGCGACAAGACACCGGCCGAGCCGATGAGATTTGAATGATCGTTCTCGATACCAACGTCATTTCCGAGTTGTGGAAGGTCGAGCCGAATCCCGACGTGCTGGCCTGGATTGACGCCCAGGCCGTCGAAACCCTCTATCTGTCCGCTATCATCGTAGCCGAGCTGCGCTATGGCCTTACGGCGATGCCCGAGGGCAAGCGCCGCACGATCTACCAGGAACGGCTGGAGCAAGAGGTTTTGCCGACCTTTGCGGGCCGCGTGCTGGCCTTCGATCTCGACACTTCCCGAACCTATGCCGACTTGATGGCGAGGGCAGAAGGCAAAGCCATCGGCAACGCGGATGGCTACATCGCGGCCACGGCCGCCGCGCACAGCCTGATGGTGGCGACCCGTGACACAAGCCCTTTTGAAGCCTGCGGGCTTGAGGTCATCAATCCCTGGGAGCATCGCCATGAAGCAATGCGAGCAGCACGACGCCTATAGCTGTTGGCGGCCGCCGAAATTCAGGCCATCATCGACGACCCACGGCCGAGCATCCCCCACGAGGAAGTCATGGCCGGACCGGCCTTGACGTTCACGCCGACACGATTGCGTTCGCCGTAGCCGAAGACGGCCGGAATGGAGAAATCCGCTTTCACGGCGTGATCGAAAATACTGTGGACAGTATTCTGCGCCTTATCAGGCGGCTTGTTAGCTCCGGTAGTCATCGGTTCGGACCGCTATCTCAAGCGCCGTGCACAGGCTGCATAATTGACCACCCTCGTGAAAACGGGGTAGTTTATTCATGTCTGGAAACCTGAATCGCTCATGAGAGCGGAGGATTCCGCCCCTCCTGCACACATGAACATGAGATGACAGTTTACTCCTGCAAAACGCCCGGCTTGGATTGGACGCCCAAAGTCAATGGAGCACGGCGAAAACTGGCAGTCTTCATCCCAGCAAGTGAGTCAGTAGTTCTTTAGGAGTTTCTTCAACAACGAGGGGGGCGGACACGCCTGCAAGATAAAGCCGGCTGCGCGTCGGTGAAAGGGGGTCTGGTTCTATGGCCTGGACACTGTCCTTGCGAACATAGACATATTCGAGATCTTGGATTGCCGATCTGAACATAACGAATTCCATCTTGACGCCTCCTGTCACTGCGTGGCGGAAGGTATACAGTTGGCTTTTCCGGCCTCCGGCTCAATCCTAATTATAAGCTAGCTATTTCAGAACGCATTCCCGAAAGTGTGAAACGCCTCCGCAGGGAAATCAGTCCACTGGACTGATTTCTGATCCTGCTTCGATCGGAAAAGATGCGCGTTAAGATAAAGAATTAGAACACCGATCTGATTCCATCAGATCGAAACGCGTTTTAATGGGGGCGTGAACGATTGCAGCGCAAATCCACGCTTCAGGGAATCGATGGTTTCTAACGAGGCTTGACCAGATTGTGCTTCGTGCAAAAAATGGAGAGCGTCTACCGTTTTGACAAGAGATACAATGGCACGTGGATTGTGGGGGACGAATGTGTAGCATTCAATACGTCGTCAGGGTCCATTCCCGAGAGCAGCGCTGCGAGCGCCAGACGCAGATAAAGAGGCGCGTCAGGACGTTCGATTGCCTTGAGTGCGACGCGCGATATGCCGAGCGCGTAGGCCAGTTCCTGTTCGGACATATTCAAAGATGCACAAATTCTCGAAAGCTTATCATCTGCGAGTCTGCCCATTATCGTATTTCCTTTCCCTGCAATGACCAGGCCGGCACCAGCAGCCATCGTTAAATACCGTTTTAAATTCAGACCAATATTGCTTTCCCAGATACGCGCGCGCTCCTCCGAAGTTCGTTGTGTAGTCGGCAGTCGCAAAAAAGACTGGCCTTTTGCGTATTATCGGTCATCACTCCGCGGCTACTTCCAGCGCGGTGCCCTTCAAATCACGGGCGATTGGACCGGCGCCGATGAAGGCCCATTCGATGAAAAACTCTGCCAGAGCTTAGCATTCCGGGAGAGCCGCAGTTTGTCAAGCAAAGTGACCTGCAACCCCGCACGCCGATGCGCTCAGTCCAGGTATTGCTGCCGATGTCGAGATTGTCCCAGCAGCGCCAGGTGTGATTAGGCCGGTTGATGCGCGACCGGCGGCGGTGCAGAGTAGGAACGGTACTTCTTTGCGATAGAGATTAACGACGTCGTCTTCGACGAGCGTCGCGCTCACAGAAGGTGGCGCAATACATGGGCGAAAAGAGCACTGGAGTTGGCACAATAATCGACGCGGCGGAGTTTCCTGCGCGATTGTCGAGCGCAGATACTTGCTGTGGCGAGCATCTGCGGTCGGTGGAGCTTGCAAATGGAAGAAGGAAGGTTTCCCGGCCTCTTTCGGCGACCGTAATGCCAGGCCCGCAAGGAGCTCAAAATTACTTCTTATTATGTGGAGACGATTCAACATGAAAGGGACGCGCTCCAATGCTATACTTTTGACATAGGAGGTAGCTTTAGGGGGCTTGTTTTGTAAAGGACGAGAGCTTTATATTGTTGATATGAAACAGGTAAAGTTATTCATCGCTTGAATATATTGGAAAGCCTGTGTAACTATAGCCAGAAGTTAAGGTTGGACGCATGGTGAATTTCGAGCAGCAGAATATATAATCAGATATGGATTCTATCTTCCGAAAATCTAGTTTATGAGATGTATGGCCGATAAGCTGCGTATAGAGATATATTTAGGTTCAATGATGAGATTTTTTATTGATTTTTCCCGGATACGGGAATGCGACGTTCCTGAATAAAAGAATATTCTTATTTCAGCGGTTATTATTCATCCGGTGGGAGGGGTTCTGATGAGCGAAGGTGTTTTTGATAAACCCATTTTTGTACGCAAAAAGCTTCACGGCGTCCTCGAAATCACTTCTGTTGAAGATGCTATCTATTTCCTTTGCGACTGGCCCAAACGAGATCAGGATGTCTCTTATGAGTTTACGCTGAAGACATGTTGCGATGCATATAACAGGCTGAAGCCCATTAAAATTGCATGGTTTGCATTTGTGGATTTCGCGCGCAACCGCAAGATCCTTGAAAAACCGGACGTTGTCACCTTCTCACAACCGCCAACAAATCAAATGAAAGCGGAATTCAAAGACTGCCAAAAATAAAGAAGCGGCTCTGTTGGAACCGTACGCTGGCGTCCAGGCGATCTGATAGCTGGATTGCGGTTGAATTTGGTATCAAGACTACCCGTCGGACAGTCGCGCGCCCAATAGTGAACGCTACCACGTGCTTCCAACACAACAACGGCCGCTGATTGCGCTCCTATGAATTGCAGGAATTGTCCACGTGTTAATTTCTTGCGATATTTTGGTTCGCCGGTCCTGGAGGCAGGATGAACCTGGATAACATTCCTTACCAGATCGGCACTCCATTTTGAGGGCAACGCCTATAGACGGCGAGGGTGGCTCATTTCCCTTCGCGCGCCGGCTGGCAAGCGCTTACTGCTCTTGCCTCGAATAAGGCTGATCACGTCGCATAGATATGGTTGCCAGCCTGTTAACTTTTCTTATCGATAATCAGGCCCACATTCCCGGGTCGATGGAGCATAGAAAATGCCTTTTCCCTCAAAAGCTTCTGAGACATATCATCAGGCTTATCGGTCAATGCGCCCCGGGGGCTTCGTCTCCAATCCGACCGCATGGATCATTACATTTCAGTGCGCTATATAGAACGTGAAGTTGGTCCAGGAAATTTAAGCCGCAACGATCTTTGTATACGGTTCTGGCGCATCAGGAGCGCCCGGATAGTTATCGCGGTCTTGTTCGCGAGCGCCACGGCCAGGGATATTTGGCTGTCTGGACAAAGCCGCAAGATCGATCGGGCAAGCCATACCTGTATGCGTCTAACTGACATGATCACAGAAAGGGCGCAAGATGAAGCCGAGGCTTCAAAACTATCATATGCGGATGCAGCGCGTGCTCGATTATATCGATCGGCATCTGGATGGCGAACTGAATTTGAAAACGCTGAGCGGTGTCGCGGCCTTCTCGATGTTTCATTTTCACCGACAGTTCACGTCCATTTTCGGGCTGTCTTTGTATCGTTATGTCCAGCTTGCTCGCATGAAGCGTGCTTCCTACCGGCTCGCTTATAGGGATGACCAAAGTGTTACGGACATAGCAATGGATGCTGGTTATGAAACCCCTGACGCATTCGCTCGGGTCTTTCGCCGACGGTTCCGGCAGTCGCCTTCATCCTTCCGGAATTCCCCCGACTGGGAGCTATGGCAGGCGGCCTTTGATCCCCTCAACAATGCAAGGAGCAAGCTCATGCCTGAAACTTTTACAATTGATGACGTGACAATCCGCAAAGTTCCCTCGACGCGGATAGCAATCATGGAGCACCGGGGTAATCCGGCAACGCTTGGTGCCACCGTAAAACAGTTCATCGCCTGGCGTAAGGCAGCCAACCTCCATCCCGGGACAAATCCGACCTTTAATATCTGGCGTTCCGAGCGACGCCCTGCGTCGCTTGACGATTATGCTGTGGACCTTTGTGTCGGGATAGACAAACCCATTGACGCGAGAGGCTTTGAAATCAAAGCTGGTATGATCCCTGGCGGACGTTGCGCAGTGTTACGTGTTGTTGGCAACACCGATAACCTGGAGCCAGCGGCGCTTTGTCTTTATCGTGACTGGCTCCCGGCTAGCGGAGAGGAAACGCGCGACTTCCCTGTCTATTGCCAGAGATTGAGCTTTTTCCCGGAGATATCGGAGCATGAAGCCGTAGCGGAAGTTTTTCTACCGTTGAAATAGCTCATCTGCCGCCAGACGTTCACTCTCTGCATTGTTCGCCCGGGATCGTTCTCATCATCGGCATGACAACGGGCGAACAGCGCTTGCATTGATAGCCTTGGTCGCCTTTCCAATCCGCTGAGCCAGAGGGCCGATCTGACTGGATCAGATTGGCCCTCTAATCCTTTGTTTTAACGCGCATCTTTTCCGATCGAAGCAGGATCAGAAATCAGTCCAGTGGACTGATTTCCCTGCGGAGGCGTTTCACACTTTTCGGAATGCGCTCTGGTCAATCGGACGCAGATCCGTAACAATACGAAAACCGGTCATCATTGCGCCCTGAGGACAAGGCCTAAAAATAATCTCCAGTATCGCACCAGTGAAATGCAGATGGTGAAAATCGCCTCCATTGAAACAGTAGCGATTGCAACATGACGAGGTATTGTCCTGCATCATAGCGGGCCTGGTTTTTCAAGGAGCAAAAAATGCCCACGCTGACCAAGAATATTTCGACGCCCTTTCTCGTATGGGGGATGTGGTCGAAGAGTATGATGCGACTTTTCTTAATCCCGCTACACATACGGATAAGCAGCAGCGATCTTTATGAATTTACGCACCCCGTGGAACGGGCTTTGGGTGAATGAGCTAGCCAGAAACCCCGACAGCCCGACCTTGAACAAGACAACTGCAGGGAACGAAAGGCTTGCCACTATGGGTTTCGCCAGAACTAAAAATCACTATGCGCTGCGAGACCATCCCGGTGTGGATATCGATCTTGTCTACTACCGTCACCTCATTCTCCCGCAACTTGTGCGTAGAAAAACTCTGAGCCAATTTGCAAACCACTTCCTCTTTG
This sequence comes from Brucella sp. 22210, assembly GCF_052045675.1. Lineage (NCBI taxonomy): Bacteria > Pseudomonadati > Pseudomonadota > Alphaproteobacteria > Hyphomicrobiales > Brucellaceae > Brucella > Brucella sp. 22210. The sequence continues at coordinate 32,557 of NZ_JBQEPD010000032.1, forward strand.
AGCGCATCTGCTCGCAAGAAAGTATAGGCACGCTGAATGCCGAGCAGGCGTGGCTCATTTTCAGGGAATCTCTGACTGCCGCGTATCTCGTTAATCCGGCGTTGCACGCACAGTATCCGGATCCGGAAGATCTGGCGCGCACATATTGATCCCTTTGAGCAAGCCCGGGCGACTGCCTGTCGGCAAGCCCGGACTGCCCAGGATGGACTGCCTACGATGGGCTTTCGCAAATTGTCCGCTCACCCCGGGCATTATGCAAGGAACAGCAAAGCATCGCAGTCTTTAAAAGGACCTTGCCTGCCGCACTGGCACAAATCTTTCATTCCTTCCGGTTTGGATCTGCGTGGAAAACCATGGCGTCCCACTCCGCTTTGTGCACAGTTCTATCCCAGACGAAACCGTCGAGGCTGCCATGTTGCGAATGCCACTCAGACAACCTGGTACGATACTCGCTCTTTCGGGTTTCCTGGTGCTCTGGCGTATCGTCAATTTCATACAAAAAGTGTAATTTCTCTGATTTTTCATCGTCATGGAAAATGCGATCCGGATACATCACACCATGAAGATGATCTATTTCATGTTGAAAAACGCGCGCATAATAGCCCTCCGCTTCAATTGTAACCAGGTTTCCCTTTCTATCATACGCGACTATTTTGACTTGCTGGGATCGCGCAACCCGGCCTACGAGACCCGGGATTGAGAAACAGCTTTCCAGATCATCTTTTAATAGCGAAGAATGCGAAACTATGTGCGGATTGATGAAGATGCTAAATGTGTTCTTGTGGTTCGGATCAAAGTCCGGTTTTCCGACCGAGCGCACTTTGTCGTTCATAGCTATGATCTGAAGCGGATAGCCAATCTGTGGAGCGGCCAATCCGGCAATGAACACCTCTTTTTCTGCCACACGTAATACGTCATCGATGACGGTCTGAATATTCTCAGACCTTATATCTTTGAAATCGACCTGAGCTGCTACCGTTCTAAGGACGGGATCACTGGTGGCGACGTAAAGCGGGATATTCATGGGAGCTCCTTGTCCAGGGTAAAAGGCCGTCTCAAACTTAAAGGAGCTGGTGGTCTGATTCCAACATTTGCATCCCTTGGTTCAAGCGCAAGCGCTGAGCAAATGCTGGAACCACAAAGACCACTAGCAAGTCTGTTTGAAGCAGCGTATGTGTCAGCCGGGTTTCAGCCTGCTTGCGTGCATCAGCGCTCTAGATGCTTTGTCATTATTGCGAAAATTGCATTTCAAATGCTATTCACCATCCATAGCGGGGATGAAATAGGGATTGCTGGATATTGATTTTGAAAATGAACATCACCATTATTTGTAATTATATTTTATGGTTCAGGATTTTTCTGTATGCTCCCAAATATTTCTCTTGATACTCAACTCTTGTTCAAAGTGAAAGTGACGACGGCGTAAGTTGCCACGAGCAAGCTGACACTTGCGACTATTAAATTGTGAGGAATTGTGCGCCATTTTAAAAACCTGAGGACGGGTAAGGTTTTCAATGTAGTTATCGATACTGGGTACGGCATTTCAGAACTGAAGGAGATAAAGCTAAAAGATCCTGCTATGAGCGCTGGAAAAATTGGCTCTGCTTTAATCGGATGCGAATTGAATGATGATGGAAAGAGCTTTAGACTATTGCTTTTTCTTTTAGAAGTTAGGGGGCATCGTAATATCCCGAATGCAATAAATCCCCATCCAGGCACCGGAACGCTTCTGATGTATCTTGCATGTCAGGAGGGGCTCACGATGGGCGCGTCTGCCATATCACTCACGAGTGTAAATTCTTCTGCTGACTTTTATAGAAGAATGGGAATTTATCGCAGTGGAGCAGAGCTTCTGGATTTACCCCCTATCGACGCGCAGCCATATCCTGTTAGTTGTCCTGATCGCATTGACGGTGACTGGCTGGCTAAATTCAGTAAGCACTGGGGAGAAACCCGAAAGGGTGGCCATATGGTTGCTGATATCCGCACTGTGCTAAATTATATAGAACCCAGGGTATTTACCCAGTGGAGGGAAGAGCTGAGCACATGAATAAAATCTGTGCCTCATCGCAGTGCCGATATATATTGCACTGCAAGAGATAAAGCGTTGAAGTTATAATAATATTATTAATTCTGGCCGGAAATGATAGTTTCAAGCAACCAGTTTTACGCATGTGAACAAGTCCTTTCAGTTTGGTGTGCCTGATCGAGGTTTTATTTTCCGTAGGCTTACGAATATTGTCATATAAACTAGAAATTAATTTCTTACTTTATTTTAAAGTGTACTCGGAAGGAAACACAATGCCATCCCTCGAAAAATATTTTAATTATTGGAGCGAACCAGTTTTTGAAGCAGGTAGGGGAATAAATCGCGGAAATTTTATACGAACTTACTATACTTCCTAAGGTGTGGCTTCGCTCGAATTCATTATCCCGGCTGATTGGAAACAATTATATTTGCCAGGGCAACAACCAACTGATGGTCAAAAGACTTCCGGGGGTCTGTCGACCCCACTTCGATACGATATTTGTAAGCTTGGCTTTACGAGCGAACGTACCGGACCTCGTGTAGGTGAGCGATGCTATGTGCTGCACCATCACAGTTTTCCATTATCGGTTGCCCTGTACAGGGAGCGAATCCTGCCAAATCTTGGTTTACCTGACCCCATGACAGGCCGGGCACCTCGTTATTATGTCCTTTTTGAAGGAGCGCTCGAACATGCGCAATTCCTTCATGCCGTCGACATGCAGAACCTTGAGGATTTGGAAGCGAATAATCCTCCAGCTTATGTGCAGCAGCTTTTGCAGTTAGATTACTGGCTTTGACGAATCAGGGTTATCCAGAGGACATGGCGCGGTTGCGATGGACAAGAATCGTGAAACGAGCAGGGCGCACTGCTGGCAGACGCCAGCGACAGGGCTTGTACGCGCATGACCCCAATGTTCCAGTCGGAACTGACTCTGATAACGGCACGTCCGGCCTTGCGATGAAGGCTGCAAATACCATACAAAGGGGGAGCATAACCCTCTTGAAAATCGTCACGATGTGGCCTGCCTCCATGGGGTGATCCGTTTGGAATGTTAGAGCGTAGACTTATAAACTGATGCACCATATGCACAGCGAGATTCCGTTGAGAACCATGCGATCATCAACCCGTGGCCATAGCGGCCTGACTTACGAGCGAGCGCCGTGATGTCTGCGGTCAACGCCGCTTCATCATCCGGGGTCTTGGCGATCTTGCGCTGTGTGGAACGATGCTGGCCGAGAACCCGGCATGCCCGACGTTCGGACACCTTCAGTTCATCGATCACATGATCCACGCAAGCGCGGCGACGGGCGGGGCTTAGAAGGTTCCCTTCGCGGCCTCGGCCAAAATCATCTTGTCCAGCGTGAGATCGGAAACGGCTCGCCTGAGCCGGGCATTCTCCGCTTCCAGTTCCTTCAGGCGCTTCACCTGGTCGCCCTTCAGTCCACCGAATTCGGACCGCCACCGGTAGTATGTAACTTCCGTCACTCCTATCGACCGGATCGCCTCCACCATCGATTTTCC
>NZ_JBQEPD010000033.1:0-30367 GCF_052045675.1 Brucella sp. 22210
CCGGGAATTAGAATTTTCCGGCTCTTATGCCAATGGCGGGCTGATGACGCCATCGGGATTATGCAAGGCAATCGGCACGTTATATCCGATTGCCGAGTGAGGACGATCCTCATTATAGTGTCGACGCCAATTCTCCAACTTTTCGCGCGCATCTTCAAGCGTTAAGAACCAGTGTGCGTTCAGGCACTCGGCGCGAAGCTTACTGTTGAAGGCTTCGATGAACCCGTTATCCCTCGGCTTTCCGGGTCGGGAGAAGTCCAGTGTGACCTTGTTGGCATAGGCCCACAGATCGAGGTCACGCGAAACAAACTCACTTCCATTATCAACCCTTATTGTCTTCGGATAGCCAGCACGACGACACACTTTCTCAAGTGTCTGAACGACATCCTCACCACGATAACTGAAGCGCGGATCGGTTGCCGGCGAGTAGCGTGAATGCGTATCGACAATAGTCAGAATCCGGAGTTTCTTTCCTGTTGCCAGCTGATCATGCACAAAGTCCATCGCCCAAACATCATTCGGCCCGATCGCTTGTTGACGATCCTCACGCAGCTTGGCCTTGACACGACGTTTCGGATGTTTATTCCTGAGCTGAAGTCCTAACTCATTGTATATTCGACGTGTTTTCTTCATGTTGATGGTCCAGCCTTCGCGACGAAGCAGGACGTGTACGCGACGGTAACCCTATCGCACACGGGTTTCACAAATCTCTTTGATCCGCTTCTCAACAGCGGCCTGCACGGTGCGGCGGGACTTGTAATTGATAGTCGATCTTTCGAAGCTTAGTGCTGCACAAGCCCGTCGGATCGATATTCCCCAATCAACAAGCATTCCCGCCACCAGATCACGTTTCCGCGCAGGCCTTAAAGTTTTCGGCGGATCACATCCTGCAACATCTCCCGATCAAGCGTGAGGTCTGCAACAATCCTCTTCAGCCGCGTATTTTCCTCTTCCAAGGCGCGCAGCCGCCGTATCTCATCAGGCAGCAGACCTGCATACTTTTTCTTCCAGTTGAAATAAGTTGCCTGGCTGATCCCGCTCTTGCGACAGATTTCCGCTACCGGAACGCCGTCATCTCCCTGCTTGAGAATAAACACCTTCTGAGCGTCCGAAAACTTCGATGCTTTCATGCCTTCCACTCCTTCTCCCAGCCAGGAAAATAGCGCGGAAAACTCTCATTATAAACGGTCCAGTTTGAAGGGAGCAGAGCAAGTCGTCGCCGCGGGTTGGCTCGCAGCAACATTGGCCGGTGCAGTCGGAGGCGCAGTTGTCGGGGGTGTTGCCGGTGGTCTCTTCGGGGCGCTCACGGAGAGCGGCGTATCAAAAGAAGACGCTCACTTATACGCCGAAGGCGTTCGTCGCGGTGGCTCACTTGTGACCGCTCGTGTGGCGGATGGACGTGTGCCGGAAGCTGACGCTATTCTGGCCGGTGCCAGTCCGGTGGATATCAACGCCCGACGCAAACTCTATGTCCAGGAAGGCTGGCAACGGTTCGACGCGAACGCCGACCCCTATACCGAAGAGGAGATAGAACGGGAACGCAGCCGTTACCTTTAAGGCTTGAGCGGGCGAAAGCCCGCTCCGCCAACCGTGTTAGATTATCAGTCACGATTTTTTTGTCTTATTGCATACAGGAGCTCTTTTCGTCGAGCTAACCAATGTTACCGGTGCAGATTTTCGACATGAAATGCACCAGTTTTTCTTCTTCCCATGGTCCGGGTTATCAATCTCCAGCGCTCCATCAAACGTGAAGTCCGACCGGTTCGGCGCGAGGCGGGAACCAGTCCATAATGAGATGTAACTCAACACTATCTGGTACGCCCGCTTTACTTTCTATCGCAAATTTCCACGCATTATACGATATTTCTGTTTAAGCAGTTCTGTGGCTGTCACGATAACACTCGCTTACGCGGCCCGATCTCTTGGGCCCTGTAATGTCGCCACGGGGAGTCTTAAAAGCAGTGACAACCCTGCCGGCTTCCATTCGCGCGTTAGCGTTGCATTCAGCCCCTGCAACGTCGCCTTTTCGAGCGTCGCTCCGAACCCTTGCCGTTCCGGCGGACTTTGTCGGGCTGAACCTCCCGTCTCTGTCCAGTGAAGGTTCACCATATCACAGTCAGTCTCGATATGAATTGCAAGCCGTCCATTAGGGGATGACAGAGCGCCATACTTCGCGGAATTTGTCGTAAGTTCGTGCAACAGAAGACCAAGAGACGTCAACGTATTTCCAGACAGGGTGATGTCGGACCCTGTAATTTCGAGACGGGAACTCTGCTCGGTTTTGTGAGGTAACACGACCGCCTCGATAAGAGCAGAGACCGAAAAGGACCGCTCAACGCCCCCATCGTCTTTTAGATCAGGCAGTGTCAGTGCATGTGCGTTGGCGAGGGCATTCATACGTGCTCTCAGATCGGCAACAAGTTCTTCCTTGGTGCCCACCGAGCGCGCACTGACCGAAATCAGCCCGGACGCCAGAGCAAAAAGGTTTTTGATCCGGTGATTGATTTCCTGAAGAAGGATGTCTTTTTGATGGGCTGCCATGCGTAGTGCCTCGGCCTGCAGCGCCAGTTCATCTCGCTGCACAGCGAGCTGTTGCTTTTGCCTGTACATTTCAAAAAAAACGTCCGCCTTGCTGCGCAGGATGTCAGGCTCGATCGGCTTCTGGATGAAATCCACGGCGCCCGCTTCATAACCCCGGAAACGACGCTGACCTCCACCACCCGCTGTCACGAATATAATCGGGACATGACGAGTTCGCTCATTGCCCCGCATGAATTCTGCAAGTTGAAATCCGTCAAGTCCGGGCATCTGAACATCAACCAACGCCAGCGCAACATCATGCTGCAACAGCAATTCAAGCGCCTCATCACCGGATTTCGCTTTCAGCAACTGTAACCCTTCGCGTCGGAGGAGACCCTCCAGCACAAGAAGATTTTCTTCAAGATCGTCCACAAGGAGAAACGATACGGGTTTCATGAGTTGGTTTGAACCTTTTTTAGATAAGTTGCTATCGCATCGAGCGACAAAATCTCTGCATGCTCACATTGGCTTAGCGCTGCGTATGGCATTGCTGAGGCATGGGCACTTTCCGGGTTTTGAACAATGGCTTTCCCGCCTGCATCGACGATATGGCGAAGCCCCGCTGCCCCGTCTTCGTTGGCTCCGGTAAGCACAACACCTATCAGGCAGGTGCCGAAGACCTCCGCGGCGCTCTCAAACAGTACGTCAATGGATGGACGCGAATAGAGAACAGGATCATCCTGAGAAAGAGAAAAGCTTCGGTCCGCCTCAATACGCAAGTGATAGTCGGGCGGGGCGAAGTAAATGTTACCCTTTTCAACTGGTTGCTTGTCTTCAGCTTCCCAGACGGAAATATTGCATTTCCGGCTAAAAAGTTCAGCCATCAGGCTTGGCCGGTCAGGCGGAATATGCACGACAACAATAACGGAAAGGCTGTAGTTTAGCGGCAATGACGGCAAAATCGCCGACAAGGCTTCAAACGCGCCTGCAGAAGATCCGATCACGATTGCCTCGGGAGCCAGGGTCTTCACGATGAGACTTTCTGGTAGATCTTTTCTTCGCGTACAAAATCCGCAAATGTGCCGGCGTGATCCGAAAAGCGCACGCTTTCCTTAGCGCCCAGACCCAGGAAACCTTTATGGATAAGCGACTCTTTAAAAAGGCCAAGGACACGATTTTTAAGCGCATGATCGAAATAGATCAGCACATTTCGACAGGATATAAGATGCATTTCGCCGAATACTGCATCAGTGGCAAGGCTGTGATCTGAAAAGACCACGTTACGGCGCAGGGATTTATCAAAGACCACCCGACCATAGGCCGCCTGGTAGTAATCTGACAAAGACGTTCGCCCGCCCGAACGTTGGTGATTTTCTGTGAATGACCGGACACGATCGAGAACGAACACCCCAGCCTCTGCTGCGCTCAGAGCGTCCTGATTGATGTCTGTCGCATAAAAAAGCGTCCGGTCCTCGAGACCTTCTTCACGAAAAAGGATCACCATTGAGTAGAGTTCTTCTCCACTGCTACATCCAGCTATCCAGACTTTAAGCGATGGGTAGGTCCGCAAATGCGGAACCACCTGCTCGCGGATTGCCCGGAAATAATCCGGATCGCGAAACATATCGCTGACCTGGACGGTGAGGAAGCGGAGCAAATGCGACAGCATGTCGGGATCGTGAAGTAGCTGGTTCTGCATGGCGGAGAAACTCGCAAACCCCAGTTGCTCACGCGCCTGTTTCAGACGGCGCCGAATCGAGCCCAGTGAGTAATTCCGAAAATCATAGTGATACCGGAGAAACAACGCCTCCAGGAACAACCTCATTTCAATGTCTTCTGCTGAATCGTTTGAATGGGCTCCCCTCATTTGGGCATCCAGACACGAACAAGCGACAGGAGTTTGTCGACATCAAGTGGTTTGGCCATATAATCATTTGCACCGGCCTCGATGCAACGCTGCTGGTCATCCGGCATTGCCTTGGCAGTCAGTGTGATGATGGGAAGTTTCTTCCACGCCGGGTTTTCACGGATCTTCCGGGTGGCGGCGAGGCCATCCATTACTGGCATCATGATATCCATCAAAAGAATATCAATAGCGGTCGATTCATTGGCTTGGTTCTTCGACAATACATCAAGTGCCTCGCGTCCGTTACGTGCGATAATGACTTCCGCGCCCCGGGGCTCAAGAATGTTGGTGAGGGCATAGATATTGCGGATATCATCTTCAACGACAAGAATTCTGCGACCTTCAAGAAGCGCATCGCGATGGCGGGCTTTCTGAATCATTTTTTGCTGCTCGGGTGGCAGTTCCGAAATGACCTGATGCAGAAAAAGACTGACTTCGTCTAGAAGGCGCTCAGGCGATTTCGCGCCTTTGATAATGATGGACTTGGAGTAACGGCGCAGCTTTTGCTCATTTTCCGCTGAAAGCTCCCGACCAGTATACACAATAACCGGCGGGAACGAGTAAATGTTTTCCTGGCTGAGAGTTTCGAGCAACGCAAAGCCGGAAGTGTCAGGCAGCGAAAGGTCGAGAACCATGCAATCAAAGGTCTGCTCGCGAAGGAGGTTCAGACATTCGGCAGCGCTCGCAGCGGTAAAGGTCTCGACGTCCCCGGAGCCAAGCAGACTGGCAACCGCTTCTCGCTGGTTCTTGTCATCTTCCACAATCAGGACACGGTTCGCACGCCGGGACAGCTTTTTCTCAAGTCCGGCCAGAACATCGACAATTTGCTCGCGGCTGACGGGCTTGCGGAGATAACCGACAGCGCCCAGCGAGATCGCGGTCCGTGTATAATCGCCTGCGGAAATGACGTGGACCGGGATATGCCGGGTGCGAACGTCATTTTTCAAGCCGTCCAATACCGAAAGTCCCGACTGATCGGGCAGTCCAACATCGAGCACGATCGCGTTTGGCGAAAATTCACGCGCGGTTTTGACAGCCTCCTCTGCGGTGCGCGCGACAACACAATGAAAACCCATTTCCCGGGAGAGATCACGGACAATCGCTGCAAATGTCTCATCGTCTTCAATGACGAGGAGTACCCGCTTGTCTCCCCCAATGTCCTCGCGATCATCTGAAAGCTGGCGGGCAACTGCCGCCTCTGACACCGCCCCAGGCATCTCACCAGGGCTTCTCGTCGGCAAAAAGGATGAAGTGGTTGGAGAAATGTCTCTGGCAGACATCGGCCTTAGGGGCAACGTAACCGAAAAGCGGCTGCCCTGTCCGGGCTTACTCTCGACTGCGATAGTTCCTGCAAGAAGGCGCACAAGCTGCCGCGAAATCGAAAGGCCCAGACCGGTGCCGCCAAATCTCCGGCTAATCGTGCTATCAGCCTGATGAAACGCCTCAAAAATGCTGTTGAGCTGATCTTCGGCAATACCGATACCGCTGTCGGTAACCGAAAACACAATCTTGTCGGAGCCTTGCGGCCGGACCGATAGCTCCACTTTACCCTTTTCGGTGAACTTGATTGCATTGGAGATCAGATTTTTGAGGATTTGCTCGAGTCGACGCGGATCGGTCTCGAACGTTTTGGGCAGGTGCTCGTCGAGCGAGATGATGAACTCAAGCTGTTTTTCGCTTGCGACAGGCTCGAACATTTGCCGCAGTCCGTTTGTCAGACGGACGACCGATGCCTCCTCAAGCTGAATCTCAACATGCCCGGCTTCAATTTTTGAAAGATCGAGAATATCGTTGATTAGATTGAGCAGGTCGTTCCCTGACGACTGGATTGTCCGTGCGTACTTGACCTGTTCTTCCGTCAGGTTTTCATGCGGATTATCGGCCAGCAGCTTCGCCAGAATGAGCGAAGAGTTAAGTGGCGTACGTAGTTCGTGCGACATATTTGCGAGGAAGTCGGACTTATACTGGCTTGAACGCTCAAGCTCAGCGGCTTTCAGCTGAACCGATGCATTTGCCCTCTCAAGATCAGATCGCTGAATTTCGAGCTGATTTGCCTGCTCTTCAAGCTGAGTGTTTGTCTGCTCGAGCTCTGCCGCCTGTAGCTCGAGCCGCAACTGCGATTCCTTGAGAACACGACTTTGCTCTTCAAGTTCCTCATTGTTGACACGCAATTCCTCGCCCTGCGCTTGCAGCTCTTCCGACTGTTGCTGGGTTTCCTCCAGAAGGTTTTGCAATTCGCCCCGATAGGATGCCGCTTGCACACTCAGTCCTATTGCTTCGGAAGCTTGCTTTAAAAGCGAGAGAATCATCTCATCCACGGGCTTGAGAAAACCCATTTCCAGCACGGCATTGGTTGAGCCTTCAACCACAGCGGGCAAGATGACGAGATATTTCGGCTTGTCCTGACCTAAAGCGGAACCGAAGGAGAGATAGCCATCAGGCACGTCATCGAGAACGATCAAGCTTCCCTGCGTCGACGCTTGCCCGAGCAGTCCTGCGCGACCAACAAACTCGAGGGGAACGGATTTGCTGTCCGGGATTCCGTAGACAGCTGTACGCCGATAGTGACCGCGCGCTCCACTAAAGAAGGCTCCCGCCACGGCACCAGTATATGCGACGAGATAGTCCAGGACATTTTCGCCAAGCTCATCAATCCGCTGGTCCCCCATCATGGCGGATCCCAGGCCGATTTTTCCTGTTTGCAACCATTCTTCGCGCGAACGGCTGCTTGCAGCCTTGCCCAGAAGATAACCGATCACCACCGTTAGTAGAATTCCAAGAGCGGCGGTCAGCACAGTGCTAATCAATGCCTGCTGCTGTGCGCTTTCCATCTCTGCGAGGCGACTGGTTCGAACCTCGTTTTCAGTCTGGGACATAGCGTCAACCATGCCGCGGATAGCATCCATCTCGACTTTACCACGATCAGAACGGACAAGGTCGAGCGCTGCGCTCAATCCCTGCGTTTTTCGCAGATCGATCGTTTGGGCCATCTCATCGAGTTTTGCCTCGATGCGCTGCTTCAAAATGCCTAGCCGGTCGCTCTGACCGACATTGTCACGCGTCCTTTCAGCAACTTTTTCAAATTCATTCGCAATCGCACCGCGAGCATTTAGGTAAGGGCCGAGATAATCGTCTTCGCCCGTCAGAAGGTAACCTCGCTGGCCCGTTTCTGCGTCCTGAAGGTTTAAAAGCAGGTTTTTAAGGGAGACAATCGCGCGATGTGTTTCAACAATTTTCTGATTGGCAACGCGTATGTTTTGCGTGTTGATATAGGTGACCAAACCACTTCCGGCGAAAAAAAGAACAGCTGCAATCAAACCAATCAGTATGCCTGGCTCAAAACTAAACATGCCCATGAAAGGCCTGCGTTGGGTGGAATTCATAACCGGCTCGCTGCGAGAGAAAAAGGAAGGAGTGGAAGGCGCGCGCCCCTACCGAGACAATTAAGTATGCATCTCACGAAATCGCTTCTCGATCAGCAGCAAACATGATTCTTGTCCTTGGGAACTAAGCCGAAAAATTAGCTTATATAAGGTCCTGCGTCCGTGCACTAGTGGACTTAACGAGCCGTGGATTCGACTGATTGGCAGCGTTTCGACTGCTATTCGTAGGTTGAACACATGTTCAGATAACGGTCCCGACTATTCCCGGCCAACGTCCGTAAGCGAACGATCTCATCTGGAATGCAGCCATGCATCTGAGGTCGCCGGACCAACAGGTGAAATGCCGCAGCGAGCAGATCAGTCACCGTCCTTTTCATTCCAAATGGTAAATCCGATAAGTCCAGTCATTGTGAACAACATCGTGCCGTACAACCAATAAAACCAAACCATTGTGCACCTCCAGCGATATAACGCATTGCGTGAAAAAAGGTTCTTCAGCAATGTTCGAAGTTCGACTTCCCGGAGAATTTAAGCTAAACATACCTACTAGGGTGACATGGTATATTTGGCTTGGCGGTTGCCTTAAATAAGAGCCAAGAACAATCCGATCAGCTCCTTTGCAACTGGCTTATGACTGTTTTATGGGCGAAAAACTGTCCGACCGCCTTTCAACATTACAGGGGCGGACGATCGCTTACGCCAGCGGATAGTTTGGTGATGGCGGCGTCGCGAAGGTGATCAGATTGCCGTCGGCATCACACACTTGCGCCAGCGTTGGATAGTCGCCCGGGATATCCTCACCCAGCATGATTCCCACGTCACGCAGACGTTCCCGTTCGGCGGCAATCAGGAAGTTCGCCCCTCGCATGGCGATTTCGTTATCTGACGAAATACCCACTCGGGCCTGATTGAATAGCTCCCACTGAACGAGGGTGCTTATGTGTCTGTTATCCGGTCCGCGCCCGAACAGTTTCGTATACCAAGCTTCGGCAGAGCTCCAAGGTCCGCAGTCAGCAAAAACGTGTAAATCTTGTGCCGTGACATTCGCTTTCTCCGCCAAGGTGCTGCCGAAGGCTATTGCCAGTGTTTTCTGGCACTAAAAAGTTCATTCTCAGAGGCTTGAAACGCGGCGCAGCATCACTAAATCGACCCCGTCATTCCAACACACTTCGTTCGATCAATTGGAGGTTTCGATGAGCGACCGTTTGTTTGACAGTCCAATTTTTGTAAAGGACGGCAAATTTCTGATCAGAGAGATTGCAGGGCCGATTGATGCAATAGATTTTCTTTATGAATGGCCACAGGATGATCGAGACGTCATTTATGAAGTGGCATGGAGCGCCTGTTGTGACGCTCACAGCGGGCAGAAACCACTAATTGTGGCGCAAAATGCCTTTGAAGGCTTCGCTCGAAAACGCAACATTCTTGAAAAACCTGAGGCTGCTATGCCGTGGATGGCTTCCCATAGCAATGGTGGTGGCCGCGTTCCGGTTTGAGGGAAGGTCAATGCATTGGTATTTTCTGATTGAAGTCCCCATCCTCGCTGCATTGCTCTGTGTCATATCCGTGCTTTTCTGGGACACTAGACGGCGTCAATAGCTTTAAACCCCGGCTAGTCCGGGGTTTTGTTTTTTCCGGCAAAGAAAAAGGCGGTCTCAACGGGGGGCTTCTTTAGTGGACCGCAGTATCGGGAAATCAGCTGGCAACATTTCCTTACAAATCTATGTTTGAGAGCGGTGCAAAAGTGAGACTAGTATTTCACAGGGCGATCTGGACATTCGCCTTCTCTATGCAGGTTAGCTCCTACCTGCTGACTGCGCGTAGCGTAGTAATGGGGAGACGCAATCCCTCCCCGCGTCTCCCTGTTCCTCTTAACCGAACGCAAAACATCACGATTCACAGTTATATTCTGCAATCTGCCGAATGCGATGCACTGAATGTTCGAGTACAAGAGAAGTAGCAGACATATTTCTATCTTATTCTGAGTTACTAGATACATACGCGCTCCGCGTTACTGATGGCAGCGTAAAGATAACAGAAGGATACACGGTATGAAGAATTTCATTATAGGTGCGGTTGCTTTGTCACTTGCAGGTGCCTTTGTACCTGTCATTGCCAACGCTGCGCCAGCACATAAGGGGCATCAGGCTCAGCGACACGTCAAGCCGAAGCCGAAGCGCTGCCACATGGAAAGGAAACGCGTACGGTATCATGGTCGATGGGTTGTTCGCTCGATAAGAGTTTGCCGGTGATATTGATAAAATACTTCTATTGAGGCGCTCATATTTGGGCGCCTATTTTTTACACAGCAAAATTTCAATCTGGAAACACTCGTTTACAATAGTTCTCTTGTAAAACCCTAAAATGCATGTACAAAACCGTCTGGTGGAGGCACCTCCATGCAAACTATTTGACTGTGAATCATTTAGTTTGATCCTGTGAAATAAAATTCACAGGAACCGAGGAGCGGAACCTAATGCCCCCCAAGGTTGTAAATTCCGCTCCTCGTCATTTTTTTTCCATGTAGTAACAAATTACATTCACTTCATCAACATATTGCTTTATGACCTAATTCGCTGCGGCACTAACAATATAGTTTGAAAGCTATGGTTTGTCTTGCGTGCATCGCAGCAGATTGATCAATTTTAATACTGACATTCATACTCTTTATAGCGGATTATATTTATTACAGCGCTTAATAGGATTCAATTTTATAAAACATAAAAATGGCAAATTGCCGCTTAATTGGGGATAGCCATGCATAACCTTGGAACTGAATAGTTATTCCTCGCGATTATCGCGCCGCTATTGATCATGGCGGATCATCATTATTTTGATCGCCTCTAATCTCCTCCCGTCTGTCGGGTGTGAGACGCGACCTACCGTTACACTGCCGATTTTCATTTCAAGATGAACCGGTTTTTCGTTTCGCTCAGATCGCTAAAGCAGTGGCGTCATTTTGGCAGTTTTCCATTTTTGACAGCAAATCTTAATCACGGATAGTTGAATAAGGCTTGAAATTACTTATCTCTGGGCCACCGAATTATCGTAAGGGGCCGACCTCATGGAATTTCTTGCTGAGCATCTGGCGTTTCTATCCAGCCCTGGCGGCTGGGCTGCACTGATAACGCTAGTGACGATGGAAATCGTCCTCGGCATCGACAACCTGATATTCATTTCGATTCTTACGAACAAACTGCCCGCTCATTTGCAATCGAAAGCGAGGCGGATCGGAATAGGTGCCGCACTTATACTGCGTCTGGCGCTTCTCTTCACGATCTCGATCATCGTGCAGCTCAAAGAACCAATCTTCGAAGCCTTTGGCCACGGTTTTTCCTGGCGCGACATCATCCTTATTGCAGGTGGTCTTTTCCTTGTCTGGAAAGCAACGAAGGAAATCCATCACACGGTCGATCCAAATGACGGCAAAGAAAACATCGGTGGCAAAGTGGCCGAGTTAACGATGGGCGCTGCCATCGTGCAAATTCTCATTCTCGATCTGGTTTTCTCGGTCGACTCGATTATTACTGCAGTTGGCATGACAGACGAGATCGCCATCATGGTGATCGCTGTTCTCGCCGCCGTGACAGTGATGCTGTTGGCCGCGGATCCGCTATCGCGCTTTATCGCCGCCAATCCGACAATCGTTATGCTGGCGCTGAGCTTCCTCCTGATGATCGGCATGACGCTCATCGCCGATGGCTTTGGCTTCCATGTGCCGAAGGGCTACATTTATGCAGCCATGGGCTTCTCGGCACTCGTCGAGGCGCTGAATATGCTGGCGCGACGAAATCCGGAGAAAAAGTAACACAATTCCAACCCAAAGAGGGCCGTGCCAAACGACTTCGGCCCTAAGATGTTTAGATTGCAAAGACAGATTTATCGTCTGCGATCAGGTGAGAATAAATGATAAAGAAACCAAGCCAACCGTCCAGACGAGGCAGACCAAGCCGATCAGATTGTGGCCCTACATGAGCCTTTCCGCTCGCGCTCGCATTGCTGGCTTAAGTTCGAGTGAATGACGCGCGATCTTGTCGAAACAGACGGACGTTGTCTCATTGATGGCGCGCAGGTCCCCATCAAGCGAACCAGCCATTATCTGGCGAAACGTGATTGATGAACGCCCCACCTTCAGGACCTGAGAGCGGATCGTCAGCAAGTCCCCGGCGGGCGCTTCCTTTTTATATTCCATTGTCGAGCGCACATCCGCCCAACCGAAACCCTCATCCGGGATTTTCCCGGCAATGTGGCCCAACAGCTGAAAGCTCGCATCGTCGAACATCCCGGCATAATACCGGACATTCATATGTCCCATGACGTCGCACATCCACGGATGTACGACGCCGATAAAAGTCACAAGACCGCTCATCGCGCTACCGACTGATAGCCGCCCAGGAAAGCGGTGAGATTGTCGCCCAGCGCATCGCAAAGATAACCACCTTCCTGAACGATGACAGTTGGCAGCCGAAGCTTTGCAATCGCTTCGGCAATGCGCCCGAAACCGCCAGTGGTAACCGACAATCCGCCGAATGGATCACCCTCAAACGGGTCAAGACCAAGTGCTACCACCAGCGCATCTGGCGCGAATGCTTCTATACGACGGAAAGCCGTATCAAGCGACGAGAGGAACTCGTCATCGCCAGATTTGCGTGGCAGAGGCAGATTGAGATTGTAGCCGAGCCCAGCGCCTTCACCGCGTTCATCGGCATGGCCCCAGAAGAATGGATAGAAGCGCAACGGATCGGCGTGGATCGAGACTGTCAGCACATCGGGACGCGCATAGAAAATGCCTTGCGTCCCGTTACCGTGATGCAGATCAACATCCAGGATTGCGACGCGTTCAGCCTTTGACCGTAGATGCTGGGCCGCGACTGCCGAATTATTGACGAAACAAAAGCCGCCAGCAACATCGGCAAAGGCGTGATGCCCCGGTGGACGGCAGAGCGCATAGGCCGCCACCTCGCCCGCAAGCACCGCATCGGCGGCGTCAACCGCGCTCCAGGCACTCCAGCACACGCTTTCCCATGTGTGTTCTGCTATCGGGCACGCCGTATCGGCCATGTGATAGCCAACCTGCCCGACGGCGGACGCGGGATAGCGGCCGTCACGCGTCAACGGATGAATGTTCGGGATGACCTCTTCCGAAGCTTCCTCGATGCGCCGCCAACGCGGATAGATGTGCTGCAGGAACTCCAGATATTCCGGCGTATGCACGGCAGCTATCGGACCGAGACCGTGATTTTTCGGACGGATAATCTCGCAGCCCACAGCCTTTGCGCCGGAGAGCAGGCGCTCGACACGCTCCGGTTGCTCGGGGTTTGGCTTCGGCGCACCGCTGGAAAGAAAGGCTTTCGGATCGTGACGCTTTTGCTCAACAGCGTAGAAGGCTTTCATGATTACTCCCTAATTTGCGTTGATACGCGCCAGACGGGCAAAATCCTCGCCATAAGCGCCATGATCGAGGTCGGCTTCGATCCAGCCGATACCCAGCCGCTGGTAAAAGCGCCGCGCGGCAATATTGTCCCGATCCACAGCCAGCCGCAGATAGACGCCGCCCCGCGCTGTCGACCACGAGGCGACATGGCGGAGCAAAACCTCGCCCACCCGCCGACCGCGAAACGCCTCGACAACATAGAGATCCTGCACAAAGACACCCGGCTTTCCGAGCCATGTCGAGAAAATCGGGAAGAACAGTGCCAGCCCGGCAAATACCTCGTCCACCTCGGCGATCAGACTGGTAAAAGCAGCGTTGGGACCAAAGCCGTGGTTGCGAAAATCTTCTACCGTGCTGGAGACTTTGCCCGCAGCGCCAAGCCCCGCGCCCATCACGCGGATCGCCTCGTGAATCTGTTCAGCATCGGCAGGCTCGGCGAGCCGGATCACAACGCCCGCTTTGCTATCCAACACGATCTTTGGCATCAGAACGCCACCCTGTCTCCACCCTTCAGGCCCAGATAGTCGCGCACTTCGTCAGGTGTAGCAACTTCCAGCGACAAGCCGTCCAGGATGCTACGGATGCGCCGCACCTGATCGGCATTGCTCTTGGCCAGTTTTCCCCGACCGTCATAGAGACTGTCTTCCAGACCGACACGCACATTGCCACCCATGGCCGCTGCCATTGTGATCATCGGAATCTGGTGTCGCCCTGCCGCCAGAACCGAGAAGGAATAGTCGTCGCCGAACAGCTTGTCTGCAATGCGCTTCATATGCATGAGGTTGTCCGGGTCTGCACCAATGCCGCCCAGAATACCGAAGACGAACTGGATGAAGAGATGACCGGTCACCAGTCCACGATCACGGAAATGGGCCAGCGAATAGAGATGGCCGACATCGTAGCATTCGAACTCGAAGCGTGTACCGCAACCCCGACCAAGACTGGTCAGAATGCCTTCCATATCAGCGAAAGTGTTCTTGAAGATCGAATGGCGCGTTGCCTCCAATAGTTCGGGTTCCCAAGCGTGCTTCCACTCGCGTGGCTTGTCGAGGGCTGGAAACAGCGCGAAATTCATCGAGCCCATATTGAGAGAACACATTTCCGGTTGCGCCTTGAGCGGCGCAGCCAGACGGTCATCCAGCGTCATCAATGACGAGCCGCCGGTGGAAATATTCACCACCGCCGCGGTCGACTGCTTGATACGCGGCAGGAACTGCATGAACAGATCCGGATTGGCGGATGGTCTGCCGTCACGGGGATCGCGAGCATGAAGATGCAGAATGGATGCGCCCGCTTCCGCCGCCGCAATGGCCTCACTGGCGATCTCCTCCGGCGTAACCGGCAGATGCGGCGACATGGTTGGAGTGTGCACGGAGCCCGTCACTGCGCAGGTGATGATCACCTTGCGCTGTGTTTTCTTCTTATCGGTCATGATCCGGTTTCCTTATGCGTTCACGGGCAGCTTGAGTTCACGCGACAGAACCTCCAGCGTATCGTCAAGGATCGCGGTGATCTCGCCGACCTGTTCTCGACTCACGATCATCGGCGGACAGACGAGAAAGTGATCGCCTTCAACACCACCCCGCGTGCGGCGCGAATAGATGATCAGACCGCGCTCATAGGCAAGATCGACCATGCGCTGATGGGCGTTCAGTTCCTTCGGCAACGGCTTCATGGTTTCAGGATCTGACACGAATTCGGCGGCCAGCAACAACCCCTTGCCGCGCACATCACCGATGAACGGGAAGCGCTTCGCCAGTCCTTCCAGCTCGCCCTTCAGCGCATCGCCCATATGGGCGGCATTGCCGACCAGATCGAGACGATCAATCTCCTGAAGCACCGCCTTGCCTGCCGCGCAAGCCAGCGGATTGCCCGCATAAGTGAAGCCGTGCAGGAAGCCACCAGCATCCAGAACCGGCTGCACGATGCGCCCCGGCGCCGCCATTGCGCCAAGCGGGCAATAACCAGAGGCGAAACCCTTCGAAAGCGCGATGAGATCGGGCTTGCAGTTCCAGTGGTCGCCGCCAAGAAACTTGCCGGTGCGTCCTGCGCCGCTCATCACCTCGTCGTGGATGAGCAGGATGCCATAACGGTCGCAGATTTCGCGGATACGCGGATAGTAACTGTCGGGCGCGACCAGCGCGCCGGTCGATGCTCCACCGATCGGCTCCATGATGAAGGCGAGTACGCTTTCAGGACCTTCTTCCTGAATCTTCTCCTCCAGCATGTCGGCATACTTCTGGCCGCGCTGTTCCATCGTGAGATTGTCGCGATCGAGATAGGCAGTCGGTGCGGGGACTTTCGGCATTTCGCGCATGATGGGTGCGAAAGGCTCGCTCAAAGCCGCATAGCCGGTGACCGCCAGCGCCCCAAGCGTACCGCCATGGTAAGACGGAAACCGCGAAATCACTTTCCAGCGTGTGCCCTGCCCGGTCGCAACCGCCCATTGGCGGGCAAGCTTGATGCAGGATTCCACTGCTTCCGAACCACCGGACACGAAGAAAATCTTGTCCAGACCTTCCGGCATACGTTCGGCGGCCATGCGCGCCAGATCTTCCGCCGGCTCGTTTTCGAAATGGAGACGATAAGCGAAGGTGACGCGATCCATCTGCTCTTTCATGGCGTCAAGCACGTTGCGATTGCCGTGGCCGATATTGACCACCATCGCGCCGCTAGACCCGTCGATGACACGGCGTCCGTCCTGATCCCAGATATAGATACCTTCGGCACGATCCACCAGTGGCCTGCGCAGGCGCGACTGGTAGAAAAGATGCGATGTCGGGCGTTCGTTCTGTGCTTTTGTGTTGAGCATGGCGTTACTCTGTCAGCGCTTGAGATATTGGTTAAGAACATTGGCGGTCACACGCTCGACCATGCGGTCGCCACGTTTGAGAGCCGCGACCCACTCACAGCTTCCGGCGTGGAAAACCTCGCCCTTGCCGCGCGGGAAATTGACGATCATTCCGCAGCCGCGCTTGATGCGTTCGACGGCTGCATCGCCATTGTCGCCGATCAGCGTATCGGCTACAAATTTGGCATCGGCATCGGAGAGGAACTGGTCGTCAGCTGGAATATCCGCGCTCTCTTCCTTGAGAGACGACATGCCAAGCGCCAGAATCTGCAATCCATCAGGTGCGCCGCTGCCCTCCTCCGGTTCAGGCAGACCGCCCCGGATCACATAGTCGAGCCCGTCGACCTCATAGCCGAAGGCGTGACCGTCAGCGCCCAGGAGATCACCGTAATAGATGCCCGTTCCCGCAAAGGCCCAATGTTCCGGGCGATAGACCGGAAAACCGCGCACGCCACGCGGGGCGCAACCACCCCAGCCGACATAAAGCCCGCGCAGCGCATTGAGGCCGAAGGTTTCGGCAGCAGGCCGTCCGGCTTCCGTCGCTTCCCAGCAACCGCTGGTGCGCCGTGGATCAGCGGAGCGATAGACCGGGTCTTCAGCGCGGGCGCGATATTTGTAACAAGTCTGGCGCTTGCCATCATCCTCAAGCCGCGTCTGCCACATGAAGTTGCCCGCAAAACGGGCCGCACGGCCGCCGCCATCGACAAAATGATCGACGGCATCGCGCATTTCCCACGTCCAATATTCGTCGTGACCGACAAAGGCCACGCAATCATAACCGTCGAGGATTTCCGGCGAGAAATGCAGCTCATGCTGGCTGGCGAGATCAATCGCAAAGCCTTCCCGTTCAGCCCAGCGGAAGAACAGGCTGTCATAGCTCGCCCAGCCGGACGAGGCATATTTCTTGGAATAGCCATTGGCAAAGGCCCATTCCATATGCGGATAACGCGGAGGTGCCGCGGGCCGCGTCACAAATTCCAGCGGCACGCGGGGCGCATCGGACGGCAGCAGCGCAAAGCCACGGCAGAACGGACGCTCGATGCTTACCGTCGTCGCATATTGATCGCCATTCGGTCCGGTAATGCCCTGATAGTGATTGGAACCGCCCCAGGTATTGTAGGCCGTCCACGTGCCGGTCGCGGCAACCTGCAGGATGCGACCGGGCTTACGGCCTGCCGCAGGTCGCAGGACGAAAAGATGGTGGCAATGGATCAGCTGACCGTCATTGCCTTCGGCTTTCAGCGTGATGCGATAGGCGCCGGAAGGCCAGTTCTCATCCGTCTTGAACGAAAATGTCGTCTCCCAGCCGCAGCCCACAACGGAACATTGGGCTGGCGTTTCCTGCCATTTGCAGTCTATCCCTCGCTTTAAGAAGACAGGCTTTTCAACCGCCCCATCCCGCACGATTTCGATATCGAAACGCGACGCGGTCGCACTCACCTGCAAATGAACCGTTGCGCCCGGCAGATAAGAATAGGCATCGGTGTAGCACCAGATTTCGCCACGCGGCCCGTCCATGCCGGGATATTCATAATAATGGCCAAGCACAGCTTCGCGCCGCTGCGCCGAGGTCAGTCCGAAATCGGGAAACTCCCCAAAATCGGCGAACTCATTGGCGTTTCTCTCGTTCATGCCATCACCTCACGCGGCCAGATATTTCTTGAGGAAGGAGCGGGTACGCTCCTGCACGGGATTGCTCAAAATCTGATCCGGCGGCCCCTCTTCCACCACCACACCGCCATCCATGAACAGGATGCGATCTGCCACTTCGCCCGCAAATCGCATCTCATGCGTGACGATCAGCATCGTCATATGTTCAGCGGCAAGCTGCTTCATGACGGCATTGACTTCATCCACCAGTTCGGGATCGAGTGCCGAAGTCGCCTCGTCGAACAGCATGACTTTCGGCTGCATGGCGAGCGCACGGGCAATGGCCACACGCTGCTTCTGACCGCCAGACAGCCGCGAGGGGTAGACGTCGATCTTGTCGGCAAGCCCGACCTTTTTCAGAAGCTCCAGCGCCAGTGTACGAGCAGCGTCCTTCGTCATGCCCTTGAGTTTGATGGGGCCGAGCGTGATGTTTTCCAGCACTGTCAGATGCGGAAACAGGTTGAAGTGCTGGAACACCATGCCCATCTGCTGGCGCACGGCATTGATGTGCTTCTCGAAAGCCTGCCCGATGAGAGGTTGATTGACCTGCATGCCATCAAGCCAGACTTCACCGCCATTCAGCGCTTCTAGATGATTGATCGAGCGCAGAAGCGTGCTCTTTCCGGAGCCGCTGGGGCCGATGATGGCGACGATCTGGCCACGCGCCACGGAAAGGTCGATACCTTTCAACACTTCCAGCTCGCCATAGGCTTTGCGGGCACCCTTCACTTCGACCATCGGCTTTGCGGTATTGGGGCTGCTCATCGCGTGACCTCCACTTTTCTTTCAATGCGCCGCAGGCTGGCTTCCAGAACCAGATTGACCACGTAGTAAATGGCGGCGATGGTGATGTAGAATTCGAACGGGCTGAAGGTTTCGCTGATGGCAAGCTGCGCGCTGTGCACCAGTTCCGCAATGCCGATGATCGAAACCAGCGACGTATCCTTCAAAAGAACGATCATATTGTTGCCGATGGGCGGGATCGTATTGCGCACCGCCTGCGGGATGACAATGTAGCGCAAAGCTTGACCATGGCTGAAGCCGATGGAACGCGCGCCTTCCATCTGACCCGGATCGACCGCCACGATACCCGCACGGATGATATCGGCATTATAGACGGCAAAGTGGAGGCTAAGGCCGATGATGCCCGCGCCAAGTGCCGGAATATCGATACCGAACTGAACCAGCCCGAAATAGATCAGGAACAGCTGCAACAGAAGCGGCGTTCCCATGAACAGCCACATGAAGAGCCGCACCGGCCATGCGAGAATCTTGGGCGCGTAAAGCACCACCAGCGCAAAGATGATGCCGAGCACAAAGCTGAGGAAAGCCGACGCTATGGTCAGAACCAGCGTCCACCACAGTCCTGTCAAAAGCAGATCCGTATAGGGAGCGACGATGCTGAAATCGAGAGCTTGCATCCTGTCCTCCCTCACTGCGCCGCGAAGCGCTTGTCGAGAAGATCGACCCCGCGCGCCACGATATAGATGATGATCATGTAGAGAACAGCTGCAACACCGAAAATCTCGAACGGCTTGTAGGTGGAACCGATGAAACGCTGCGCTGTATAGGTCAGCTCAACCACTGAAATGGTGGAAACCAGCGCGGAGCCCTTCAGGAGCGCAATCGTGTTGACACCGAGAGGGCGGATCATCAGCCGGGCTGCCTGAGGTAGAACAACGAACCGCATCGTCTGCCCGCGCCCGAAACCGATAGAACGGGCGGCTTCCGCCTGGCCGCGATCAACGCTTTGAATTGCGCCGCGGATCGACTCCGACATATAGGCGCCGATATTCAACCCCAAACCGATGACGCCAGCGGCAAATGGTTCCAGATTGATGCCGATCTGCGGACCGCCGAAATAGAGAATGAAGAGTTGCACAAGGCAAGGTGTGCCACGAAAGACGTTCACATAAGCTGCCGCAAGCCATCGCAGGATGACCGAGCGGGATAGACGCCCGTTAACGAGGACCGCCGCGACGGCCAGACCCAACACCAGAGCCAGAGCAGAAATTTGGACAGTCACCAATGCCGCCTCCAGAAAAAACGGGAGGACGCGCAACATCAACGCAAAATCCATCGGAAAACTCCGGTCAATCGGTTCTCAACCGGCCCGGACATATGCCGGGCCGGGATGACGCATCAGCGAATATCGCTGCCAACCCATTGCATCGAGATCTTCTCATAGGTGCCGTCGGCCATGATCTCGTCGAGAGCCTTCTGCATTGCAGCCTTCAGCTCTGGATTGTTCTTGCGGATGGCGATGCCGATGGCGACGCTGCCGCCTTCAATATCGGGCGTATCGAGCCTACGCACCTTCTGTCCGGTTTCCTTGATCGCCACCATGACAGGGATGTTGTCAACGACGATTGCGTCGACACGACCGGCATTCAGTTCGAGCATCAGCTCCGGCAGGCCCTTATAGGTGCGAATGGTCCAGCCACCCTGCTCGCGCACCCATTTTTCATGGGTTTCACCAAGCGTGACGCCTAGCGTCTTGTCTTTAAGATCATCGAGCTTTTGAACCGTAGAGTCTTCCTTCACGAAAACCGCGCGGCCCGCGTGATAGTACGGTCCAACAAAATCCACGGCCTTCTCGCGTTCCGGCGTAATCGTCATGGAGCCAACCACCGTGTCGAACTTGCCTGCTCGAAGACCCGCGACGATACCGTCCCATGCAGTGGTGATAAGCTGTGGCTTGAGCTGCATGCGTTCGGCAATCGCCGAACCGATGGAAGCGTCGAATCCCACCACTTCATTCTTCTCATTGACGAAATTGAACGGCGGGTACTGGCCACTCATGGCGATCTTCAACTCGCCCGCTGCCTTGATCTTTTCAAGATCATCCGCCTGTGCAGGTGCAACCGCAAAGACTGTGGTGGCTGCAATCGCGGCTGCGGCAATGAAACCCGTGAATTTGTTAAACATGCTGTTCCCGACTTCCCTTTGTTTGTTTTTCTTGAGGCTTTTTGATGCCTTCCAATATTCATGATTGCTTTTATGGATGCATTTCGCAAATAGATAATGGGAATGGATTGCATAGATTTCATGAATGGATGATGCCATGTCGTTACATCGCCCTGAACGCCTTGTCTGGGATCTGGACTGGAATCTTCTGCGCAGTTTTGTGGTAATCGCGGAGGTCAAAAGCATCACCCGCGCGGCAGAGCGTCTCAACCTCAAACAACCAAGCGTAAGCAATGCGTTGCGCCGATTGGAAGACCGCATCGGCCAGCGACTGGTGGAACGCGACGCAACCCATTTTGAACTGACGGACGTTGGCAAACTGCTTTACGAACAGAGCATTGAGGTCTTCGGCGCGATTTCACAGCTGCCGCAACTGGTGCGTGGCGTCGGTGACAATGTGACTGGCCATGTCACCATTTCTGTCGCCAGCCACATCATATCGCCGATCTTCGATCAGGCGCTCGCGCTGTTTCATGAACAGCATCCCAATGCGACACTGACGATCAACGTATCAGCCAGTACAGAAGTCGCGCGGCTTGTGCGCGAGAAGCGCGCTTCCTTCGGCCTTGGTCTGGTGAGCAATCGCGACCCCGCGCTCGACTACACCATGGTCTATCGCGAGTTCTTCGGGTTTTTCTGCGGGCCCCGGCACCGGATGTTCGGCCAGTCCGGGCTTGCCCTTGCCGATCTGAAAGGGGAACCATCGGTTTCGTTCCAGACCGATCACATTGCCGACGCGTTACGGCCTGTAGCCCTGTTGCGCAGCGAGGCGCGACTTTCACCGGATGTGGTCGGCACCTCGTCAAGCCTCGAAGAAGTCCGCCGGATGATCATCACCGGGCTTGGCATCGGTCCTCTTCCATTGCATGTCGCGCGACGCGAGATTGATGACGGTCTTCTCTGGCGTCTGCCGCCTTACGACAACCCGCCTGCCATCGATGTTTTTCTAATCCACAACCCTGAAGCCAATCTCAACAAGGCAGAAAAGGCCATGCTGGCCGGACTGAAATCTATCATTGCATCAACGCCCCTTGAGGAGCGCATCTACCAGGGTTGAGCCCCCAAAGCCCCCAATCTTCACGGCTGCGCCAGCAACGTCTCATGATAGGCCCAGAACTCGTCTATGAAGCGCTGCGCCAGACTGTTATCGGGGCCATTACTGCGACGAATGACCAGAAACCCAGCATCGACGAAGCTCGTGAAAGGCCGGATCGCAACGCCGCGTCCGCGAAAATCGGTTGCCGACGACGGATCGATGATCGTTATGCCAACACCTTCGGCCACAAGCGTCAGCGCCGTGTGCGACAAGCGAGTCTCAATGGTGGCCGACCGTGGAATGCGCGCAAGCGCAACCTCGACGCGCATGGCAAACAGCGACCCCGGCTCCAGCGTGATCATACGTTCATCGGCGAGATCATCCGGTGAAACCTCCGGATAGTCTGCAAGACGATGCCCCAGCGGGACAGCGACAACCGCCGGTATCGCCCGGGTTTCAATATTGAAACCGGGCCGGTCGAGCGGACCATCGGCAAATCCGAGATCGACCTGACCAGATGCGACGGCCTCAACAACCATCGCCGAAGGAATACCGTTGAGAGAGGCGTGGATATTGGGTCGCTCCTTGAGAAAACGCGCAAGGAAGCGCGGCATGATCCCGTTTGCAAGCGCAGGCATGGCCGCTATCCGCAACATGCCCGCATTCTGACGGCTGATCTCGTCGGCGAAACTCCGGATGCGATTGAGCCCGACATAGGCCCGCTCCACCTCCTGCAACAGCGTCATGGCCGCCTGCGTAGGGATCAACTGGTTTCCGCGACGGTTGAAGAGCTTGAGTTTCGTGTCGATCTCAAAGTCGCGGATCAGGCGGCTCACGGCGGGCTGGGTGATCGACATCAGTTCCGCTGCAGCCGTCATTTTTCCAGTTAGCATGACGGTTCGGAACGCTTCGACCTGACGCAGGTTCATGTTTCACCATAATATTTGGTTATGCTTGAGGCTTCATTTCGAATTTGACTGTATTGAGCCCCGCTGTCAAACCACTCCCATAAACGTACCGGCGCGGTGAAAGCACCGGACATAAAAAGGGAACGAGGCAGTTGGGTGCGGTCAGCGCATATCTGGATTTGATGGGTTTTGCCGAAGGCGGCTGGGGCTACGATATGCTCCGGGCCACCGGCATGACACTCGCGGTAGCCTTTTGCGGCTTTGCGGCAGGTGCGGTGTTCGGTATGATTGCCGCTGCCGCGTCATTTTCATCACAGCGCATTCTCAGAGTTGCGGCTGACGGCTATTCGACAGTGCTTCGCGGCATTCCCGATCTCCTGGTCATTTACCTGTTCTATTTCGGCAGCAGCGCCGTGTTGAGCCAGATTGGCGCGTTGTTCGGCGGGCAAGGTTTCGTCAGTGCGCCAATCTTCATCACCGGTGCACTGGCCATCGGTGTGGTATCGGGTGCTTATCAGGCCGAAGTTTATCGCGGCGCGGTGCTTGCACTCCCCAAAGGCGAGATCGAGGCTGCCAAGGCCTATGGCATGCCACCGCGTCTGCTGTTTCGCCGCATCATGGTTCCGCAGGCGGCACGCTTCGCCATTCCGGGAATCGGCAATGTGTGGCAGCTCGTCTTGAAAGAGTCGGCGCTGATTTCGGTCGTCGGACTGGTTGAGCTGATGCGTCAGGCGCAAATCGGCGCTGGATCAACCCGCAAGCCTTTCACCTTCTTTCTGACCGCCGGGCTGCTTTATCTCGTCATCACATTCATATCGGGCTTGCTGTTCAAGAATGCTGAAAAGCGCGCCATGCGCGGTATCCGGAGGGCGGTATGAGCTTTCTCGACCTGCCGTTCATGTTCGACAGTTTTGTTCAGCTATGCCGGGGTATTCCGCTGACGCTGCAACTGATGGCGCTATCAGTTATCAGCGGCGCCGTGCTGGCCACCATACTGGCCACGATGCGTCTGTCGGGCAATCTGGTACTGGACCTCATTGCGCGAGGTTATATCTTCGTGCTGCGCGGCACCCCGCTGCTCGTGCAACTCTACATCATCTATTACGGCCTCAGTCAGTTTCCAGAACTGCGCCGGAGCTTTCTCTGGCCGTTTTTGCGGGAACCCTATTGGTGCGCGGTACTGGCTCTTGCACTCAATACAGCTGCCTATAGTGCCGAAATCATTCGTGGCGGCGTCCTGTCGGTTGCGACCGGGCAGATCGAAGCGGCGCGCGCTTATGGCATGAGCGGCTTCACCCTCGTCCGTCGCATTCTGGCCCCACAAGCATTGCGACAGATGCTGCCCGCCTATTCGAACGAAGTAATCTTGATGGTGAAGTCCACCGCGCTGGCATCAACCATCACCATGATGGAGGTAACGGGGCTGGCGGCCAAGCTGATTTCCGCCACCTATCGCCCTGTCGAAGTCTTCATCTGTGCAGGCGCGATTTATCTCCTCCTGAACTTCGTAGTCACCAGAATCTTCAAACTGCTGGAATACCGCCTGTCGGCGGCTCAGCGTCAGCCTGTCATCGTGCATGCCGCCGGAGGAAACTCATAATGCAACGTTTCGAAACGCCTGCGGTCGAGATCAAGAACCTCGAGAAATGTTACGGCGCGCACAAGGTTCTGCATTCAGTTTCCTTGCAGGCCCACCAGGGTGAAGTCATCTCCATTCTGGGTGCATCAGGTTCCGGCAAATCCACACTGCTGCGCTGCATCAATATGCTGGAAGTGCCGGATGCAGGCAGTGTGGCTATTCACGGCGAGGCATACAAGCTCGACCAACAGCCCGGGCGCGCAGCTCGTGCGGCCGATGCGAAACAGGTTCAGCGGCTGCGCGGTCAGGCGACGATGGTGTTTCAGTCGTTCAATCTGTGGTCGCACCTGACTATCCTCGAAAATCTGATCGAAGCGCCTGTCCATGTGCAGAAGCGAAACCGGTCGGAGTGCATCGCCGAGGCTGAAGCACTGCTGGAGCGGGTCGGCATTGCCGACAAACGCAACTTCTATCCCGCGCATCTTTCTGGTGGCCAGCAGCAACGCGCCGCAATTGCCCGCGCGTTAGCGATGCGGCCGAAGATCATGCTGTTCGATGAACCAACCTCCGCGCTCGACCCCGAACTGGTGGCCGAGGTGTTGAAGGTCATGCGCGATCTGGCGGCAGAGGGGCGCACCATGCTGGTCGTGACCCACGAGATGGGCTTCGCCCGCGATGTTTCTAGCCGTGTCGTGTTTCTGCGTCAGGGCGTGATTGAAGAAGAAGGCACGCCCGACGAGGTTTTTGGCAACCCCAAAAGCGAACGGTTCCGGCAATTCATTTCCAAACAAAACGCGTGAACCGATCAATCGGTTTTCTAACAGAGGTGAACATATGAAACTGAATTTCGTCCTTTCCGTTCTCGGCGTTCTCGCCGTTGCCCCGACCGCGCATGCCGAAGATGTTGTGCGCATCGCGACCGAAGGTGCTTATGCGCCGTGGAATTTCTCCGGCCCGAACGGTGTGCTGGAAGGCTTCGAAATTGACCTCGCCAAAGACCTTTGCGAGCGCCTGAAAGCGAAATGCGAAATCACCGCTCAGAACTGGGACGGCATCATTCCATCGCTGACCGCTGGCAAGTATGACGCCATCATGGCGGGTATGAGCATCACGCCGAAGCGTGAGGAAGTGATTGCGTTTTCGTCGCCTTATGCGGCAGCCATCAACTCCTTCGCAGTCATGGATGACAGTGACCTCGCCGATCTGCCGGAAGGCGGCAAGCCGCTGAATGTCGATTCCGATGCGGCCAAGCCGGTGCTCGAGGAAATCGCCAAGAAAATCAACGGCAAGACCGTCGGCGTTCAGGGTTCCACAACCGCTTCTGCCTTCATGGAACAGTATTTCAAGGATGGCGCGGATGTGCGTGAGTACAAGACTGCCGAAGAACACAATTTCGACCTGACCAGCGGTCGTGTGGATGCGGTTGTCGCCAATGCCACAGTTCTTGCGGCTGCGCTGGAAAAGGACGACATGAAGGGCGCAAAGCTGGCTGGCCCGCTGTTTTCGGGCAAGGTCTTCGGCATGATCGGTGTCGGTCTGCGCAAGGAAGATACCGCCCTGAAAGGTCGCTTCGATACTGCCATTCAGGCCGCGATTGCCGACGGCACGGTGAAGAAGCTTTCCGAGAAGTGGTTCAAGGTGGACGTGAGCCCGCAAAACTGAGCCAACACTATCGGGCCTGANCAGGCCCAACACTGACGACGCTGTGACAACAGATTGATTTACGAATGCGCAGATTGCCGGACCAAAACATAATCATTATCGGAGCGGGACTGGTTGGCTCTGCCATCGCCTGGGGTCTCGCCCGATCTGGTCTGCGTCCAATGCTTCTCGATGGGGAAGACCTGTCCCTGCGCGCATCCCGTGCCAATTTCGCGCTCATCTGGGTACAGGGCAAAGGCGTAGGAGCACCACACTATGCCCGTTGGACAATGCAATCTGCGCACCTGTGGCCCGCTTTCGCGGATGAATTGCGGGATGTCACCGGGCTTGATGTGGCGTTGAAACAGACCGGTGCCTTTACCTTCTGCCTCGACGAACACGAGCTTCAAATGTTTGCCGAAGACGTCGATACCGTGGCGCGGCAACTTGGCAATGACGCCCCGGAACATGTTGTGCTCGACCATCAGGGAACGGCCAAAATGGTCCCCTCCATCGGCCGGGATGTGATCGGTTCGATCTATTCGCCGATGGACGGCGACGTGAATTCACTGCGCCTGTTTCGCGCCTTGCATACCGGCATGATCAACCTCGGCGCTTCCTACGAACCGCATTGTGAAGTCTCATCCATCACCCCGCAAAACGGCGGCTTTCTCCTGAGTGGCACATGGGGTGAAGTCTTCACCGAACGCGTCATTCTGGCTGCGGGCAACGGCAATGCAGAGCTTGCAAAGAGTGTCGGTCTCGATGCGCCGGTTGTGCGCAGCAAAGGTCAAATTCTTGTAACGGAGAAATGCGCGCCCTTCTTCCCCTATACAGCGGCGACGCTGCGGCAGGCGGATGAAGGCGGCGTGATGATCGGCGACAGTCAGGAAACCCATACGGATCGGATCGCCACCAATCAGGATATCAGTGCAGTTCTGGCCAACAGAGCCGTGCGGACGTTCCCCCATCTGGCCGACGTCAATGTCATTCGCAGTTGGGCCGGATTTCGGGTCAAGACACCGGACGGCCTGCCTGTCTACGAACAATCCGAAAGTCACAAGGGCGCGTATGTCGTCATGTGCCATTCTGGCGTCACGCTTGCAGCCAACCACGCTCTGATCGTGGCTAAGGAAATAGCAGCCGATGTCAAACAACTTGCTGGTGATGCCTTCTCCGGCCGGAGGTTTCATGTCTCCTAAAATGTTCCTGAAAACTGAGACACCAGAGGAAACCGTGACGATCACATTCGATGCACGCACCTTGACGGTGCCTGCCAATGTAACTGTCGCCGCAGCGCTGCTTGGAGAGGGTATCAACCGGCTCAGAAACAGCGTCGTTGGTGATCAGCCACGAGCGCCCTACTGCCTGATGGGTATCTGTTTTGAATGTCTGGTCACCATTGATGGTGTTCAGAACCGCCAAGCCTGTATGACGC
The DNA here is from genome assembly GCF_052045675.1 of Brucella sp. 22210. Classification (NCBI taxonomy): domain Bacteria; kingdom Pseudomonadati; phylum Pseudomonadota; class Alphaproteobacteria; order Hyphomicrobiales; family Brucellaceae; genus Brucella; species Brucella sp. 22210. The sequence continues at coordinate 27,314 of NZ_JBQEPD010000033.1, forward strand.
CCGTTGTCGATGGAATGGTCATTTCTTCGCAGACCGGCGCACGTCGGGTGGAACCATGACCACCATGCTCAAGAGAATTTCCGATATCCATGCGCTCGACGCGGCCTATGATCTCGCCATTATCGGCGCCGGACCGGCGGGCATGTCGGCAGCGGCGGAGGCAAGCGCCGCTGGCGCTAACGTTGTCCTGTTCGACGAGAACCCCGCCGCTGGCGGCCAGATTTACCGTGGCATTGAACACAATACGACTGCCCGCAGACCGTTTCTCGGCACCGACTACTGGCGAGGCAAAGAAGTCTTGCAAGCATTTATCGCCAGCAATGCCACCTATGTGCCACAGGCTCTCGTCTGGAGTGTGGAACCACAGGATGGCGACAACAACGGCGTTGATCTGCGCGTATCGGTAAGCGGCAAGAGCGGGATTGTTTCAGCGCGCCGCGTGATCTTCGCGACTGGCGCGATGGAGCGCCCGATGCCTGTCAGGGGCTGGACTTTGCCGGGTGTAATGACCGTTGGCGCGGCACAGATTGCACTGAAGACTTCCGGCCTCCTGCCCAACGGACGTGTGGTTCTGGCAGGAACCGGTCCGCTCCTCTACATGTTCGCCGTGCAGCTGTTGCAGGCGGGCGGCAAGGTTGCTGCTCTGCTCGATACGACGCCCGGCGCAAATTACGCGAAAGCTGCATCGAACCTGCCTTCATTCCTTTTCTCGCCCTATTCCTTGAAGGGGCTTTCCCTGCTTTTGAAGGTGCGCAAGTCGGTGCCGGTTTATTCCGGTGTCACCGAAATAGCCATTGAAGGAAAAGACGAAGCCGAAGCGATCTGCTTTTCGGCCAAAGGCAAGACTCACAGGCTTGCTGTCGATAGCGTGTTCCTGCATCAGGGTGTGATCCCCAACAACAATCTCGCCAATGCTTCGGGCTGCACGCTCGTGTGGAACGACGGCCAGAAATGTTACCAACCACAACTCGACGACAATGGTCGTTCGTCTGTTCCGTCCATCTATATTGCTGGTGACGGCAGCGGCATCGGCGGTGCATTGGTTGCCGAGCACAGCGGACGTGTCGCAGCGCTCGCAGCCTGTCGGGATATCTTTCCGGCATTGGCCACAACGTTGAGTTCGAAAATCGCAAAGCTGCATGCACAAGCGCGGCGCTTCGAGCGTGGTCGATCCTTTATCGATGCGCTCTACCTGCCTGCACAGGCATTTCGCGCACCGGCGGACAGAGACACGATTGTCTGCCGTTGCGAGGAAGTGACCGCAGGCGCAATCCGCGACGCGGCGGCCTGTAACATCGCCGGCCCGAACCAGCTGAAAACCATGTTCCGCTGCGGCATGGGGCCTTGTCAGGGTCGTTTGTGCAGTTCCACAGTCACGGAAATTCTGGCCGAGGTGCAAAACCGCGCGCCGGAAACAGTCGGCTTCTATCGTCTGCGTGCGCCGGTGAAACCGGTGCCGCTCAGCGAAATCGCAGCACTCCCTCAAACCCCCGATGCTGTTTTCGCCGTTACTGGCGAGCAACCGGACAATTCCCCAACCATCTGAAAGGATTAAACTATGGCTGAGCGTTTCATTCAGACACCGATCATGCATCGCGTCGTCGAGCACAATGGCATTGTCTATGTAGGCGGAACCACCTGTGATGACGAAAGCCTGGATATGGCCGGGCAGACCCGCGAAATCCTCGCCAAGCTCGACAGCTATCTGGCGCAGGCAGGCACGGACAAGACCAAGCTTCTGGCAGCCACCATCTTCGTAACGGATCTCAACAAGAAGCCTGAAATGGATAAGGTCTGGAAGGAATGGATCGATCCTTCGCTGCTGCCAACCCGTGCAACCGTTGGTGTTGCAGATCTCGGCGGCGACACGCTGATTGAGATCGTGGTTTCCGCTTATAAATAAGCGACCTTTGGAGTTGCCCCTTAAAAACCGGACATTTTCAGGATTGAGCATTTCGGCTCAGGAACTCTCGTGGAGATTGATATCCTAAAGCCTTGTGCGGGTGAAGATTGTTATAGTGCTCGAACCATGATGGCAGTTGAGCCATGACAGTTTCGGCGTCCGGCGTCGGGTTGATCCGGACATAATCGCGCTTGAATGTTTTGACGAAAGCCTCAGCCATTCCATTTGACTGCGGGCTGCGCACTGGTGTTCTGCACTGTTCCATACCGATATCCCGGAGCAGGGACGCGGTGTTTTTCGCAATGAAGCATGAACCATTGTCGGTAAGCCACTGGATGGGCTCTGCCAGCATATTGATGCGCCCGAAGCGGTTTTCTACCGCCGTGATGACAAGGTCCTGTACATCTTCGCTCTTGATGCCTTCTGTCGTGGCCACATGAGCGATTGCTTCCCGATCACAGCAGTCGAGCGCAAATGCAACGCGGACCTTTTCCTTGTTGTCGCACGTGATCTCGAAGCCATCGGAGCACCATCTGGTATTGGAGCGCTCGACGGTGACTTGCCCGTCGTGTCTGCGTTCACCGGCAGCTCCGGTATGGCGCTGAAGGAGCAGATCATGCCGCTTCATCACGCGATAAACACGTTTGGCGTTCGGCCATGAACGCCCCTGTTCACGGGCCTTGCGCCGCAGAATGGCATGAACGCGCCGATAACCATAGGTCGACATTTCTTCAATGACCGCCTTGATCTGAGCAACCAGATCAGCGTCGGGAAGCGGAGGTCTCCCTCGGGCTCTGGAAAGGGTGCCTGTGGCGCGTGCAGCGATATTCGACCGGGCAACGCCTAACGTCTCGCATAGCGCCTTCATCGCAAAACGTCCTTCGGCAGCGAGATTGAGTGCAGCAGTCGTTTTTTTGGGCCGTTGGCGATTTCGAGGGCCTCCTTGAGAATTTCCCCTTCCATCGTCTTCTTGCCCAGAAGGCGCTGTAATTCCTTCACCTGAGCCTGAAGCGCCCGGTATTCCGAGGCAGGGACAACCTCCTCTTCGGCTGCGGTGGCAACCAAGGCACCCTGCGATGCAAGCTTGCGCCACGCGAACAGCTGGTTAGGCGCAATGCCATGACGACGGGCGACCAGACTGACCGTCGCGC
>NZ_JBQEPD010000034.1:0-28738 GCF_052045675.1 Brucella sp. 22210
AGCATTTTCCGCATTTGTTGATTTTCGGTGTTGAGCTTTTGGGCCAGTTGCCGTTTTAGCGTGGCATTCTCTGCTTCAAGCGCAGCCAGTTCATCCAATATGTCAGCTGGGGCTTTGGAAACGGGCTTGGCTTTCATCGGCTTGTCAGCAATCGGCTTCAAGCGACGGGGAGTATTGGTTTTTTTCTTGGCAGGGACGGGAGAAACCTTGGCTTCAACTGCGGCAGGCACTTCCGGTTCTGGCGAGGCTATGCTCACTTTTGTGGCGACAGGTTCTGCCATATCGACAACGAGAATCTTGGGCTCAGTCTTGGCTTCTATCCGTGGCGTTGGCGCGTGGACAAGTGCGGCTGGCTCATTGTCTATCGGGGAGACGGCAGGTGTTACCTGATCGGCAGATATTGGCGCCTTGGCATCCTCTTCCACTTCCCGTGCAATCGACTTCAGATCAAGGTTGCCCCAAAGCGCATTGCCGCTCTTGCGCGCACGCCGGTTCTTATATTCAACGACAACATTGCGGATTGGATTCTTCATCCGAAAATAGCTTTCTCAATCAAATTCCGTGGAGGTGCCCCGACAGGTACTGTGCTCTACCTATAGATTTAAACCTCCGTTTTCAACAATCAATCCTGCTTCATAATAGATCGCCTCATCATCCTTATGTGAGGGCATCTCTTCACAAATTGTCAAAGTAATGGCACTTATAGTTGCATTAAGCATTGTCCCATATATTCGGCACCCGGAAAGCTGACCCGAGTATCAATTCAGGAGAAACTGAACATGGCTGATGAAACCATTGTAGAAGCAAACCAGGCCGCAGCAGCTGAGCCTGTGAGCGCCAAGCCGAAAACCCGCGCACCGCGCAAGAAGGCTGAGCCTAAAGCTGCGTCTGCCAAACCAGCTGCAAAAGCTACCAAGGCTCCCAAAGCGGCAAAGGCTGCATCTGCCCCCAAGGCCGCCAAGGTTGTTGCAACTGTTGCCGCTCCGGCTGGCCGTCAGGTAAAACGATATACGCCTGCAGAACGTGCTTCCATTCTTGCATCTGTCGAGAAGGCCACCAAGGGCGGTAAGACCACGTTGAAGGCTGCATTGCAGCATGCTGAAGTTAGCGAGCAGACCTATTACAACTGGAAGAACGCGGCTGGAAAGACCGCCGCTCCGACAGCCGCAAAGGCATCACCGACGAGCGACGATCTGAAGGCGCTTGTGGCACTGGAAGCTGAAAACCTGAAGCTGCGCAAGGAACTGGCTGCAAAGCTTCGCTCCGAAAACACCGAACTGCGCAAGCGTCTCGGCAAGGCGTAACAAACACACTATCGGGACAACCCTGCCCCGAACCTACCAAACAGGTGACCTGCGCAAACGGAGGTCACCTGTTTTCGTTTTGGAGACATGCCGCCTTCTTCCACTGCTGCGAGTGGCTTTAAAGGACCTTCCTTGAGAAGTGCGGAAACTTGATCATTCTTCGCAGTGTTTCATCTCGCCGGATGAAATGATGATAAAGCGCTGCCGCTGCATGCAGCGCAACTAGTCCTATAATGCCGTATACGCATATTGCATGTAGCCAGGACCAGAGTGCTTCATCGGCTTCTGACACGGGCAGCGGCATATTGGGCATGACGAAAAGGTCAAAGACATAGCTGGGGATACCAAGCGGCGAAGTCGACACAATTGCCCAGCCGGTAACGGGCACCAAGATTGTCATTACCAGCAGAAGCCTGTGAACAGCTTTGGCAACACGCCATTCAAGCTGATTGACACCGGGACTGGGGGAAGGATAGATACTCGCGGCAAACCAAACCATCCGGATCAGAGCTAGACCTAGGATTAAAAACCCGAGCGATTTATGCCATTGGTAAAGCGAAAACTGGATCAACGGATTATTCGCCATAGTCTGCGTGAGGAACCCGAGACCGATCTGCCCGGCGATCAACAGAGCGATCAACCAGTGCAGTATCCTTGTGACGTAGCCATAAGCGGCCTGTGTGTTGCGCCACATAACACCCTCCCGGAACCAGCTCCATGGTCACTCAAACTGCTTGTAGGCGCTCATGGCAATTTGCTGCAGGCGAGAGCGCGGTAAGTCGCCAACAAGTGCACAATCAAGAGCATTATCGCTCCAGATGAGCGCCTCCAGATTACCCTGCGTCAGATAACGCAACGATGTTTCCTTTTTCTCGTCAGATGGAACAATAAAAAGGGTCACGCGCTTGCCACTCGTGTCTTCATACATCAATTGCGCCGCTGGCCCGCCATTGGCTGGTAACAGTCGACCACCAACCAAAGAGAGCCCTTCCGTCCGCAGATCAGGGATGACGAGAGTGCGCTCCAGTCGCTTGGAAAGCCAAGCCGACAAATGTTGCTCCTGCTCCGCTTTTACTTCAACCGGGTGCACAACTTCACTCGTATAAAGGTTGTGGGCAACCATAGCCTCGGTCACGATTGGCATCGAAGACGATGGTGTGGTCTCAAGAACACCGCGGCCAAACCATCCGACCCCTGCTCCTACGGCGATCAACACCACTGCCGCGGCGGCCATACGCCACGAACCCAGTCGTGCCGAGCGAATTTCGCTTTTAATGGCCATCGGGTTCAGTCGTGCTGGCACGGGCTCCTCAGCGACATGGCCATAGAGCGCTTGCAAAGTTTCATTCTGTCGCTGCCAGGCTGCCATCTCAGAGGCCAGTTGAGGATTAGCGGACAGCTCTGCCTCTATCACCTGGCGGCGTTCGTCCGAAATCAGCCCATCGACATAGGCCTGTAGCTCAGCGTCACTGATCAACTTGCTTTTCATTTCAGGGCCCTCAAATGCGAGCCGTTCTCCTCTGTAAGACTGCGCAATGTCGCGCGAGCTCGCCCCAGACGTGACATCAGAGTACCGAGCGGAACTTCCAGCACTGAAGCCGCCTCGGTGTAACTCATACCTTCGACGGCGACCAATAAAAGTGCCTCGCGCTGTTCGGACGGCAGTGTTTGTATTGCGCGGGCGGTTTCAGCGAAAGCAAGCCGGGATGGAGATGCACTTGGAACCTGTGGCTCGACCATGACACTCGATAATGGCGCATTGTCCGGAGCCCGGCGCCTGTGGCGCAACTCGTTGCGCCACAGGTTTACGAGTATACGGAAAAGCCATCCGCGCAATGGACCAGACGGCTTCCACAAACTGCTTTTGCGAATTGCGCGCTCCAGACAATCCTGCACCAGATCGTCGGCCCAATCGATGTCATGTGTCAGCGCTCGGGCATAACGCCTGAGCGCTGGAACACATTCCTCAATTTCCTCCAAAAAGCGCGACATTCCCGAACCGCTCCTGCACTCAATCCTTGGCTACGTGCCAGACACCGCCGACTCCGTCACCAGACACATCGCCGGGCTTTTTGTCGCCCTGCCAGAGATATAGCGGCTTTTCTTTACGTGCCCACTGTTTCGTGCCATCCTTGCGCGTGACGAGACTGAACTCGGAATCCATTTTTGCATCCTTGGAAGCCTCCAGAGGCGGCCATTTCTTCGCGCAGTCATCGTAACAATTGGATGCCCCCTTATTGTCCTTGTCAAACACATAAAGGGTCATTCCCTTGGCGTCGGTCAGAACTTCGCCCTTCGCTGTTTTCGTCGTCTTGACGGCACCAGAAGCATAATTTTCGCTATGGGCCGCCAATGGCATGCTGATGACAAGAGCGGCGGTTGTCAAAAACGCTGTCACTTTAATCATGATAGTCCTCCTCTACGGGTTGGTCTTAGTCTCCGTCTTGAAGAACACCGCAGGAGTGAATTTAATCCCTATGACCCAACATTATTTTGCACCCAGCAGATCCATGTCGAAATCGACCACATTGGAATAGATCGGTGTGCCGACATCCATGCCATAGGGAGATCGCAAAACCTTGCCGGTTACATGAAACGTAACGGTCTTTTCGTCGTGGCCAACCATGGACGCAAAGAATGTTTCGCTATGTGACTTACCGCGGGCGGTCAGAACACCATCGATCCGGGCGTTCAGAGGCCCGGTCTGTGTGATCTTTGTCGATCGAAATGCGAGAACCGGATAATGCTCAATATCAAAGACCGCTGAAGATCTGAGAAAATCGCTGATGCGGGTCTGTTTCGCGTCGACACTCGCGGGCTTGAGCGTAAAGGACACGGACGACTTTGCCAGATTTTGAGCATTGAGATTAAAATCACCGGCAAACTCAGCAAAAGAACCCGCCAGTCCGACACCGCCAACCTGACCGACACGAAAACCGATCACCGATGAATGCTGGATCGTATAATGTCCGTTGACGGCTTCCAGACTGTCGGCCAACGACAACGCAGGCGAAAAGAGGAGTAGTATTGAAATAGAGAGTGCGCGGATCATGACGACCTCCCATGTCTGCTGCATTATAGCATCAACACCCGGTCCTGCCTTTTAATCCGTCGCTTGTCGCATTCTTTGCGATTAAATCTTGTTGCCGCCGGTCGCGACAATGGCGACCGGCGGGAAAATCTTTGGACCTTGATTACTTATGTTCAGGCCAGCCGTAACGGTCGTCCAGAGCGTCGTAGTCGGCTAGTCCCGTCACCGCGCTGAATTCCCCATATGTCACCATGGCTTCTGCACGGCTATGCGGAGTGCCTTCCGCCTTCAACACATCAAGGGTGTCCCGAACGGCCTTTACCGCTGAGAAAAGAGCAGAAAGCGCATAGAAGGCAACATTGAAGCCAAGCTCTTCCAGGTCTTTTGCCGTCAGCGCGGTGGTCTCGTTGCCGTCGACGATGCTGACGACCTTTGGACCCTGCACACCCCTGGAAACCGCCTCAACGTCGGCGATCTCCTTGATGCCGTCGACAAAAACGAGGTCGGCGCCTGCATCCTGATAGAGCTTTGCACGGCGAATGGCCTCATCGATGCCCTCGCTCTGGATCGCATCCGTCCGTGCGATCAACAGCATTGGGTGCTGACCACGCGCTTCGACAGCACAGCGAAGGCGGCGAATGTTTTCCTCCGCAGGGATAACCCGGACGCCCGAACGTTGGCCGCATCGCTTCGGCAATTGCTGATCTTCAAGATGGATTGCAGCCACACCAGCCTGGATATACTCCTCGACCGTTCGCCAGATATTGGCGGGACCGCCATAACCGGTATCAGCGTCGGCAATAACCGGGATATCAACCGCCCGAACCATGTCCCGCGCATGCGTCGTCATTTCGGTCTGCGACAGCAAACCAATATCCGGCAAGCCCAACCGCGAGGCCGTCGCTCCAAAACCGGTCATGTAAATGGCGGGAAATTGCGCCATCTCGACCAGTCGTGCCGTCAATGCATCAGCGGCGCCGGGCGCCTGAAGCAAACGACCGGACTCAATGCCAGCTCTCAGTTTTTCAGCTGTGTTTTTCATCATGCTCCCCCTGTTCAGCGACCGCCAGAAACATCCACAACGACACCGGTAATATAGGACGCCTCTCCGGAGAGGAGCCAAACAGCAGCATCAGCAACTTCAGCCGCAGTGCCAAGCCTCTTCAGCGGGATCATATTGGCCATCGCTTCGATATTGGCCGGATCAGCAAAAACATCCTGCTGAATTTCCGTATTGATGACGCCGGGAGCCAGCGCATTAACACGCGCCTTCGGTGCAAGTTCCTTGGCAAGTGCGACCGTGAAAGACGCAATTGCGCCCTTGGTCGTTGCATAGACGATATTGCCGACCATGCCACCCGTGCGCGCAGCAATAGACGACAAATTGACAACGGAGCGACCATCACGACTGGAAGGAGCGCGAATGAACGCGCTGGAAACATAAAAAGCGCTTTTCAGATTGACGCCGAGAACACGGTCAAGTTCCGGCTCGTTCATATCCTCGACAGTCATACGCTGTCCAATGATGCCGGCATTGTTCAAAAGGTGATCAATGCCGCCAAACGACATTACAAGCGCTTCCATGGCAGCTTCAACCGACGACTGTTCTGCAACATTGACCGTTGCGGTCAATACGCGGTCGCCATGAATGGCCTGACATTCAGCGAGTCGCTCGGCATTGATGTCCCACACTGCAACTTTCGCACCAAGCCCCACCAGCTTGTCGGTAACGGCACGTCCGATTCCCGAAGCGCCTCCAGTGACAAGAACGGTCCGGTCAACGAAATAACCCGAGCTGGCGATTGCCGATTGAGATTGCTGCACTTTAATCCTCCCGCCACAAATGGCGTCATGTTTCAGTCGGCGGCAAGAATGACCAGATCAATCCGATTGTCAACTAGGGTTCTAGTTTATGTATGCCACTTGTGCGTACTTCCTTTCCGGTCTATAGGTGCGCGACGAAAGGTGTCGCGGAGGGCGACATCAAAGCTTAGGGAGGAATGTCATGGCGGATGCAATCCGTGCTGACGGCGCTCATTTGAATACAAGTCTACGCGACCGAACGATCCGCAAACTCAATATGCGCATCGTCCTTTTCTGCTTCATCTGCTTCATCGTGAACTATCTGGATCGCGTGAATATCGGCTTCGCCGCGCTGCACATGAATGACGACATCGGCCTGACCCCATACATGTTCGGTCTTGGTGCGGGGATTTTCTTCATCGGCTATCTGGCTTTTGAAATCCCCAGCAACATGATCCTGCACAAAGTCGGTCCTCGGATATGGATCGCCCGTATCATGGTCACCTGGGGCATCGTCTCCTGTGCTATGGCCTTCGTGCAGGGACCAACCTCCTTCTATATCCTGCGTTTTCTGCTCGGCGTTGCCGAAGCGGGCTTTGCACCAGGCGTACTCCTTTATCTGACCTACTGGTTTCCTGCCAAAGAACGCGGCCGCGCAACGGCCCTTTTCATGGCTGCAACCGTGCTGTCGATTGTTATCGGAGCCCCGATTTCCGGCTGGCTGATCGATGCAGGCGAAGGCCTGTTCGGCCTGCATGGCTGGCAAGCAATGTTCATTCTTGAAGGACTTCCTGCCATCGTTCTTGGTGTCATCACCTTCTTCTATCTCGTCGATTCACCGCAAAAGGACAGCAAATGGCTGGCAGCGGACGAACGTGCCTGGCTTCTTGAACAGCTTGCTGAAGACGAGAAGAACACCCAGCCAGACACCCGTCACAGCCTGCGCGAAATCTTCAGCGATTTCCGGGTATGGCTTCTCACGCTGGTTTACATGTTCAACGGCATCGCGGTTTACGGTGTGATCATGTGGCTGCCGCAGATCGTGAAGACCTTCGGTCTGACGACCCTGCAGTCTGGCTTCGTCTCGGCCGTGCCATTCATTTTTGCAGCATTCGGACTCGTCTTCATTTCGCGCAGTTCCGACCGCACGGGTGAACGCAAGATTCACACGGCTATTTCCGGCCTGTTCGGCGGCCTCTTCCTGGCAGCCAGTGCGCTTGCGCCGAACCCTTATCTGGGCCTGCTGCTTCTCTGCATCTGCGCCTTCTTCCTCTGGTCGTATCTTGGCGTTTTCTGGACCTTGCCAACGCAGTTCCTCACTGGCGCCGCAGCGGCTGGTGGATTGGCTGCTATCAATGGCTTTGCCCAGATCGGTGGTTTTACTGGCCCCTATATTGTGGGCTGGGTCAAAACTGCTACCGATAGTTTTTCGATCTCGCTTCTGGTACTTGCAATATTTCCGATCATTAGCTTCTTCCTCTGCATGAGCTTGAAAGCTAAACGCGACTAGACCACATTACCGGCAGCGATCAAAAATTCGCTGCCGGAAATTCTTTGAGGAGACCGTGTACTGGCATGACAAAGCCGAAAACGCCCCCCCGCAAGAGTCTTGTCCCGACGATCGCTGATAAAATTCGTGCGGCCATTGTCGACGCCGAGCTTGATTTCGGGGAAAACCTCTCCGAAGACACTTTGGCCTCGGCATTTGAAGTCAGCCGGACACCTGTTCGCGAAGCGCTCAATCTGTTGCAGATGGAGGGGCTGGTAATCATTGTCCCGAAATCCGGCACCTATGTCTTCACGCCGACGCTCGAAGACATTGCCGAACTTTGCGACTATCGCGTTGGGCTGGAAAAGCAGGCTATTGCACTAACGCCGCAACAATCGCTGCCATTGGCGGTCAGTGAACTGCAGAAACAGTTGCAAGCAATGACCGAGGCCATTGAAAGCAGCGATATGCAGGCTTATGGCCGCGCTGATACGGCATTTCACCTCGCTTTCTTCCATCATTGCGGCAATCGCTATCTGAAAAACGCCTATGACCTTATTCTCGGTCGCGTGGCGTCGTTGAGAACACATCTCGCCATTCGCGCCGAAGGTGAACCGGACCGGTCCTATAAGGATCATGCGCATATGATCAGCCTTTTTGCCGATAATAAGCGCGACCAGCTCTCAACGATACTGACGGCGCATATTCTTCGCACCAAGGATAATTATCTCGACGCATTTCAGAAGCTATCGGCAAACGTCAATGGCGGCAGAGCAGCGCGACTTCGCCGGCGTCTGGCACTGACCGAGTAATCCAGACCCCCATCGCCCTATGGCGGGCTGGTTTTAATGGCGCCACGGCGCCATTTTTGTTTTCAACATCATTAGACCTCTAGCAATTCACTGCTCGTCCGTGCAGCGGATGGCAGGCCAGCGCGCGTGACAATCGCTATTCGTTTGCAGTTACTTAAAATCTGATACATCAGATATTGACATATCACGAAGTAAGCAGCTATTCCTTTCGCCGAGGAGTTTCAGGGAGATTTGAACTTTGGATTCGCAGGCGTTAGCTCTCAAGCCGATTAAGCTGAGAAATCTCAGAGATCATGTGCATGACAGTTTGCGGGAAGCCATTATTTCCGGTCGTCTGAAATCCGGTGAAAAACTGAACGAACGCCAGCTAGCCGCCGATCTCGGCATCAGCACCAGCCCGCTCAAGGAAGCGCTGAGACAGCTTGAGGGCGAAGGTCTGGTCAGGACTGAATCCCGTCGTGGCACGTTTGTCTGCTTCAACGAACGACAGGCGGAAGAAATGATGCTGGCGCGCGCCGCGTTGGAAAGCATCATTGCACGACAGGCTGCAAAACACGGAAGCGAGGAAGCCTTTGAATTCCTTCGCGCCACCATTGAGGAAATGCGCGCGGCGGTGGAAACCGGCGATGTCGACGAACTAATTGAACTGAACGAGAAATTCCACGACGGCATCCATGAAGCATCCGGTTGTGAATATCTGCGTCGACTGCAAAACGCGCAACGCATGTATGACCACGCAGCCCGCGTGACCGTGCTGTCACGCGACGACGTTCGCCGTCAGTCTTTCGGCGAGCATGAGGCCATCATGCTGGCGATAACCAAAAGAAATGGGGATTTGGCCGAACGGTTGATGCGCGAGCACATCGTGAAGGCAGGGGAGACGCATATCGAACTGGTCTTCTGACCAGTCTATTGGGAGGAAACAATGGATCTAGCAGGCTACCGCCAGGTGCTTCGCGGCATTTCGGGCGTGCATGCAACCGCTTATGACGCGCAGGGCGAAATCGACCCGGCGCTGACGGCAAAAATTGTCTCGCGCATCGCAAATGCCGGCGTTCATAACATTGTCAGTGGCGGCAACACCGGAGAGTTCTATAGCCTGACCGAAGACGAAGTCATCCGCCTGCAGGCCATTGCAATTGGGGCCGTCGCCGGAAAGGCAGCCGTCACCGCCGCTGCAGGACGTTCGGTGCGTGAAGCCATAAAAGTAGCAAATGCGGCAAGCGCCGCCGGTGCGGACGGTGTGATGATCCATCACCCGCTCGATCCCTTTGCAGCTCCGCACGCTCAGGTGGATTATTTCATCGCGATTGCAGAAGCGATTGAACTGCCCATCGTCGCCTATATCCGTTCTGATCTGATACCGCTTGATGAAATGGTCCGGCTTGCCACCCATCCGAAAGTCGCCGGGGTCAAGTTCGCATCCCAGAATACGATGCTGTTCTTTGAATGCTGCCGGGCAACTAAAGGAATGGATGCCACTTGGATTTGCGGCCTCGCAGAAAGCTGGGCCCTGCCCTTCTATGCGCTCGGCGGACGCGGCTTCACATCCGGGCTTGTCAATGTTGCGCCCAAGCGTTCGCTCGCCGTGTGGAATGCACTGGAAGCGGGTGATTACAATCGCGCGCGTTCGCTCGTTGAGAGCATCGCCGAATTCGAAACCATGCGCACAAAATACCGCAATGGCGCCAATGTGACGGTCGTGAAGGAAGCTTTGCAAATCCAGGGGTTAGCCGTTGGCAAAGTCCGGCTTCCGGGGCTGCCACAACTTGAAAAGCATGACCGCGAAACGCTTCAGCAGATCGTCGCGGGTTGGGAGACAGATGGCTTAGTCTGACAGATGAAATCAGGGCGTCCTGACAGGGAGAAGACGGACGCACCGCAGAACCAAAATGGAGGAGAACATGAATAAGGGAATTTCACGCCGTACATTCATGGCGGGGGCCGGGCTTGCAACGGGCATGGGGATCATGCTGCCGAAAGGTGTTTGGGCACAGTCGGCAAAGCTGCCGTCATCACCCGTAGCATTGAACGTTATCGATGCTGCCGGCAATCTCGCTCTGACCCAACCGATATTTGATAATTTTGCATCCGAACAAAAGGCGCTCGTTTCGCGCTTTACTTTCAACAAGGCGCCAGCGCCTGAACTGCCGGGCAAGATCAAGGCTCAACAACGCGCCAACCGCATCGATATCGATCTGGTCATTGTCGGCCCTGACGCACTGTCGGCAGGACTTGCGGACGATATCTGGACCGATATCATCGCTCTACCCGAAAACGGCTTGCCCAAGCTTCAGGATATCTATCTTGAGCCAGCATGGCGCATGCAGGAAATGTCCAAGGGCAAAGGCGTCGTGGTTTCTTATTACCCGTCGGGCCCACTTCTTGAATTCCATCCGGACAAGGTCAAGACCGCGCCTAAAAACGCTGAGGAACTTCTGGCCTGGACCAAGGAGAACCCGAAGAAGTTCATTTATGCACGTCCTGCCAATTCCGGTCCCGGCCGCACATTCCTGATGGGCCTGCCCTATCTTCTCGGCGACAGCAATCCGAAAGATCCTATCAATGGTTGGGAAAAGACCTGGGCCTATCTGAAGGAATTACACAAGAACATCGAATATTATCCGGCAGGCACCGGCGCCCTGATGAAGGAACTGGGCGAAGGCACTCGTGATATGACGGTGACCACCACGGGCTGGGACATCAATCCGCGTGCGCTCGGCGTCGTGCCGAAGGAGATGGGTGTCAGCAAGCTTGAGGGTTTCCATTGGGTTTGCGATGCGCATTATTTTGCAATTCCAAAGGGTGTTTCGGAAGAAAAGATCGCCGTTTTGATGGAGTTCATCAAATTCGCATTGAAGCCGGATCAGCAGGCTTATTCTTACGATGCCGGTTATTTCTATCCAGGCCCTGCGGTCAAGGACGTTACGATTGAGATGGCACCAAAGGAGAGCCAGAACATCATCGCTGAATTCGGACGCCCCGAATATGCGGAATGGATCGCCAACAATCCGATTGAACTGCCGCTTGAACCGGAGGCGCTTGTAGCCGCTTTCCGGCGCTGGGATGAAGAGGTCGCGGCCAGCTAAGCTCTTAAACGGGCATTTCCGGGCGAGCTGTATCGGCCCGCCCGGAAGGGTCCATGATCGTCAAACCAATCATGGTGTTTGCGTCAATGTCCTTTCAAGAACTCCGGCTAGACCGGATGAGCCGATCATTCGGAACTTTCAATGCGCTGAGGGAAATCAACCTCACCATACGGAAAGGCGAATTTATCGCACTTCTCGGTCCTTCCGGTTGCGGAAAATCAACCGCTCTCAATTGCATTGCCGGTCTTCTCGGCACGACGGGCGGCGGCATTTATATCGATAACCGTCGCGTCGATCAGCTGAAGCCGGAGGATCGTGGCTTTGGCATGGTTTTCCAGAACTATGCGCTGTTCCCGCATATGAACGTCCTGCAGAATGTTGGCTTCGGCCTTAAAATGCGCGGGCTGGCCAAAAGCGAAATAGAAAAGCGCTCACGTGCTGCACTCGCTCTGGTGAGATTGCAAGGACAGGAAGAAAAGCTCCCTGGACAACTCTCTGGCGGCCAGCAACAGCGCGTAGCCATTGCCCGCGCTATTGTGATCGAGCCTCCTCTGGTTTTGATGGATGAGCCGCTTTCCAATCTCGACGCCAAGCTTCGCCTTGAGATGCGCGCCGAAATCCGTCGCATCCACAATCAGCTTGGTTCCACCACAATCTACGTTACGCATGATCAGGATGAAGCCTTGTCGCTTGCAGATCGCATTGTGGTGTTGCGTGATGGTGAGATCCGCCAAGTTGGCAAGCCCAACGAGCTTTATGAAGCGCCTCTTTACAGAGATGTTGCCGCGTTCATGGGATTTCGAAACGCCCTACCCGGTAAGATCACCCGTATAGAAAACGGGCAGGCGACGATAGCGGTTGCAGGCAGTGAACTGACCGGGCGGGCCGCTGATACGTTGAAAGTCGGAGACGAAGCCATTTTGATGGCGCGCGGCGACGATGTCGTTTCAGGCTCAGCCCATCAGAACACCCTACAGGCAACTGTCGAAACCATTGAGTATCGCGGCCGTGAATATGTGGGCACAGCACGCACGCAAACGGGTCTGGAATTGATCTTTCACGGTCCCAAGGGTGTAGAGCCCGGCAGCCAGATTGAACTTGGCATCGATGCCGCCAATGCGCTCGTCTTTCCGGCGGAGGGCTGAGATATGGCCGATATAGCTCAAGAGCGATATGCCGAAGCTCCCCTGACACCTGGGCTGCGACAAAGGCTGGCCAATCGTGGCTTTGACGGCGTGACGCTACTGATCCTGCCCGCTCTGTTGTTTGTGATCGGCGTCTTCATTTACCCGTTTCTCTATGGTCTGGTTCTGTCGTTCAATCCGTTGGACGGCGGTGGCGCGCTCGCCAATTACGCAAAATTCTTCTCCGACCCGTTTCTCTATAAAACCATCGGCGCCACCCTATGGCTTGCCGTTCCGGTTACGATTATCAGCGTGTTGTTTGCAGTGCCGATTGCCTTGCGCGTTCGACTGATGCGTCGTCAGAGGCTGCTGACGACCATCCTTGTTCTGCCTATTACGCTTGGCACGGTTCTGATTGCGGAAGGCCTGCTCAACTATCTTGGTCCGCAAGGCTGGTTCAGTCGCACACTGATTTTCATCGGCCTGATCGACAGTCCATTGAAACTGACCAATAACTACTGGGGTGTTTTCGCCTCGCTCGTCATAACCGTCTTTCCATTCACGTTTCTACTGACGCTCTCCTATATCACAGGCATCGACCCTGCATTGGAACGGGCGGCAGCCACACATGGAGCCAATAGCTGGCAGCGCTTTCGATATGTCATGCTGCCCTTGCTGGTGCCGGGACTGGTTGTCGCGGCCTGCCTTACCTTCGTTCAGGCTTTTGCCGTCTTTCCTTCCGCCGTGCTCTTGGGCGCTCCATCAGGCCCCACACGCGTCATATCCATTGCTGCAGCACAAGCTGCATTCGAGCAGTACGACGACTCCATGGCATCTTCGATCGCCATGATCATGGCAGCGGTACAGTTGCTCGTCGTCGGCGCGCTTCTCGGCGTCCGCTCACTTTTCTATCGTGGCTCGACAGCGGGCGGGAAGGGTTAAATCATGGTTCGCGATACATCCCTTCTCTCCAAACTCTGGATCGCGGTTGTCTGGCTTCTGACCGGCTTCTTCGTTCTCAATGTTCTGGCGGTCATCACCGCTGTGGTCGTATCGAGTTTCGGCACGCGCTGGCTTGGCACCTGGCTGCCGGACGCCTTCACGACGCGTTGGTATGCGGCGGCTTGGGCTGAATTTCAGCTGGATCAGGTCTTGCTGGTAACGTTTCAAGTGGTCTTTGCCGTTGTTATTCTATCCGGCATTCTCGGCGTAACCGCTGCCTACGCGATGGCTCGACGCGATTTTCCCGGCAAGAAATTCGTGTTGCTGATTTTCCTTTTGCCCCTGCTCGTACCACCGATAACCTTCGGGATACCACTTGCAACCGTTCTCTATAAATTCGGTGTCGGTGGAACATTCTGGGGTGTGGTTCTTGCCAATCTCGTCCCGACCGTACCTTTTGTCATTCTCGTTATGATCCCGTTCATTGAACAAATCGACCCCAAGGTCGAAGCGGCGGCGCGTGTTTTTGGGGCCGGGACATTCAAACTCTTCATCCATGTGCTTCTGCCCATGCTTTTACCCGGTGTTCTGGCGGCTATGCTTCTGGTTCTGGTGCGTACGGTAGCCATGTTTGAACTGACCTTCCTGACAGCAGGTCCAACATCACAGACACTTGTGGTGGCACTTTACTATTCGGTGTTCGCTGCCGGTGTTCGCTCCGTCCAATCCATCGATGCCATGGCCGTGATTTATATGGTCACTTCGCTAGTCTGGCTCCTTCTGGCCCTGCGCTTCGTCAATCCCACGCAAATTGTTGCGCGCAACCGTCAACCATCCGCGCATTAGCGTGCAAGACTGAACAGGAGCCTCTGATGAAGATCACGGCTGTCGAAACGGTGCAGTTACCGCACTTGAACAACATCTTGTGGGTTCAAATCCACACTGATGAAGGCATCGTGGGCCTGGGCGAGACATTTCGCGGCGCGAATGCCGTGGCAGCCTATATTCATAGTGATATTGCGCCGCAACTGATCGGCCAGAACCCACTTGAGATCGACCGGATATCCAAACTGCTGCTGGAGCCTTATGTCGGCTTTCGGTCTTCCGGTGTGGAGATCCGCGCCGCTTCTGCCATCGATATCGCGCTTTGGGATATTTTTGGAAAGGTCACCGGACAGCCAATCCACCAACTGCTGGGTGGGCTGTCGCGGCAATCCATCCGTACTTACAATACCTGTGCAGGCTACACCTATAACAAGAGCGGCTCGCGGCGCTACATCGGCGATACGGACGAAGGCACGGAAGGGCCTTACGAAGACCAGCTTGCCTTTCACCGCGATGCGGGAGCGCTGGCCGAAAACCTTCTATCCCAAGGCATTACTGCCATGAAAATCTGGCCGTTCGATCCATTTGCTGTGGCGTCGGGAGGCAACTTCATCCATGCGCAGGATCTGGACAAGGCCCTCGTGCCATTTCGACAAATACGCGATGCTGTCGGCGACAGGATGGAGGTCATGGTCGAATTCCATTCCATGTGGGACCTCACTTCTGCGCTAACGATTGCACGGGAACTAAAAGCTTTCCGTCCATTCTGGTCCGAAGACCCGATCAAGATGATGAACCCGCAAGCACTTGCAGTCTATGCGCAGAAATCGGGTATTGCGGTTTGCGCCAGCGAGACAATGGCAACCCGCGCGCAGTTCCTTGATGTTCTGCGTGCCGATGCTTCCGATTATGTCATGCTGGATATTTCATGGTGCGGCGGACTTTCCGAAGCGAAGAAAATCGCCACCATGGCTGAAGCTTTCCAGCGCCCCATTGCACCACATGACTGCACGGGGCCTGTCGTCTTTGCGGCTTCGATTCATCTGTCGCTCAATGCGCCCAATGCCATCTATCAGGAGTCTGTTCGCGCCTATTACACCTCGTGGTATCGCGATCTGGTCACAGTGATGCCGCGCATCGAAAACGGGCTGATCTATCCTTTTGAAGGTGCCGGGCTCGGCCTTGCACTCTCTGAATTTGTTCTCGAACACCCTGACGTTATCCGCAGAAAGACGAACGCATTATGATTGGACCGTTTCACTGCATTGCTGATCTGCGCGGGGAACTGATGGAAAGTCCCGTCTGGGACGAACGAAGGGCAACGCTCTTTGCGTGCAATATCAATGGACGCAAGGTTTACGAAATAGACCTCGAAAAGGGTCCCGTGCGCGATTGGACTTTTGAAAGCGAAGTTCCCTGTGTTGGGCTTGCAGAGAGTGGCAAGCTGATTGTGGCTCTGGCCCGAGAAGTTATTCTGTTCGACCCGGATAGTGGTGGCAGACAGACACTCTGGAATGGTTATGACGAGCCTGACACGTCACGTCTGAATGACGGCAAGATTGGTCCCGATGGCGCGCTATGGATTGGCAGTATGGATTGTCGTCCAACACGTCAGCCCATTGCAAAGCTCTACCGGATAACCGCCAACGGGCATGCCGAGATTATGGCAGGCGATATTGAAGTATCGAATGGTCTCGCCTGGACACCCGATGGAACCACCATGTTCCACACAGATTCTCGTGGTCCATGGATCGACCGCTATGAGTTCAACCCGGCCACGGGCCATCTGAGTGACCGCAAACGCATTCGCAATCTCAACGAAGAAACCGGCAGGCCGGACGGTGGCGCTTGCGATGCTGACGGCACCTACTGGAGCGCAGGCGTATCCGCTGGCGTCTTGAACCGCTTCGACGCGGATGGAACTCTGCTTGCCAGTTTTCCCGTCCCGGTTCCAGCTCCGACAATGCCATGTTTCTGCGGTCCCGATCTGAGGCAGATCGCGCTGACGTCGCACCGCCTTGGTTCGGCTGATAAATTGGTATCAGCCCCCCAATCCGGCGGCGTGCATCTCGCAACCATCGCTGTTGCCGGGACAAAAGTGGCCCGTATGAAGGGAATTTGACCCAATGAAACACCTCCTTTTGACCGGAGCCTCCGGTAATCTTGGCCGCATGCTGACCCGGAAACTTTCGCATGCCGGATACCGCCTGCGCCTGTCCGATATTGAGCCTTTTCCCGACGCATTGCCCGAAGACGCAGAATTCATTCAGGCGGATTTGAGCAACGCCGATGCGGTTGCCGAGCTGGTTCGCGGAACCGATGCAATATTGCACTTCGGCGGCATCAGTATCGAAAAGCCCTATGAACTGATCGCCCGTGCCAACCTTCTCGGTGTCACGCATATTTTCGAAGCTGCGCGTGCGGAAAAACAACGGGTGATTTTCGCCAGCTCCAATCACACGATCGGTTTCTACGAACGCGACGTTGTTCTGAACAGCGATCATCCTTTCAAACCCGATGGCTATTACGGGCTGTCCAAGGCTTATGGCGAGCTGCTCGGCCAGATGATGTTCGAGAAGCATGGCGTTGAAAGCGTTCATGTGCGGATTGGTTCATGCCTTCCGGAACCTACCGAAGCGCGGCATCTGGCCACCTGGCTGTCACAGGATGATCTGGTGCGGATTTTGATCGGAGCGGTCGAAGCGCCTGAAACCGGCGTCGCCGTTGTCTGGGGAATTTCCGCCAACGCTGGTCGCTGGTGGGAAAAGGACGATGCCAGTCGTATCGGATATGTGCCGCAGGACGACGCCTCGCGTTTCGGCAATCTGGCCGAAACTGGCGATCCGATCACACGGCGGTATCAGGGCGGCGCATTTACAGCACAAGATTACACACGCGATGACTAGCTTTCATGGACCAACCCATAGTGTTGCAATCACATCTAAAATTGGCTCGCGGATTATAAGCCGAGCCGGACAATTTTCGGGGAGAACTTGAAATGCCCAGAAAGCAATATGCCGATCTGCGTTCTGCACGCTGGATGTTGCCGGATGATCAGCGCTCTTCGGGTCATCGTTCCAGAACCATGCAGATGGGCTATGACCCGGTGGATTGGGAGGGCAAGCCGATCATCGCGATCATCAACACATGGTCGGATGCGCAGCCATGCCATGCCCATTTCAAAGACCGTGTGGAATGGGTCAAACGCGGTATCTTGCAGGCCGGTGGTTTCCCCCTCGAACTGCCCGCACTGTCCCTATCCGAAAGCTATGTTAAACCCACAACCATGCTCTATCGCAATATGCTTGCGATGGAGACCGAAGAACTGCTGCGCTCTCATCCGGTCGATGGCGCTATCCTGATGGGCGGATGCGACAAGACCACGCCAGCACTCATCATGGGTGCCACGAGCGCCGCCCTGCCCTGTATCTTCCTGCCTGCAGGCCCGATGCTTCGCGGCAATTACGCCGGGAAGACGCTGGGTTCGGGCACCGACATGTTTAAATTCTGGGACGAGCGCCGCGCTGGCACCATCGGCAAGGAAGAATGGCAAGGGATCGAAGGCGGCATCGCCCGAAGCTATGGTCACTGCATGACGATGGGCACGGCCTCAACAATGACGTTGATCGCCGAAGCAATGGGGCTCTCCCTTCCCGGCGCATCGTCCATTCCAGCTGCTGATGCCAACCACCAACGCATGTCTACTCAATGTGGACGCCGCATTGTCGAGATGGTCTGGGAAGATTTGAAGCCTGATCAGATTATAACGCCAGCTGCGGTTAAGAATGCGGTTATCGTTGCAATGGCGACTGGATGCTCGACCAATGCCATCATTCACCTGATTGCCATGGCGCGTCGCGCAGGCATTCCGTTGGAACTTGATGATCTCGATCGTATCGGGCGCACGACGCCGGTCATTGCCAATATTCGACCATCAGGAACCACATATCTGATGGAAGATTTTTATTATGCTGGCGGCATTCGCGCATTGATGAAGCAACTCGCCGGCAAGCTAGACCCCACCGCGATAACCATCACGGGTGAAGCATTGGTGGAAGGGTTGGATAAGGTACAGGTCTGGAATGACGATGTTATCCGTCCGCTGTCCAATCCCGTTTATCACGAAGGTTCGCTGGCCGTTTTGAAGGGCAACCTTTGCCCCGATGGAGCGGTCATCAAGCCCGCGGCCTGCGATCCGAAATTCCATCGTCATAAAGGCCCGGCATTGGTTGCAGATAGCTACCCCGAGCTGAAAAAGATCATTGATGATCCCGATTATCCGCTGACACCGGACACGGTGCTTGTATTACGGAACGCCGGGCCGCAAGGCGGTCCGGGCATGCCGGAATGGGGCATGATCCCGATGCCGAAGGCGCTTTTGAAGCTCGGCCTGCGCGATATGGTGCGCATTTCCGACGCCCGCATGTCTGGAACGAGCTTTGGCGCCTGTGTTCTGCATGTAGCCCCTGAATCCTTCATCGGAGGGCCGCTCGCCCTGCTGAAGACAGGCGATATGGTGGAACTCGATATTCCCGCACGCAGCCTCAACATGCTTGTTCCAGACGAAGAACTGGCTGACCGCCGCGCCGCGTGGAGAACACCTGAGCCCAAATATGAACGCGGCTATGGCTTTGTCTTTTCCAAACATGTGGAACAGGCAGACAAGGGCTGCGACTTCGATTTTCTGAAAACCGATTTTGGCCGTCCCGTTGATGAACCGGTGATCTATTAAGAGGCAGACGATGAGCGAATATGTTCTCTCCGACGAAACCCGCGCCAAGCTGAAGAAGGTCTCCACGGCCTCAGTCGCTACCGCGCTTTACAAACGTGGCCTGCGCAATCAGTTCATTCAAGGTGCGCTTCAGGTGGCGCGCAAGCCAGAAAACATGGTCGGGCAGGCCTTCACCTTGCGTTATATCCCCGCGCGCGAAGATCGAAACCCTATCACGGTCTTCCGCAACCCGGATCACAAGCAGCGTGTCGCCATAGAAACCTGCCCGCCCGGATGGGTTCTGGTTATGGATGCGCGGAAGGATGCGCGCGCAGCAACGGCAGGGTCTATACTGGTGACCCGGCTTGCATTGCGCGGTGCGGCAGGAATCGTCTCCGACGGCGGTTTTCGCGACGTAACGGGAATTGGTGAACTGCCCATGCCCGCTTATTGCGCAAAGGCATCAGCGCCGACCAATCTGACCTTGCATGAAGCCATCGACATCAATGTGCCAATTTCCTGCGGCGACGCAGCAGTGTTCCCCGGTGACATATTGGTGGGCGATGCCGATGGCGTCATGGTTATTCCCGCGCATCTTTGCGAGGAAATTACCGAGGAATGTGTCGGCATGGAAACCTACGAAGATTTCGTGTTGGAAGAGGTGAAAAACGGCGAGGCTATTATTGGACTTTACCCATGCACCAAGGAGAAATTCGAACAGAAATTTCAGACATGGCGGCGCGACCATAATCGATAGCGAGATCAGCAGTCTTGAACGACAGCCAGATCCTTCCGTCGACCATTTGTCGTTCACACTGCGTGTTTAACGGCTGCCAGCATTTTCGTTTCGTCGGGACGCAAGGTTAGGACACGTACGCCATTGCTGGTGACTGCAACCGTGTGCTCGAACTGTGCCGACAGCTTCTCGTCGCGGGTGACGACGGTCCAGCCATCCTTTTCGGTTTTCACCTTGGCAGTCCCCTGATTGAGCATCGGCTCGATGGTGAAAACCATACCTTCGCGCAAGCGTTCTCCGGTGCCCGGTTTACCGAAATGGAGAACCTGCGGTTCCTCGTGCATTTGCGTACCGATACCATGCCCGCAATATTCACGCACAACGCTGTAGTCATGCCGCTTAGCATGGCGCTCGATGGCATAACCAATATCGCCCAGCGTCGCGCCGGGGCGCACCGCCGCAATGCCTTTCCACAGCGCCTCATAAGTCACGCGTACCAGACGGGATGCAAAAGGCGCAACGTCGCCAATCATGTAAGTCTTGCTGGAATCCGCAATATAGCCGCCCTTTTCAAGGGTGATATCGAAGTTGATGATCTCGCCATTCGCAATGACGTCATCATCGGACGGCATGCCGTGGCAAACAACATTGTTTTTTGAGGCGTTCAGGACGAAGGGATAGTCATACTGCCCTTTACTGGCAGGCCGCGCCTGTAGTTCGCCGGTAATGAACTCCTCGACCAGATTATTGACCTGCATCGTTGTCATCCCAGCAAGCGGTGTGCGATCCAGAAGCGAAAACACAGAAGCCAGCAATGCTCCAGATATCGCCATCTGCTCAACTTCGGCAGGCGTTTTCGTCATGATGGCCGAACGACCATAACGGGGATTTCCACTTGTGCCGCGCGCAGCTGCATCTGCACAATTTCGTTGAACGACATATCGGGGTTGGCCTGCGCCAGCATTCCGATCTTCATCCAGTATTCAGCCTGCGCATTGATCGAACGGCACATGACGTCGCTCGCCTTACGCAATTCTTCATGCAGGTCGTCACCGATCTTCACGATACCCATCAATGTCTCCTAGTCCAATGTCATTATATGAATCATATACGTTTCATATATCATGTGCAATACGCCGAGTGGAGCCTTCTGCACGGCTGTGCACATTTCTATGTAAAACAGAACAATTGAACCATTTAACAAAAATTCGGAATGAATTTTACAAATGCGTTGACAGCTCTGCGCAAAAAGCAAAGATTATGCACACGTTTGCAAAAACGTCGGCGTGGAGGCGCCGGACATTGGGAGGGAAACAATGCGTTCGACATTTTTGATTGCGGCGCTCGCCGCTGGTATATCGTCAATAGCTTTCGCAGCACATGCCGCTGGCAATCTCAATTTGATCTGTTCAGCTGACGTCGTGATCTGCGAGCAGATGAAGAACATGTTCGAAAAAGATAGCGGCATCAAAGTGAACATGGTTCGGCTTTCTTCCGGCGAAACTTATGCGAAGATTCGTGCCGAGGCACGCAACCCCAAGACCGACATCTGGTGGGCGGGTACCGGCGATCCACATTTGCAGGCCGCCTCTGAAGGGCTGACGCTGGAATATAAATCACCGATGCTCGATCAGTTGCAGGACTGGGCCAAGAAACAGGCGGAAAGCGCCAATTATCGCACTGTCGGCGTTTATGCGGGCGCACTCGGCTGGGGCTACAACACCGATATTCTGGCCAAGAAGCAGCTGAAAGAGCCCAAATGCTGGGCTGACTTGCTGGATACGTCCTATAAGGGCGAAATTCAGATGGCCAACCCCAACTCTTCCGGCACCGCCTATACTGCCCTTGCGACGCTGGTGCAGATCATGGGTGAGGACAAGGCCTATGATTACCTGAAGAAACTCAACGAGAACGTTTCTCAATATACCAAATCTGGTTCAGCGCCGGTCAAATCGGCTGCGCGGGGAGAGACCGGCGTTGGCATTGTTTTCATGCATGACGCTGTGTCGATGACTGCCGAAGGATTCCCGGTCAAATCGATCGCTCCTTGCGAAGGAACAGGCTATGAAATCGGCTCCATGTCCATCGTTAAAGGTGCCAAGAACCTCGACAATGCGAAGAAGTGGTATGACTGGGCGCTCACGGCAGATGTTCAATCTCATATGAAGGATGCCAAATCCTTCCAGCTTCCATCGAACACGTCCGCCGAAGTGCCGAAAGAATCGCCGCGCTTTGAGGATATCAAGCTCATCGATTATGACTTCAAGACCTATGGTGATCCCGCCAAGCGCAAAGAGCTTCTGGAGCGGTGGGACAAGGAAATTGGCGCGCACGCCAATTAATCCTGCTTAGGACTTTCTATCGTCGTTTGGACGCGTTGCCGCTACTGGCAACGCGCCTGCCCTGAATGGCTTTGCGGCGAAAACCTAAACCGGTCATCGCCGTAAATCTGAAACACGAAGGGAAGCGGGCACCCATGGTTCAGCAAAATCGCAGACTGGATATTGTCCTGGCGCTTGCACTGGTCGCCTTCGTTCTATTGCCATGGTATCGCATAGAAGATGGCTTCTTGAGCTTCGGCTGGCTCGCGGACATGTTCAGCGAAAGTGCTAACGCACCCGGAATTTTGCAGATATTTGCCTTTTCTCGCCATTGGCTTGGCATACCCGTCGCTTTGATGCTCGTTTGTGCATTTGCCCGCATCGCATTGCCTGTGGGCAGTCGCAGTCCCATTCTGATCTGGGCAAGCCTAATTGGCCTTCTGTTCCTCGTCCTTCAAGGGCTGGCAATCGGCATTTCTGGTTGGAACTGGACAATCAGCGAAAATCTATTCGGTCCGCTCGCTGATGGACAACCAGCCTTCGGTGCCGGCGCTCTTCTGATCTGCCTTTGTTTTCTACTGATCTTCTCGTTCGGTCTTACAGAGCGCGGCGTCATGAAAGGCGATGCTTTTGTCGTTTCCTCGATCACCTTGCTCGTAGCTCTGGTAGGCGTGTTTGTATTCTATCCTGTGCTCAGTATGTTTGCTGGCTCCGTTCAGGATTTCGATGGTTCGTTCAAACCGGAAGGTTTCATCGGGAACATACAAGACGCCTCGATCTGGAGTTTCGCCTGCGTTGTTGGAGAAGGACGCTGCGGTGTCGCATGGCGCACATTGTGGCTCGCGTTGATGACAGCATCTGGCTCCACAATACTCGGCCTCGCTTTCGCGCTCGTCGCCACACGAACCGGATTCCCCTTCAAAAAAGGGCTTCGGCTTCTGACCATCCTTCCGATCATCACACCGCCATTCGTTGTCGGTCTCGCACTGACATTATTGTTCGGACGCGCAGGCGTGGTAACCGAACAGATCTCTAACATATTCGGTGTCGAGCCGGGTCGCTGGCTCTATGGTCTCACCGGCATCTGGATCGCGCAAGTTCTGTCCTTCACCCCAATCTCCTTTCTGGTTCTCATCGGCGTTGTTGAAGGCGTGTCCCCGTCAATGGAAGAAGCGTCGCAAACATTGCGTGCCGACCGTTGGCGCACATTCCGCAGAATTTCGCTGCCTTTAATGGCGCCAGGTCTTGCCAATGCTTTTCTCATAGCATTCATCGAAAGCATGGCCGACTTCGGCAATCCCATGGTGCTGGGCGGCAGCAACGGAGTGTTGTCGACCGAGATCTTTTTCGCGGTAGTCGGCGCACAAAACGATCCATCGCGCGCAGCCGTGCTGGCCATGGTGCTTCTATGCTTCACGCTGAGTGCCTTCCTTATCCAGCGCCTTTGGCTGGCGGGCAAGAATTTTGCGACCGTTACCGGCAAGGGCGATTCAGGCGTGCACGCCGCCCTGCCGCGTGGATTGAAAATTGGCGTCTATGCGCTGGTCATTCCATGGATGGTGTTCACCGTCATCGTTTATCTCATGATCCTCATTGGCGGCTTTGTGCGCCAGTGGGGGCTGGATAACACCCTGACTCTGGAGCACTATGCACGCGCTTTTTCCATTAGCTGGACCGAAAACGGCATCGCATGGACCGGCGTCGCATGGAACTCGTTCTGGACCACGATGGAAATCTCTCTGCTCTCAGCACCGCTTACAGCCGCCGTTGGCCTACTCACTGCCTATCTGATTGTCCGCCAGCGTTTTGTTGGGCGTAATGTGTTCGAATTTGCGCTGATGCTGAGCTTTGCAATTCCCGGCACCGTGATTGGCGTCAGCTACATTATGGCGTTTAATCTGCCGCCACTCGAAATGACGGGCACTGCGGCAATCCTTATCGCCTGCTTTGTCTTCCGTAACATGCCGGTAGGCGTTCGCGGCGGCGTCGCGGCAATGAGCCAGCTCGACAAGAGCCTCGACGAAGCTTCGTTGACTTTGCGGGCCAACAGTTTCCGGACCATTCGTAAAGTCATTCTGCCGCTTTTGCGCCCGGCCATTACCGCCGCATTGGTCTATTCATTCGTGCGCGCCATCACGTCAATCAGTGCTGTGATCTTTCTGGTCTCGGCCCAATACAATATGGCAACATCCTATATCGTTGGCCTTGTCGAAAATGGCGAATTCGGGGTCGCCATCGCTTACTCCTCAATGCTGATTGTGGTGATGATCGTCATCATTACTGGGTTCCAGATGCTTGTCGGCGAACGAAAACTCAGACGAGAAAATCGTGTTGCCGCAGTCACGCCCGTCAAAACCGTTAATCAGGAGAAAGTAGCATGACTACGATCCGTCCCGGCTCCGTGACTTTCGAGAACGTTTCCAAAAAATTTGGAAGCTTCACCGCCCTGCCCGACCTGTCCCTCATTGTTGAGCCGGGAACGCTGGTCACCCTGCTGGGGCCATCCGGCTGCGGTAAGACAACCACCCTGCGCCTGCTCGCCGGGCTGGAACACCCAACGTCAGGGCGCATTCTGATCGGTGGAAAAGATGTCACAAATCTTCCTGCCAATGAACGCGACGTTTCCATGGTGTTCCAATCTTACGCGCTGTTTCCACATATGAGTTCGCTGGACAATGTTGCCTATGGTTTGGAATCTTCCGGCTTCAAGAAGGCAGAGGCGCGTGAACGTGCGGAAGAAGGGCTGAAGTTGGTTGGTCTGGCCGGTATGGGCCATCGCCTGCCTGCGGAACTGTCCGGCGGGCAACAGCAGCGTGTAGCTGTGGCTCGTGCTTTGGTGCTAGAACCGCAGGTTCTGCTTCTGGATGAGCCGCTTTCCAATCTTGATGCGCGACTGCGCCGACGCGTGCGAACGGAAATTCGTGAACTTCAGCAACGCCTTGGTTTTACGGCGGTCTATGTCACCCATGATCAGGACGAAGCACTGGCTGTGTCAGATACCATCATCGTGATGAAGGAAGGCAATATTGCTCAGAAAGGCAGCCCGCGTGACCTTTATGAGTCACCGGCCTCCGCTTTCATCGCGGATTTTATGGGAGAGGCGAATGTAGTTCCTTGCGAAGTGATTTCCACCAAAAACAACGAGGCCGTTATCCGGATCGGCGCGCTGACGCACCGTGTCGCCGCACGCAATGCCAGAACTGGGCCTGCACAACTGGCGATCCGCCCGAATGCTGTTAATCTGCAGCCGATGGCTGGTGGTGATTTTCCGGGCCGTATCGCGCACGCCGCTTATCTGGGAGATCACATTGAATATGAGATCGAAACCGAACATGGCAAACTCTTCATAGTCGATCCAGAAGCGGAGCAGGCATTGCCGCCACTCACCGACGTCTCGATACACTTCAAGACACGTGGACTCGCTCTTATCAGTCAATAGACCGTAGTAGCTATCTCTATTCCCGACGAAAGCAGAAAATGACGAACCATAACAATCAGGAACTGGAAGCGCGACTGGCTCTCGCCAAAGACATTGCATTAGCCGCTGGTGCTAAGGCACTCGATTATTTCAACAATCGCGAAGCACTCACTATTGAATTCAAGCGCGATCCGCAAGATGTGGTCTCCATCGCTGACCGTGATGTGGAACAGCTTATTCGCACGCTGGTTTCAGAAAAATTTTCAACCGACGGCTTTCTCGGTGAGGAATATGGGCTAGACGAAGGATCGTCTGGTTATACGTGGGTGGTGGATCCTATTGATGGAACCAGCCCCTTCGTCAATGGCATGCCGAACTGGTGCGTTTCGATTGCCGTTTTGAAGAATGGTGAACCTGTCATTGGTGTTATCAAAGCGCCTTGTTTTGATGAGCTTTATGCTTCTGCAAAAGGTCTTGGTGCGACACTCAACGGCAAGGCATTGAAACTTGATTCAACGAAGACCATTCAAAACGCTGTTACCGGCATCGGTGCAAATAACTACGTTACTCCACAAACCGTAGCCAAGATCGTGGAGAACCTTCTGGAAGCCGGCGGTACTTTCATTCGCAACGGCTCAGGCGCTTTGATGATTGCCTATGTCGCAGCAGGCAGGCTCGTGGGCTACTATGAACCATACATGCATGCTTGGGATTGCATGGCTGGATTTTGCCTCGTGCGCGAAGCAGGCGGTTATGCCCATCCATTCCCGGTCGAAGGAGAAAACATTATGAAAGGCAGCCACGTATTTGCCTCAGCACCCGGAGCCATCGATGATTTAAAAAAGGTCGCGAACCTCTAAGACTTGTCGTCTTGTTGCGCTCAGTTTTGACATCACAAAGCTTGTCGAAGCACACAGTGTTCCAGCGTCTATGACACTATTTAACGGTCTGGGGGAACAGGAAGGTGACGCCGGCCTTTATACCCCATTTTGGGCCTTCCTCTGGACCTTCGAGCCAGTATTTGGCCCCCAGTGACAGGCTCATCGTCTGATCGCCAACCTTTACGATCTTCGAGAACGAGCCCGAAACAGGCACAGTCCATTGATCGGCTGTCCAGTCATAGTCGGCATCAAGGTTGGCCGATATCGTCCGGCCTTTACCGATATGCCACGCGATAAACGGTTGCAACTCGGTCTGATTTACGTCCGGCCTACTACCGGCACCGAGTACCGACCAAATATGATTTGCCGACATACCGGTCGTGACCGAACTGGTTTGATAAAGCAGCAAGCCCGATGGGCCGAGAGAGAACTTACCGGACCCCAGCAGATCATCTGTAGCCGTTGGAAAAGAAAACTGCGGTCCAATTGCCCAGATTAGCGGGCCATGAGCCGCCGGGGTGAATGAGAAAGTTTGTGTGATATCGCCTAGCCCGTAAGTGCTACCGCCCTCGCCAAACGGGTTGGTATAGACGAGAGGAATGTCTGTATGAGAAATGACATTCCAACGATCATTAAATCGCATTGGTATCACCGGCTCGATATCCAGAGAGAAGCCGCGCACCTTTCCGGTTCGCCGGCCGAAATCGAGATCAGAATGCACCGGCACGCTGATCAGATCCCGCTCCATCCATGTTGAATGACATTTTGCATCACGTCAGCGCCATCGCCTATCACGACTATCTTGTGATCGTGGTCAGCGACTTCGATGGCCATGACGATACGACACGCGATTACCTGCTCCAGATTTCGAGCCGCAATGATGTGATCTGCCTGTTGGTCTATGATCCATTTCTGCTTGATCTGCCGAAGAGCGGCGAACTGGTCGTCAGTGGCGGCACCACACAGGCCGAATTGATTTTTGGCAAAGGACCAATGCGCAATTCCATCGATAGCTTCGCGCGTAACCGCGGGCGCGAATTCCGCTCCTGGCAACGCGAACTCGGGCTACCAATGCTGCCCATCTCTGCGGCAGAAGAAACCGCACCGCAATTACGCAACCTCCTTGAGAAGTCCATGTGGCGCCAAAGGAGGCGATAGTGGATCAAGCAACAGAGACCGCTCTTAGGTCGCTCCACGACATTGCTATTCCACCGCCAATTTCATGGCTGCCGCAAACATGGGGATGGGGACTACTGGCGGCCCTGCTCTTCCTGGCAATTGCCATCTTCATCGTTCGATGGTCCGTCCGCTATCGACGCAACGCCTATCGGCGTGAAGCACTCCATGCTCTCGAGATCATTTCTGAACTGCCCCCCATTTCGACCGGACAGTCGGCATAAGCAGAAAGGCTCAAGCACAGGCTTGGGTATAGGCTTATGTCTAACGAGTATCGACATGTCGAATTGCTGACAGGTGATGTCCGCCGTCGGCGGTGGACAACCGAGCAAAAGCTGACGATCATCGAGCAGAGTTTCGAACCAGGCGAAACGGTATCTTCGACCGCTCGCCGCCATGGTGTTGCGCCCAATCTGCTTTACCGGTGGCGCAGGCTCTTGAGTGAGGGAGGTGCTGCAGCCGTGGATTCTGACGAGCCGGTGGTCGGCAATTCGGAAGTGAAGAAACTGGAAGATCGCATCCGCGAGCTGGAGCGCATGCTCGGCCGTAAGACGATGGAGGTCGAAATCCTCCGCGAAGCCCTTTCCAAAGCGGACTCAAAAAAACGGATATCGCGGCCGATCTTGTTGCCGAAGGACGGTTCGCGATGAAGGCCGTAGCAGACACGCTAGGCGTCTCCCGTTCCAACCTCATCGAGCGGCTGAAAGGCAAATCAAAGCCGCGTGGGCCTTACCACAAGGTCGAGGATGCAGAGCTTTTGCCCACCATTCGCAGGCTGGTGGATCAAAGGCCAACCTATGGCTATCGGCGGATCGCCGCGCTCCTCAATCGCGAAAGGCGAGCCGCCGATAAGCCTGTGGTCAACGCCAAACGGGTCCATCGCATCATGGGCAACCATGCCATGCTGCTGGAGAAGCATACCGCCGTTCGCAAGGGCCGCATCCATGACGGCAAGGTCATGGTTATGCGCTCCAATCTGCGCTGGTGCTCGGACGGTCTGGAGTTCACCTGCTGGAATGGCGAGGTCATTCGTCTCGCCTTCGTCATCGACGCATTCGACCGCGAAATCATCGCCT
>NZ_JBQEPD010000035.1:0-28240 GCF_052045675.1 Brucella sp. 22210
GCTGTCTTTCCGACCTGGTGAGGCCTTCCAGTTCGATTGGAGTGAGGACTACGCCGTAATCGGCGGCGAGCGCACGAAGCTCCAGGTCGCACATATCAAACTATCCCACAGTCGGGCTTTTCTGGTCAGGGCCTACTTGTTGCAAACACACGAGATGCTCTTTGACGCACACTGGCACGGCTTCCGTGTCTTCGGCGGCGTGCCTGGTCGTGGGATTTACGATAACATGAAGACAGCGGTCGATCGTGTGGGCCGCGGCAAGGAGCGACAGGTCAACATGCGCTTCCTCGCGATGACGAACCATTACGTCTTTGCACCTGAGTTCTGCAATCCAGCGGCCGGTTGGGAAAAGGGTCAGGTCGAGAAGAACGTCCAGGATGCCCGACCACGCTTGTGGCAACAGATGCCAGACTTTCCAAATCTGATGGCGTTGAATGACTGGCTGGAGCAACATTGCCAAGAGCTGTGGCGGGACACGGCGCATGGCACCTTGCCCGGTTCTATCGCAGACGTTTGGGCCGACGAGCGAGCAGCATTGATGGCATTGCCAACTGCATTTGACGGCTTCGTTGAGCAGAGCAAGCGCGTCTCACCAACATGCCTGATTACCTTCGAGCGGAACCGCTACAGCGTGCCTGCATCATTTGCAAACCGGCCCGTCAGCCTGCGGATATATCCCGAGCGCCTGGTCGTTGCGGCCGAGGGAAACATTCTATGTGAACACGCGCGGGTCATCGAGCGCAGCCACAGGCTACCTCGGACAATCTATGATTGGCGACATTACTTGACGGTCATCCAGCGCAAGCCCGGTGCCCTGCGCAATGGTGCTCCCTTCCTGGAATTGCCGTTTGCCTTTCGACAACTACAGAATCAGATGCTTCGCCGCCCCGGTGGTGATCGTGAGATGGCCGATATCCTTGCCCTCGTCCTTCATCACGACGAACAGGTTGTCGTCAGGGCTGTAGAACTGGCTTTGGATCAAGGCGTGGCAACCAAAACGCATGTACTGAATCTTCTGCACCGTCTGATCGACGGCAAGACGAACGAGGGTCCCGACGTCGATACGCCACAGGCATTGACCTTGCTGCGTGAACCCAAGGCCAATGTAGAACGCTACGATGGCTTGCGCGTCCGGATCGTGGGAGGTCGCCATGCGTCATGATCCTGCCAGCGCGGCCGTCGTTATCATGCTCCGTAGCCTGAAGATGTATGGCATGGCGCAAGCCGTCACAGACTTGATCGAGCAAGGTGCTCCAGCTTTTGACGCAGCCGTGCCGATCCTCTCCCAGTTGCTGAAAGCCGAGATGGCCGAGCGCGAGGTCCGCTCCATCGCCTATCATATGAAGGCTGCACGCTTCCCGGCCTACAAGGATATCTCTGGATACGACTTTGCCGCCAGCGAGATCAACGAAGCGACGGTGCGCCAGTTGCACAGATGCGAGTTCATTGACGGAGCGCAGAATATCGTGCTCGTCGGCGGACCGGGCACAGGCAAAACCCACGTGGCGACGGCCCTTGGCATCCAGGCTATCGAACATCACCGTCGAAAAGTCCGCTTCTTCTCAACCATCGAATTGGTCAACGCACTTGAGCAGGAGAAGGCCAAAGGCAAGGCAGGCCAGATCGCTGAGACCTTGGTCCGCCTTGATCTGCTGATCCTTGATGAGCTCGGATACCTTCCATTCAGCGCTTCAGGCGGAGCGCTGCTCTTCCACCTGTTGAGCAAGCTCTATGAGCGGACCAGCGTGGTGATAACCACCAACCTCAGCTTTAGCGAATGGGCAACAGTCTTCGGCGATGCCAAGATGACGACGGCATTGCTCGATCGTTTGACCCATCGCTGCCATATCCTGGAAACAGGTAATAACAGCTTCCGCTTCAAGGCCAGTTCGGCAGCCGCAGCAAACAAGAGAGGACAAAAAGCCAATCCCTTGACCATAACCCAATCATAAAACCATAGTCAGAAGTGGCTCACGTCTCGGTGGAAAAACCGGCTCAGTTCCGCATGGAAACCAACAGTCAAAACCTATTCCAGCGGGATGAAAGCTCGTTTGGCTTTTGGTATGAGCCTTGCTATCGACTTTGATTGTTATCTGACTGATGAAATTATAGCCGTGGGAGATGAACGTTTCAAAGCCAAATCCAAGGCCGCGCTTGACGCCAAAATTTCACATGCGCGGGTGATCATGGTTTCGCATTCACTATCGCAAATCATACAGTACTGCGATTGCGGTATTATCATCCGTGATGGCCATATTGAGTATCATGACGATATTGCCTCGCTTCGAGCCAGCTTTAGTGAAGCTTGATCTGGAAAATCGGACCGTTCCGGCCCGACTTTATGTTTTCAACGGGGTATTGATCAAAGGATGCGATGCGTGAGCGCGGTCGTCTAGCTCGCCTTCTTCGTGATCAGTGTTAAAGCCCCATTTTCCGATAGACTGGCTGCAATGACATCCTGCTCGTTCATGCCCTTTTGTTGAAGCGCTTCGCGCGCCTGAGGGAATGTTTTTACGGATGTGCGTAGCTTGGTAAGATCATCGGCATTCCGCTTTTCAACGACAGCCTGGACTTCCTTCTGACTTTCGGCGGGGAGTTCCTTGATGTCAACGACCGATACGGTTTGTATGGTTGGCGCTGTCGATGGTTGCTGGGTCGCAGGTGCTGAATTGGCCGGAGGCTGCGGTGCCTGTTGCTGAGCTATTGCGGCAGGGGTCAGGGCGACGAGAGTTACGAATGCAAGCGATGCAATTCTTGGCATCATCTTTCCTTT
Source organism: Brucella sp. 22210 (assembly GCF_052045675.1). Lineage (NCBI taxonomy): Bacteria > Pseudomonadati > Pseudomonadota > Alphaproteobacteria > Hyphomicrobiales > Brucellaceae > Brucella > Brucella sp. 22210. The sequence continues at coordinate 2,774 of NZ_JBQEPD010000035.1, forward strand.
CCAGAATTTTTGCTTGAGGCGTTTTGGGGCGACGACGCCAGTGCACAGGTCCAATGTGACGGCAAAGAGTTAGTTTCGGGGCTATTCTGAGGTTAAACCATGTCCCGGAGAAGACGCGGAATGGATCACGCAATCATAACTCCACGGTTTCACAATTTGTGGGTGAAGTTCGTTCGGGCCGGATTTAATGTGTATATCATGACAAAAAACCGATATAACAGTTCAATCGCTATTTTGTCATGATGGAGCCCGTGCGCGCATGTGGAAACCTGTATTGGAGTTGCGCAAAGGCGCAACCAAGCATCGACTCCTGACAGAAAAAATTGTCGACGATATAGAGAACGGCATTCTGCAACCGTCGGCCCAAATGCCGACCCATCGCGAGTTGGCGCACAGGCTTGGTCTCTCGGTTCAAACTGTCAGCATTAGCTATAAAGAGGCCGAACGACGCGGCTATCTACGCGGCGAGGTTGGTCGCGGAACATATGTCTGCAATCGTGTGACCGAGCGTGCTGATCGTTTCATGCTGGACCGTGACCCAAGCGGTACTGCCGATATGTCGATTATTCGGGCTGTCTATACAGAAGCGCATGAGCGGGCCTCAAAGCGTTTGTTCGAACAGTTGAGCCAATCCGAAAATGCCAGCTTCATGCGGCCATGTCGTCCAATCGCCGGTCTGGATCGTCACCGTGCAGTTGCGCAGGAATGGCTACGCGGACTTTCCGTTGATGTAGATCCGGGCCGTATTGTCATTACGAATGGAGCGGCGCATGGCTTGTTTCTTGCGGTAGCGACGATTGTTCAACCGGGTGAGGTTGTACTGACTGAACGCTTGACTGATCATGGTATTATCGGGCTTGCAAACGTGCTCGGCTTTACGTTACGCGGTCTGCCAATCGACGAACAAGGCGTCATTCCGGATGCCTTTGAAATGGCATGCAAAGCCGGAGATGTGCGTGCGCTTGTTTTGATCCCAACTCTTGGCAATCCAACAAGTCATCTCATGTCCGCGCAACGCCGCATGGCGATTGCTGAAATCGCAGCCAGATATGCCGTGTGTGTTATCGAAGACGAGGTTTACAAACCGATACTGGAAGAACGATTGCCCTCAATGCCGGAATTGCTTCCAGATCTCGGCTTTTTCGTCACGAGCTTCACAAAGACTGTAATGACGGGACTTCGTACCGGCTATCTCGTTGTGCCCTCGCAATATTCCATCCGTGTCGCGTCCATCTTGCGTGTGACCAGTTGGAGCGGGGTTAACCTTCTAGGCGAAATGGCAAGCCGCTGGATCGAGGACGGCACTGTCAATAAACTGCTCGAGATCCAACGCGGCGAGTTGAGAACAAGACAGGCGCAGGTCAGCGATATTCTGGGGCCTTTGATCGCGGGGAGCAATCCGCTGTCGTTATGCGCCTGGCTCAAGATTCCGCGCCACTGGTCGGAAGATGGGCTGGTGAGAGCACTGGCCAACAAAGGCGTTGCGGTAACGCCTTCAGATCCGTTTGTGGCTGGCGCTGATCGTGGTCACGGAGGTATTCGGATTTGCCTTGGCGGGCGGTTGTCCCGCACTGCATTGCGCAAGGCGCTCGAGACAATCCGAGAGACCTGCGCGCAACTTCCTCCTGTTTATGATGTCGGCGCCATCGCCTGACCTTACAGGACGGACTGAAGAAACTCCTTGGTTCGCTGTTCTTTCGGCGCTTGAAATATCTGTTCGGGCGTGCCCTGTTCGCAGATGCGTCCTTTGTCGAAAAAGCACACGCGATCAGAGACTTCGCGCGCAAAGCGCATCTCATGGGTCACCAGAAGCATGGTGAGATCGTGCTCCTGTGCGAGGCTGCGTATGACCGATAGCACTTCGCCGACTAGCTGGGGATCGAGCGCGGATGTCGGTTCATCAAAGAGCAGAACGCGAGGACGCATTGCAAGAGATCGTGCGATGGCGACGCGCTGCTGTTGGCCGCCTGATAGTTGTGATGGATAGTGATCCTTCTTGTCCGAAAGACCAACAAGCGATAGCAGGTCCAGCGCGCGCGCTTCGGCTTCGGCCCGCTTGAGCCCAAGGACATGAACCGGCGCTTCGATGATGTTGCGCAACACGGACATGTGAGGAAAGAGATTGAAGCTTTGAAACACCATTCCGACATGCGATCTGATCTTGCGTAGATGCGCTTCACTGGCATGAAACGGTTCCTTGCCGCCCGCTTCATGGTAGGGCATGCCATCTAATTCCAGGGTGCCTTCCTGAAAGGGTTCGAGGGTCATCAATATCCGAAGCACGGTAGATTTACCTGAGCCGGAAGGGCCGATGAGCGTGACTTTCTCGCCGGTGGTGACCGAGAAATTGAACTGATCCAATACGGTCAGTGCTCCAAAGCGTTTGACGACGTTCTGAAAGCGAATGATTTCCTGGGTCATTTGAGAGCGATCCCGTTCTTTGGAAGTTTGCGCTCAAGCACACGGATAGCTGTCGAGCAGATGAGCGTCAGGATGAGGAAGATCAGGCCAACCATTGACAATGGTACGAGATACTCGAACGTACGGTCACCAATCAGATTTGCAAGATTGAGCATGTCGACAATGCTGACCACCGACAGAACCGGCGTTTCCTTGAGCATTGAAACCAGATAATTGCCCATGGCTGGGACAATGCGGGGAACTGCTTGCGGAATGACGATATCGCGATAGGTCCGCCATGGAGTTAAATTGAGCGCGCGCGCTGCTTCCCACTGTCCGCGAGGGATGGCCTCAATGCCGCCGCGATAGACTTCCGATGTGTAGGCCGAATATTGCAGGCCAAGTGCCAGTGCACCGGTCAAAAACGCGGGCAGGACGATGCCATAGACCGGCAGCACGTAGTAGAGGAAGAAGAGCTGGACCAGGAGTGGTGTATCGCGCAGAAACTCCACAACAACAACGGTGGGCCAGGATATGATCTTGAAACGACTACGGCGCAAAAGCGCGAAGACCAGTCCAAGTACCAAAGCAATGGCAAAACCGGTTGCTGCGGCTTTCAGCGTGACGGTCAGACCGATCGCGAGGATTGGCAGGATTGATATGGCGAAGGATAGGGTGGACGAGGTGTCCCAGGCATAACCATATATCATGCGAAACCTCCAGCCATTGTCTGGCGTCGGAGACGGCGCTCCAACCATCGGATTGCGGTTGCAAGCACCAGGGCCATCGCGAAATAGCCAAGCAGCGTGAGGGAGTAAATGGTGACGCTATCCAGCGTCAGGTTGCGCAATCTCTGAGCCTGAAATGTCAAATCACTGATAGCGATAAGAGAGGCAAGGGCAGTGTCCTTGAGATTGTGGATAGCGAGATTGCCAAAGGCTGGCATCATTTCCACGATTGCCTGTGGCAAGACAATATGAAACAGCGTGTGCCGCTTGCCAAAATTCAACGCGCGCGCAGCTTCATGTTGGGCTTCCGGCACGGCCTGCAGTGCGCCACGCACGACTTCCGCGCCATAAGCACCGATATTCAGTCCCAGCCCCATGATACCAGTCGTGATCGGGTCAAAGGAAATGCCGATAAGCGGCAAAGCATAGTAGAGCCAGAACAGCTGCACGAGAAGCGATGTACCACGGAAGACTTCAATATAGATCACTGCAATTGCAGACAATAGCGGTCCACCTGCAAAGCGGGCTATGCCAGCAGCAAATGCGAGTATCGTGCCAATCACCATTGAGCTGAGAGCCAGAATGATGGTGACTTGGGCACCTTTGAAAAGGGCGGGTAGATATTCCGTCCAATGCATAGGGTCGTCTCCCGGGCAGAGAAAGGATTGGCCCCGCCGACCCCTATTGAGACCGGCGGGTGCTGACAAGCTTACTTCGCGTTGCAGAGCGCTGCTGTGTCTGCCGTGCGAGCAGCTTCTACGCTTTCTTCGCTAAGTCCGTATGTCGTCAGGATTTTTTTATAGTCGTCTGTCTTCTTGAACTCGATAAGTTCTTTGTTAAAAGCCGTATAGAAGTCCTTGTCTTCAGGACGGAAACTGAAAGCGCCGAAGCTTCGCGCCGATTTGCCATCAACGACGGGGTCAGTGAAGGGGTGAGCCTGTTCCAGCTGGGGCGAATTCTCAACGAGCTTTGCAACCGTCAGTTCTGTTGCAGCATAGGCATCAGCTCTACCAGTTTGCACGGTAGATGGCGCATCGGCATTGCCTTGGATCATGACGATCTGGGACTCGTCTATCCCCATTCCATGCAGAAAGTCGATCTGATCAGCGCCCGACACAATCGCGACCTTCAAGGAAGGATCTTTCTTGATATCATCGTATGAATGGATGTTTTTGGGATTTCCCTTGGGCACCAAGAGGCCTTCCCCATAGCTGGAATTGGCAACGGTGAACTGCACCTGCTTGCAGCGTTCTGGCAGGACATTCTGTTCAGCGGCAACAAACTCAAAGCGCTTGGCTTTCAAGCCGGGAATGAGAGAGCCGAACGGCGTCACGGTCCAGTCAACTTCTTCGATGCCAAGCTTTTTAAAGATCGCTGCTGCGACATCGGGACCGATACCCTTGGCCGCGCCGCTTTCATCCATATAGCCATAGGGCATCTCGTTTGCTGTTGCCCCACGCACAAAGCCAGCGCTTTTAAGGTCGTCAATCGTGACAGCTTGAGACGGCAAGGTGAGGGCAAGCGTAGCCGCCGCAGAAAGCAAGGTGGAAATCGTATAAAGTTTCATGCGCATAGTGTTCACTCCTCTTTAAAATTACCGGTTTTGTTGGCACCGGCTTATTGCTTCAGTGTCTCTGTTGGCTCGCTAGCTTGCGACGGGCTCCTCGCAGATCGTGGCAATGACCGAGAGGCAATCGCCCATCTTGACCAGTCCCGGGAAGTGGCGTGCAGCCAGAACACCGTCGAGTGCTGCGCGATATTCCTGCGCCGCGCCGCCCGTTCGCGCAATGCTATGCACACGGGCAACGACATCGCCTTTGCGCACTGCGGACCCTAGATCGACAAGTGGCTCCAGAAGCCCATCTGTGTCTGCAAAGCCGAAACAATCCTGTGACGGCATGTCAAGCCAGACAGTCGGCGAATGTTCTATCTCACCTTCCAGAATGCCGGAATGACGCAAAAGGTTGCGAACGCCGCGTTTGGCAATAGTAGCCGTTAGGGCGGATATGGTACCACCACCGGCAAGCTCGGTTGTTACAAAGAGCTTACCTGCTTCTTCCGCAGTTGTGTCATACATGCCAACGGCATCAATCTCGATCATGCGCATCGAATAGGGCGCGCAGAAAGCTTTCACAGCGGCGAAGCAATTCTTCTCCTGCACTTTGTTCGGCAAAGCATGAGCAGCCGCATAGGGCAGAAAATCCAGCGTGCGACCTCCTGAATGAAAGTCCAGAACGATATCGGCTTCCGGCAACAGATAGCGGGTGAAGTAGTCGGCAATTCTCTCCGTCACGGCACCATCAGGGCGGCCCGGAAAACTGCGATTGAGATTGCCTTTATCAATTGGGGAGGTGCGTGTACCCGCTTGAAAGGCCGGAAAATTCATCGCCGGTACGATGATAACGCGACCTTTGATTTGATCCGGCTCCAGATTCGCTGCGAGATCATACAGTGCAACGGGACCCTCATACTCGTCGCCATGGTTGGCGCCTGTAAGCAGCGCTGTCGGACCGTCGCCGTTGCGAATCACGCAGATAGGGATCATCACTGAACCCCAAGCGGAATCGTCCCGCGACCAAGGCAGCCGTAAATGACCATGCTGAATCCCATCTCGGTTGAGATCGACACTCGGCGTGATTGGGGAAGGGCGGGAAGGGGGCGTTGTGTGCATCATGACAGACCTAGTCCTTGACCACCAGCTTGCGCGGTACGTTTGAAAGACATTCGACGCCGGTTTCGGTAATGACGATGCTTTCGGTGATCTCCAGCCCCATGGTTTCGAGCCAAAGCCCTGTCATGAAGTGGAAAGTCATGCCCGGCTGCAATTCAGTGCGGTCGCCGGATCTCAGGCTCATTGTGCGTTCGCCCCAGTCTGGTGGATAGGAAAGCCCAATCGAATAGCCAGTGCGGTTGTCTTTCACGATGCCATATTTTTTCAGAACGTCGAAAAATCCGGCAGCAATATCTTCGCATGTATTGCCGGGACGGGCAGCTGCAAGACCCGCTTCCATCCCCTCCAATGTGGCCTTTTCGGCATCGAGAAATGCCTGCGTGGGCTTGCCGAGAAAGACCGTGCGAGACAGTGGACAATGATAGCGCTTGTAGCAACCGGCGATCTCAAAGAACGTGCCTTCACCGGACTTCATTGGTAAGTCGTTCCAAGTCAAATGTGGGGCCGAAGCATCTGGGCCAGACGGCAAGAGCGGTACAATGGCCGGATAATCACCGCCAAATTCACCGACGCCACGCGTTCCCGCATCGTAGATTTCCGCCACCAGATCGCATTTACGCATACCCGGTTCGATCGTGTCGACGATCCGCTTGTGCATGGCTTCAACAATACGGCCAGCCTTGCACATATAGTCGATCTCTGTGGGGCTTTTGACGGCGCGTTGCCAGTTCACCAGCCCCTGCGCATCCTTGAAACGCGCGTTTGGCAGGTTTTTCTGCAAGGCATGATGGGCGGCGGCGGTGTACCAGTAATTGTCGAACTCCACCGCTATTGTCTTGTTGCCCCACCCTTTGTCGTCCAGGATGGACGCCAGCAAATCCATCGGATGCCGCTCCAGCGACTGCACATAATGATCCGGGTAGCCAATGATGTTGTCATGACCGATCCAAGCCGTGCGCTTTGCGCCGTTTCCGTCCTGACCGCGCCCATACCAGATCGGTTCTCCATCCATCGCAAGAACGACACATTGATGGACATAGAAGGACCAGCCGTCGTAACCGGTCAGCCAGTGCATGTTGGATGGGTCCGTTACGATGATAATATCGAAACCCGCCTTTTCCATCGCGCGTCTGGTCTTGGCAATTCTGGCATCATACTCGGCGCGGGTGAAATTGAGTTCAACGCTCATTGATTGCCTCCAGCAGATTTGTTCGAGTCGATTTTGGTGCCCGCGTTGCGCTTGGTCGCCCGCTCAGTCGCAAGACGTGCAATAGCGGTGTCCTGAACCCCCGTACCCGTCAGGTCGCAGAATGTGATGTCTTCGGCATTGCGATGAAAAATACCGTCCTCGGAAATGATCTGTCCGAGTTCCGGCAAAGAAGCATCGGCTCTGACAATCCCGGCTTCAATTGCATGATGCAATTCGCCCAGTCTGCGCGTTTGGCTCAAGCTGTCTGCAACGTAGAGGACTGGACGGCGGAAGATCGCGGGATCTATTTCATTCTTGTGTTCAGCATCAGAACCCATTGCAGTGAGATGCTGCCCTGTCTCTAGCCAGTCGGCGTCGAGAAGCGGTGTTTCAGATGGAGTCGTCGTGACGATGATATCAACACCAGCGCAGGCTTTTCGAGCATCCTGCACAGGAATGACTGGGATACTGAGTTTCTGTTCCAGACTAGCGGCTACACTTTTCGCTTTGGTGAAGTCACGCGCCCAGATACGAGCTTCTTTGATCGGTCGCACCAGCGTCAAGGCTTCCAGCTGCAACTGGGCCTGAATGCCTGCACCGAAGATTGCCGCTGTGGTCGCGTCTTCACGCGCCAGATATTTTGCAGCAACTGCACCCGCTGCGGCGGTGCGCACATCTGTCAGATAGCCATTGTCGAGCAGCAAGGCTTCGATAAGTCCGGTCTTAGCCGAGAACTGGATCATTAAGCCGTTCGTTGAGGGCAAGCCAATGGACGGATTGTTGAAAAATCCGGGACTGATTTTGATGGCGAAACTGTCGAGGCCAGGAATATAGGCGGTTTTAACGTCGACTTCTCCGCGCTCAGAGGGGATATCGAGCCGGAGGATTGGCGGCATACTAACTTTGCCGCTTGCAAGCGCACGAAACGCATCCTCAACACAGGCAATGCTTTCCAGATCGAGGGTTATGAACTGACGGAGATCCCCTTCGCTCAATATCCGCATCTCGGCCATCAGGTCGCTCCTTCCACGCTGGCATTCATGATCATGCGATGCTGTCGGGGGTCTATATTGCCGCCAGAAACGATGATCGCAGTAGGCGTGGAAACCGCAATTTTTCCGCTGAGAAGCGCCCCAATGCCAACGGCTGCAGCACCCTCAACAATCTCGTTCTCATGGATGGCCATATGCCTTATGCCAGCTGCAATCTCTTCCTCATCAAGAAGAACAACATCGTCCAGAAGGTTGCGGCACATGGCAAAAGTCCAGCGATTATCGAGGCCGATACCGCCCCCGAGCGAGTCCGCCAGCGTATCCACTTCCTCCACATTCACAGGCCTACCGGCAGCGAGACTTGCTTGCATCGCTGCACCACGTTTCATGGAAATGCCAATTATTCTAGCCGTCGGCTTATGCGCTTTGATTGCCGCAGCTATGCCTGATGCAAGCCCGCCACCGGAGAGTGGGATCAACACGGACTCGATCTCAGGTGAACTTTCAAGAAGTTCAAGCCCGATGGTTCCTTGACCCGCGATTACATGCGGATCATCAAACGGTGGGATCGAATTCATGTTGTCGTCGCGAACGAGACGCGCGACTTCTTCCATCGCATCATCTTGAGATTTTCCGACAATGCGAATGTCGGCACCCAGTCGATGGATAGCTTCGACTTTGTTTGACGGAACAAGCGAAGACAGGCAGATCGTGGCTTTGAGGCCTTGCAAGGAAGCTGCACGAGCCAATGCGCGACCATGATTGCCCGTTGAAGCCGTGACGACTCCGAAGTTTCTCTTCGACGCCGACAGGCTTAGAACAGCATTTGTTGCACCTCGCAATTTGAAGCTGCCGGTGGTCTGGCGATTTTCAAGTTTGAGGAATATGTCTGTTCCGGACAATTTGCTTAGAGCGTTTGAGCGGACAAGTGGAGTTCGCTCAACATGGCCTCGCAGCCTGTCACGGGCTTGTTCGATTTCCCTGATACTCACCGTTTCGGACACGCCTATAGCCTCTCAAAACCTGTTGAGGAACGGAAGGGCTGCGGCCAATTTGATTGGTGCTCAAACGCAGGGCGCAATAATGCACCATATGCGAAACCGTGTGGCCGCAAGCTCGTTCCCCGTGTCTTGATTATTTTCGTTGCAATATGTGTGAAAGACAGAAAAGATCATGTCAATGATTATATTGGATCATTACAATTAGATTTGCGCCGCTGTTTTGGGAACACGCCTTGCCAGCCCTGCTTGCTCATGCCAAGGAGTAGCGCTCCGAATTGGACAACCTCACTTGAACCGGATCAACCAAATGAAGTCCGCCTTGAAGCTCGATGCCGTTGATCTGCGCATTCTCGATGCCGTGCAGGAAAATGCGAAAATCACAAAACTTGCATTGGCGGAAAAGGTCGGCTTGTCGCCGACACCATGCTGGCTCCGTCTCCGCAAACTGGAAGAAGCGGGCATAGTAACCGGTTATCATGCGCACATTGCCTATCGGAAAGTCGCCCCCATCGCGCATGTCATTGTGCAGATTACACTTGGTAATCATCGTCAGAGCGACTTTGATCGGTTTGAACGTGCCGTTTCGGCGTTACCGGAAATCATTTCGTGTTGGTCTGTTGGCGGCGGCGTGGACTATTTTCTAATGGTCGCCGCGCGCGATATTGATGGCTATCAGAGGCTGATTGATCGCCTCTTGGACCAGAATATCGGTATAGAGCGCTATTTCACCTATATCGTAACCAAGCTGGTCAAGGACGCGAACGGCGCTGCGCCGCTATCGCTTCTTGCGGACCATCCGGCATAGACCAAGCGGACTACAAACGGGGGCAATATTGGTCCAAATCAGTTGTGTTGTGCTTTGCTTTGGTCCAAATCGACAGTGCTCCCATGAGATGCTTTTCCTGAATTGGGAGAAGCACCATGAATGCCGTTCTGGATCATCCTATACAACACGACGGGCTTAAAAGGCTCAGGGACAAGCATCTCTTTCGAGAGCTTGCCTATATCAACGGACGTTGGATGTCGGGCGAGAATGCGGAGACATTTCCGGTTGTAGATCCCGCAACTGGACAGCGCCTCGCACGTGTCGCAAGTTTGAATGAAACCCGGACGCTTACAGCGATTGATGTCGCGGAAAAGGCATTCCCTGAATGGTCACGGCGCCTCCCACAGGATCGCGCGGGCATTTTGCGGCGATGGTACGAATTGATTGTTCAGAACAGGGACGACCTCGCAGTGCTCTTGACGCTGGAGCAGGGCAAACCGTTCTATGAATCCCTCGGCGAGATCGACTATGGCGCAGCCTTTATCGAGTGGTTCGCTGAAGAAGCAAAACGCCTGAACGGAGAAACAATAGCCAGCCATCTGCCCGATGCCGAAATGCTCGTGCGTCGTGAGGCTCTTGGTGTTGTGGGTCTGGTAACGCCGTGGAATTTTCCAAATGCCATGATTACCAGAAAAGCAGCTGCGGCTCTTGCTGCAGGCTGTCCGGTTGTCGTTCATCCATCGTCGGAGACGCCACTTTCTGCACTTGCACTGGCTGAGCTTGGCGAGAGAGCAGGATTTCCGGCCGGTGTTTTCAATGTAGTCACGGGCAAGGCCGCTCCAATCGTCGATACGCTTTGCAACGACACTCGTATACGTGCCTTGAGCTTCACCGGTTCTACCCACATTGGCACGTTGATTGCATCCAAATGCGCTGCGACCGTCAAACGCCTTGTCATGGAGCTTGGCGGGCATGCACCACTGATCATCTTCGACGATGCCGATCTCGAGCGAGCCGTAGACGTGGCGATGGCAGCCAAATTCGCCACGTCAGGTCAGGACTGCCTTGCCGCAAACCGCATCTTTGTTCAGCGCGGCATTCTCGCTTCCTTCACCGAAGCCTTTGCTGCGCGCATCGCTATGCTCAAAGTTGGTCAGGGTTTCGAGGATGAGGTGGATATCGGACCCCTGATGCACGAGCGCGCCGTCGCCAAGGTCGAAGAGCACGTTGCGGATGCGCGTGCGTGTGGAGCACGCGTGCTTGTTGGCGGAAATCGTATGGGCGACAATACGCTGTTTTATGAGCCGACCTTGCTGGTCGATGTGCCAAATGACGCGGCGATTATGCACGAAGAAACATTTGGCCCGGTTGCTGCAATCACTGCTTTTGAAACAGAAGATGAGGTCATCGCGCGGGCTAATGCCACAGAATATGGCCTCGTCGCTTATGTCGTAACGGCAAACGGTGCACGGCAACTGAGGATGGGGCGTGCGCTCGAATACGGCATGGTTGCCATCAATCGCGCCAAAATCACCGGCGCTCCCATCCCCTTTGGCGGCTGGAAACAATCCGGATTGGCGCGCGAAGGGTCACATCATGGCATCCACGCCTTCACGGAACTCAAATATCTCTGCATCGATACCGCCGCATGAATGTGTCGCGAAATGAAAGGAAACTGACAATGTTGAACAACAGCAACGAATTGACCGCCTGGGACCGCGACCATTTTTTCCATCCGTCGACACATATGGGCATGCATGCGCGTGGCGAAACGCCAACCCGCGTATTGGACGAAGGCAAGGGCGTGTTTATCACCGATGTGAATGGACGTAAGAGCCTCGATGCGTTTGCCGGTCTCTACTGCGTGAATGTGGGTTATGGCAGGACGGAAATCGCTGATGCTATCGCTGAGCAGGCTCATAAGCTTGCCTATTATCATGCCTATGTCGGCCACGGTACGGAAGTATCGATCACGCTTGCCAAGATGATTATCGACCGGGCACCAGCGCATATGAGCCGCGTCTATTTCGGCTTGTCCGGTTCTGATGCCAATGAAACCAACATTAAATTGATATGGTACTACAACAATATTCTAGGACGTCCCGAGAAGAAAAAGATCATCTCGCGCTGGCGCGGCTATCATGGCTCGGGTGTGATGACAGGCAGTTTGACCGGTCTTGCGACCTTCCATAACGCGTTCGATTTGCCACGTGCACCCATCTTGCACACACAGGCGCCTTATTATTTCCGTCGTGAAGATCGCTCGATGAACGAAGAGCAATTCTCGCAATATTGTGCTGACCAGCTTGAAGAAATGATCCTCGCTGAAGGGCCAGACACGATTGCTGCGTTCATCGGTGAGCCTGTATTGGGAACCGGTGGGATTGTTCCGCCTCCGGCTGGCTATTGGCAAAAAATACAGGCCGTTCTCGACAAATACGACATTCTGCTCGTTGCAGACGAGGTCGTGACTGGTTTCGGTCGCCTGGGCAGCATGTTTGGGTCCGAACATTATGGAATGAAGCCTGACCTGATCACAATCGCCAAGGGATTGACGTCTGCCTATGCACCGCTTTCCGGATCGATAGTTTCGGATCGCATGTGGGACGTGCTGGTCAAGGGGTCGGACAAGATGGGACCGATAGGCCATGGCTGGACCTATTCGGCGCATCCCATCTGCGCAGCAGCTGGTGTGGCAAATCTCCAGCTCATCGATGACTTGAAACTGGTAGAAAATGCCGGTTCTACCGGCGCTTATTTCCGTAATGCTCTCAACGATGCTATCGGCAATCACAAGCATGTCGGAGATGTGCGCGGCGACGGGCTGATGGCTGCTATCGAGTTTGTAGAAGATCGCGCCGATCGCAAATTCTTCGATCCATCACTCAAGATTGGAGCGCAGATTTCGGCTGCCCTTCTTGCCAATGGGGTCATCGGGCGTGCAATGCCGGAAGGTGACATTCTGGGCTTTGCGCCGCCACTTTGTCTGACGCAGGACGAAGCGGATCAGGTCGTTTCAGCAACAAAAGCAGCGATTGAAAGCGTCTTCGCAAATCGCTGATGACTGAACTTCGCGGGGTCAACTTTACGATAGGTTGGCCCCGCATTGTTGACGATATTTCCGCATTCTGCGACATTCGCGTCATGCAAAATTCCATCTCCATTGATCAGGACTATCTCGTCACACGGCTCAAGGCGCTTCTTTCGATACCAAGCCCAACGGGCTTTACAGATGAAGCTGTCCGCTATGTAGCTCGTGAACTGGAAATGCTCGGTCTGGAAGTCATGCTGACCAGACGTGGTGCAATCCGGGCGCGCCGACCAGGCATTTCCAGACGCCCGGCTCGGGGCATCGTGTCCCATGTCGACACATTAGGTGCTCAGGTTAAGTACCTGAAAGATAATGGCCGTCTTGAACTGGTCTCTATCGGAAACTGGTCTGCCCGTTTCGCGGAAGGCGCGCGGGTGTCCATCTTTTCCGGCAAGGGGACCTATCGCGGGTCAATCCTGCCATTGAAAGCATCCGGTCACACTTTCAATGAAGAAGTGGATAGCCAGCCGGTCGGATGGCCCTATGTCGAATTGCGGGTCGATGCACTGGCGCGCAATAAGGACGACCTTGTTCAGCTTGGCATTGATGTCGGTGATATTGTAGCTGTCGATCCTGCGCCGGAGTTTATCGATAACGGCTTCATCGTGTCTCGCCATCTCGATGACAAGGCAGGCGTGGCCATCATGCTGGCCTCACTTGAAGCCATGCAGCGAGCTGCCGTCGAAACGCCCGTAGACACCTATTGGCTTTTCACAATCGGTGAAGAAGTGGGTGTCGGCGCATCGGCTGTGGTGGTTCCCGATATTGCCTCTCTCGTTGCCATTGACAATGGCACCACCGCACCAGGGCAGAACTCATCCGAATTTGGCGTAACGCTTGCGATGGCTGACCAGACCGGTCCGTTCGATTATCACCTGACCAAGAAGCTCTATGAGCTTTGCGGCGAGCACGAAATTCAGGTGCAGAAAGATGTGTTCCGTTATTATCGTTCAGATGCAGCTTCCGCTGTTGAAGCAGGACATGACGTGCGCACAGCGCTACTGACGTTCGGTGTGGACGCGTCTCACGGATATGAGCGCATTCATTTGAGTGCTTTGACGTCGATTGCAAAATTGGCCGTTCATTACGCTATGAGCGACGTGGAAATAAAGCGCGATGCCGAGGAAACCGCCAAGGGATTGAAGGGCTTCACGCATCAGAAATCGACCAAAGCCGAGCAGGACTTGAAGCCAGAAGACACGCCTGCCGAATAGCAAAAAATCACCTGATATTGCGGGCCAGCTGAGGCCCAGCATTTTCTTCGGTTGGAAATTTATTATGATAATTCATTGATCCCATCGATTTTATGCCTATAAATTAGAGTTAGCTAATTGGCATAACGAAAGGGGATCGCTCTATGAGAAGATTATTTCGTGCTGCGCTGGCGGCAATGACGCTCGCAATTGCAGGACCTGCAATGCCGTCGCTGGCTCAAACGCCGCCAAACGTGCTGATCGTGGGACAGATTGCTGAACCGCAATCGCTCGATCCCCATACGGTGACGGCGACCAATGACTTCCGCATACTCGTGAATATATATGACGGCCTCGTGCGCTATAAGGATGGGACGCTTGAGGTTGAACCGGCACTCGCTGAAAGCTGGACAATTTCGGATGACGGTAAAACCTATCGCTTCAAGTTGCGTCAGGGTGTCAAATTTCATGACGGGTCCGATTTCAACGCCGAAGCAGTGAAGTTTAACTTCGATCGAATGTTGAGGGAGGATCACCCTTTCTACAACACGGGGCCGTTCCCGCTCTCCTTCAATTTCTCGTCGATTGAAGCGGTCAATGCGATTGATCCGGCAACAGTCGAGTTCAAACTGAAGGAGCCATTTGCGCCGTTCCTCTCCAATCTGGCTTATCCAACCGGTCTGATCGTGTCGCCTGAAGCCGTGAAGAAATACGGTAAGGAATTTGGGCGCCATCCGTCGGGAACAGGTCCGTTCAAATTTGCCAAATGGCAATCGGGTCAACGCGTTGTCGTGGAACGGAATCCCGACTATTGGGATGGTGCGCCCACCTTGGAAGCCATCGTATTCCGCCCGATTACCGATCCAAATACCCGCGTTGCGGAGATGATGGCTGGTGGTCTTGATGTCATGGTAGAAGTGCCGCCAGACAATCTCGCGACCTTCAAGCAGGATGGGAACTTCGCCGTTGCAGAACAGGCAGGACCTCATGTCTGGTTCACGATTCTGAATGCAAAAACGGGGCCTTTCGCGGATAAAAAGGTGCGTCAGGCCGCAAATTACGCAGTCAATAAGTCAGCGCTCGTCGACAATGTTCTGCAAGGCTCGGCAACCGTGGCGGCAGGTCCTATTCCGCCTGCTTTCAACTGGGTGGAAGACAAAACCGAACCTTATCCCTATGACCCAGAAAAGGCCAAAGCACTGCTGGCGGAAGCAGGCGTCACCAATCCGGAGATTACATTTTATGTGACGGAGGGCGGTTCCGGTATGCTCGATCCCATCACCATGGGTGCGGCGATACAGGCTGATCTTCAGGCCGTTGGGTTTAAGGTGAAAATCGAAACCTATGAATGGAACACGTTTCTGGGCCGCGTGAACACGGGTCTCGATGGCAAAGCCGATATGGCGGAAATGGCGTGGATGACCAATGATCCCGACACTGTTCCATATCTGACGTTGCGTACGGATGCCTTGCCGGACAAGGGCGGTTTTAATTCCGGTTATTACTCCAACCCGCAACTGGACACGCTTCTCGAAAAGGCGCGCACTTCAACTGATCAGGCCGAACGGGGCAGGCTCTACGGCGAGGTGCAAGCAATCGTGCATGACGATGCGCCGTGGCTTTTTGTGGCCAACTGGAAGCAGAATGCGGTCACAACCGCAGCCGTGAAAGGCTTCAAGCTGCAACCGTCCTTCCTGCTGCATCTGAAAGACGTGACAAAGGAGTAAGCCTCAAGCCCGCTTGCCGAGGTTCACGGCAGCAATTTCCCATGCCATACAGGAGGGCTTGAAATGCCAGCCTATATTCTAAAGCGCCTAGCCGCGGTCATCCCTGTCTTGCTGGGACTTTCGATCATCGTTTTTCTCGTGATGGCCATGATCCCCGGCGACACGGCTACCGCATTGCTTGGCTCCTATGCGACGCCTGAAAACGTTGAGCGGGTCAACCGCGATCTTGGTCTGGATAAGCCGCTGGTGCAGCAATATTTTATCTGGATCGGCAATCTGTTGCATGGCGATTTTGGTCGTTCCTTTGTGCTCAACAGGCCTGTCCTTGATGAAGTCCTGGAGCGATTTCACGCTACGCTGATCCTGGCTGGTGTGGCGCTCGTCCTGTGTTCAATCGTGGGATTGCTGGCGGGGATTGTCTCAGCCGTCCGCCAGTTCGGCTGGGTCGACCGTGCAATAACCTTCGTGGTTCTTGCTGGAATTTCTATTCCTTCGTTCTGGCTTGGCCTATTGCTGATTTATCTCTTCGCAGTTCATTGGCGGGTGCTACCGGCTTCGGGAATGTATGCCGTTTATGGCGGCGGTGATCTGAAGGATCTGCTATGGCATCTGATTTTACCGGCAGGAACGCTTGCCGTTGTGGCAGCCGGCGTGATCGCGCGATTGACGCGCAGCGCAATGCTGGAAGTCTTGCGACAAGACTATATCCGCACGGCTCGCGCCAAGGGGCTTAACGAGCGACGGGTGATCTACCGCCACGCGTTTCGCGCTGCCCTTGTCAGTGTTATTCCCGTCATCGGTATACAAGCCGGTTTTGTGCTCGGCGGCGCGGTTTATATCGAAACTGTATTTCAGTGGCCTGGCATCGGCGCGATGTTGGTGAAGGCCATTTCCACGCGCGATATCCTGCTGGTGCAGGGCGGCGTTCTCGTGGTGGCTGCAAGCTACATCATCTTCAATCTGGTTGCCGATATTCTCCAGACCATGCTTGACCCGAGGATTCGTACATGAGTTTGCTGACACAAACCGCGGCGAGTCCGGCGCCGACTCGTCTGACCTCATGGGGACTACTCATGAGTAACCGGTTGGCTGCTTTCGGCTTCTTCCTGTTGATAGCAATCTGCCTTGTTGTTCTCGCGGCACCCTTGTTACCGTTGCCAAATCCGGATGCAACAGCGCCGGCGACACGTTTACAGCCATTGTTCACGTCCGGCCACTTGCTCGGTACGGATCAACTGGGTCGAGATATTCTAAGCAGAGTTATCTGGGGCACACGTGTGTCGGTGGCGGTCGGCTTTGCCGCCACTTTAATAGCGGCCATCATCGGTTCTTGCATTGGCCTTGTAGCCGGTTTCGTTGGCGGACGCACCGACAATCTGATGATGCGCGGCATCGATATGCTCATGGCGTTTCCTTACATATTGCTTGCCTTAGCGATTGTAGCCGTCCTTGGCCCCGGTTTGATGAATGCGCTTTTCGCAATAGCCGTCGTCAATATCCCGTTTTTTGCACGCAATGTCCGTGGTGTTACGCTGGGTCTTGCCCATCGGGAATTCATCGATGCGGCGCGGCTTTCTGGTAAAAGCCCACTCTCGATCCTGACGAGCGAGGTTCTTCCAAATGTCATGCCGGTGATCGTTATCACCATGTCGACGACTGCCGGTTGGATGATCCTCGAAACGGCAGGGCTCAGTTTTCTCGGTCTGGGCGCGCAACCTCCACAAGCTGATCTGGGATCGATGCTGGGTGAGGGCAGGGCCCAGCTCTTTAACGCTCCGCATGTCTCCATAGTCCCGGGCCTGATGATCTTCCTGCTTGTGATCAGCTTGAATGTGCTTGGTGACGGCGTACGCGACATACTCGATCCACGCCTGCGGTCTGGAGCACTTGCACGACCCGGCGCCAGAACGGAAATAGCCCGTGATCGCGCTACCAAATCCGATGCGTCTGGCAATGCGGTATTGTCGGTTGAGGCGCTGGAAACTGGTTTCGTCAGCGGTGGACGTTTCACGCCTGCCGTGAAGAATGTTTCTCTCAAGTTGCACAAGGGCGAGTGTCTCGGCCTCATTGGAGAGAGCGGCTCAGGTAAAAGCGTTACAGCACTTTCCATCATGGGGCTGGTGGCATCGCCGCCGGGGCTTATTCGCAACGGTTCGATATTTCTGGAGGGCAGGGACGTTCTTTCCCTTCCGGAAACGGAACTTACGACCCTTCGCGGAAACAAAGTGGCCTATGTGTTTCAGGATCCGCTGACGACACTGCATCCGATGTATTCCATTGGATGGCAGGTTGAGGAAGCTATTGGAGCGCATCGTCGCCTCACCGCAGCCGAGCGACGCGAACAAGCAATAGCCCTGCTTGAGAAGGTTGGTATTCCAGACGCCAGAGAACGCGCCAGTCACTATCCGCATCAGCTTTCCGGGGGGCAACGCCAACGTGTCGGCATTGCGATGGCTCTCGCCAATGACCCCGATATCATCATCGCAGACGAGCCAACGACGGCGCTGGATGTGACTGTGCAGGCACGAATTCTTGATCTGCTGCGTGAGTTGCAACGCGAACGCGGCATAGCATTGTTGTTTATCACCCATGACTTTGGGGTCGTTTCAGAAATCTGCGACCGCGTTGCGGTGATGAAGGATGGCGAGATTGTCGAGACAGGTACGGCGAGGGCGGTCTTATCCAATCCGCAGCATGACTATACGCGCCGGCTCATTGCTTGCGTGCCGGAACTCGGACAAGGCCCGAGCTTTCTCGACAAGGTAGCCAAAGTCTTCGGACGTGAGAATAAAGGCATGAAAGCATGAGTGAAATTGCGATCAGTGCACGGGAGCTTACCAAGACATTTGGCGGTGGGCGAACTCTCTTTGGCAGGACACGCCATCAGGTCGATGCAGTCAAAAAAGTGTCTCTTGATCTTCAGCGAGGTGAAACCCTTGCCGTGGTAGGCGAAAGCGGCTCGGGAAAGAGTACGCTTGCGCGCATGTTTGTGGGGCTGACGGAACCGACAAGCGGGACCATGACAATCGCCGACCGCGATGCGACCGATTTGCGTAGATCGGGGGCGCGTGCATTCGGCAAGGTCATTCAATATGTCTTTCAGGACCCCGTCGCCTCGCTCAATCCGCGTAAGCCCATCAAACAGATCCTAGACGTTCCGCTCAAGCTTCTCAGCAAATACGACACAGCGCAGCGCACACAGAAAATGTTACAATTGCTCGATGCGGTGCAGATGCCCAAAGACACGCTGGAACGCTATCCACATGAGTTCTCGGGCGGACAGGCACAGCGTATTGCGATAGCGCGTACGCTCGCAGCAGAAGCCGAGATTGTCGTGCTTGATGAGCCAGTCAGCGCTCTTGATGTTTCGGTACAAGCTCAGGTCCTCTTGTTGCTGGATGAGCTTAAGCGGGAATTCGATCTGTCCTATCTTTTTATAAGTCACGATCTTGCTGTTGTAGAGGCCATTTCGGATCGGGTGGCAGTGATGTATTTCGGGGAAATTGTGGAAGAGGCTCCCGTTCGCGATCTTTTCGCTCACCCGCAACACGCCTATACGCGACAATTGCTGGATAGCGCACCACGCATCAGGAAAGAGTAGAAGTGGCATGGTCAAAACGGACCTTAAAAACAGCAGCGAAACACTGGAGCGTGTAAGCGCGAAGGCAACAAAGCCCAAGCGCAGGCCGGAAGAAATTGCGGACCGCATCAAGGATTTCATCAGAGCCAAAACATTGAAGCCTGGTGACCGCCTTCCACAGGAAAAGGAGCTGATCGACCAGTTTAAAGCTGCGAAGGGCACGGTTCGAGAGGCCATGAAAGCACTTGAAACGCAAGGGCTTATCTATACGCGAAGCGGGCCGGGCGGGGGTGCATTTGTGGCGGAGCCATCGGCGCGACATGCCATGGAAATGCTGGGCAGTTTTTTCTTCTTCGATCAGCCTAGCTTGAGCGAAATCTACTCGATACGCAAGTTGCTGGAACCGGAAATTGCGGCATTGCTGGCAGGCAAGCTGACGCACGGTGATATTGTTCAACTTGAGAACACCATGCGTCTTTATGATCGCCCCCCTGTCGATCTGGATGATCAATATCAACAGCGCGTGGCCGAATTGGATTTCCATTCACTGTTAGCGCAACAATGTCCAGATCGGCTGCTGGGCTTCGTTTCCGGGCTCACCCACCATCTTTTGCGCAACCTGCCTGTTGCCCGCGCCATCTATGCGGATCCAACGCCTGCGTCTCGTGAAGCTGGGCTTGTTTTTCAACATCGTCTGCTGGCCGCTCTTATCCAAAACAGACGGGAGGATGCCCGGCAGATCGCTTACGAACATATGGTTTCCGCCGAAGATTATATGCTCTTACAGGCCAAGACGATCGTCGGAAAGGTTTAGGAAAAGCCGATAAAAATGGGAACCATCCCGGCGCTGTTGCATTTGCAACTGGGAGGGCCGCCGCCAGAACACACGCGACGGCCCCATTCTTGAGGGCATAGCCCCCAGATATAGCAAGCAGTTTTCGGGCTGTGCAAAGAGACGAAGCGGGTTTGACGGCGTTACGGTCACAGATGCGCTCTCGTTATGACAATGGAGGTTTCGACCCTTTTTATGTGTGGAATTTGCGGAGAAGTCAGGTTCGATGGTGGTACGCCATCGGTTTCGGCAGTCTCGAAAATGGCAGATGTTTTGAGTCCAAGAGGGCCCGACGCATCTGGTATCGTCATCCGGGGCAATATAGGCTTCGGTCACAGAAGACTGAGAATTCTCGATCTTTCCGAAAAATCACAGCAACCCATGATCGATGCAGATCTTGGTCTGACATTGGTTTTCAACGGATGTATCTACAATTTCCGTGAGTTGCGCGCAGAGCTTGAAGCGAAGGGTTATCACTTCTTTTCCGATGGAGATACGGAGGTGATCCTGAAGGCTTGGCACGCCTGGGGAGAAAACTGCGTCTCTCGGTTTTTAGGCATGTTCGCTTTTGCAATCCACGAACGGGATACGGGGCGGATCATTCTTGCCCGCGATCGTTTCGGGATAAAGCCGCTCTATCTCGCCGAGGTCAACGGCGCGTTGCGCTTTGCGTCTTCGTTGCCAGCACTGGTAAAGGCCGGCGACGTTGATACCTCAATTGATCGTGCTGCGCTCCACAACTACATGAGCTTTCACGCTGTCGTGCCGCCACCGCGCACGATCTATGAAGGCGTACGCAAGCTGCCACCAGCAACGATGCGTGTTTATGAGGCCAATGGCAGTTTCAAGGATCGCATCTATTGGCAAGCTCCTTATCGCCGCCTGCCGGGCGACAGCGCACTGAGCCGGGAGGAATGGCAGGAACAACTGTTGGACATGCTCCGTCTGGCAGTCAAAAGGCGCATGATTTCAGACGTTCCGGTCGGTGTTCTTCTTTCCGGCGGCGTGGATTCCAGCCTCATCGTAGGCTTGCTGGCGGAAGCAGGCCAGACTGGTCTTATGAGCTTTTCTGTCGGCTTCGAAGAAGCCAATGGCGAGAAAGGCGACGAGTTTGTCTATTCGGACCTGATAGCCAAGCACTTCGGAACGGACCATCACAAAATCTTCGTCCCGTCAGCGGACCTTATGGACGCTTTGCCCGGAACGATCGCTGCCATGTCGGAGCCGATGGTTTCCTATGACAATGTCGGCTTCTACCTTCTCTCAAAAGAAGTGTCGAAACACATCAAGGTGGTCCAGTCCGGTCAGGGTGCTGACGAAGTTTTCGGCGGCTATCACTGGTATCCACCGCTTGTGGATTCCAACGATGTGGTCGGTGACTATGCCAAGGGCTTTCGCGACCGCACGCATGCTGTGCTTGCCACACAATTGTCCGCAGACTGGATGCCTGAGCAGGATTACAGTCAGGCGCTTCTCGAAGAGAAGTTGCTTGAGGACGGTGCCGATATGCCTGTTGACCGTGCACTGAGGCTCGACACCAATGTGATGCTCGTGGATGATCCGGTCAAGCGCGTTGATAACATGATGATGGCGTGGGGACTGGAAGCGCGTGTGCCTTTCCTGGACCACGAATTGGTAGAGCTAGCAGCGCGCATTCCGCCAGAAGAAAAGCTACGCGATGGCGGTAAAGGCATTCTCAAGGACGTTGCCCGGAAAGTCATCCCAAGCGAAGTCATTGATCGCAAGAAGGGCTATTTCCCGGTACCGCAGCTCAAATATATCGCCGGGCCCTATCTCGATATGCTGCGCGATGCATTGTCATCCCAGAAGGCGCGCGAGCGCGGTCTTTTCCAGCGTGACTATCTTGAGCGCTTGTTCGCCAACCCATCAGACCACATCACGCCTCTGCGCGGGTCGGAACTGTGGCAAGCAGGACTGCTGGAAATGTGGCTCCAGACGCAGGAGGCATGAATGCGAAATCATGGTGAGGAACAAATGACCCGGCAGAAAGTCAGGGGCGGCAAGGCTCTTTCGCATCGTTTGACACGCTTGCGCACGCCGGAAAGCGCTGGATTTTACCAGGAGCATTCGCATGGCGCTAACAAGGTAGAAGCTGATAGCAGACAACACAATGTGACCCTCGATTGCGGTTGGGGGCGACTGTTGTTTGCGCAGACATTCGACAGCAATCAGGCCATTGTCGACGCGATGCGAGCGGAGGCCCCGGCAAGCCGCGATATTCTATTTTATGTCAGCGATCCGCACGTGCTGTTGTCACTTGCACCCCACGAGATTTTTCTTGATCCTTCGCACACCTATCGTCTGGAACTGTCGACTTATCGGGCCGGAGGACGCCGCACGCGCGGCGTCACCATTCGCCGCGCCATTTCGGAAATTGATGCGGACGGCATCAACGGAGTTTACGCCGCGTGCGGCATGGTTCAGCTTCGAGCTGATTTCTTTTCTGCAGAGCGTGTAAACCGTGCAGTCACCTATTTTGTCGCTCAGGACGATGCCACTGGCGAAATTGTCGGCACGGTGACAGGCATTGACCATCAGCGCCTGTTCGACGATCCGGACCGCGGAGCTTCGCTTTGGTGCCTTGCCGTTCACCCACAGGCACGCCAGCCCGGCATCGGTGAAAAGCTGGTGCGTATGCTTGCCGAACACTTTCAGGCGCGTGGGTTGCGTCATATGGATTTGTCTGTGTTACACGACAATGAGAACGCCATTCGGCTCTATGAAAAGCTTGGTTTCAATCGTGTTCCGCTCTTTGCAGTGAAGTGCAAAAACGCGATCAATGAAAAGTTTTTTGCGTCCCGCCTCGAAGCGGTAGAAGCACTCAATCCCTATGCGCGGATCATTGTCGATGAGGCAATGCGCAGGGGTGTGCAAGTTGATGTTACAGATGCTGAAGGCGGCTTCTTTCGTCTTTCTTATGGCGGCCGTACCGTTCACTGTCGCGAAAGCCTGTCAGAGATGACATCCGGTGTTGCCATGTCGATCTGCGACGATAAAGCCGTGACAAGGCGTGTCGTTGAAAAAGCGGGGCTGGTCGTTCCTGCACAGATTTCCGCAGACGAAAGCGTTGAAACGCAAGAATCTTTCTTGCGCCAACACGGGAAACTTGTCGTCAAGCCGGCGCGCGGAGAACAGGGGCGGGGCATTTCTGTCGGCATCTCAGACATGAAGCACCTGCAGACGGCGATCAAACAGGCTCGTACTGTTTGTGATCGCGTGTTGCTGGAAGCCTGCTTCGAGGGTGAAGATTTACGGTTGGTCATCATCAACTATGAGCTGGTCGCAGCAGCAGTGCGTCGACCTCCACGTGTGGTGGGTGACGGAAAGACGACGGTGCGAAAACTCATCGAAATTCAATCACGTCGACGGGCTGCCGCTACTGGTGGTGAAAGTCGCATTCCTATCGACACCGAAACGAAGAGATGCCTTCAGGAACAAAATCTGTCGCTCGATAGCGTGCTTGATGACGGTCGTGAGATCACCGTGCGCAAGGCGGCCAATCTGCATACAGGTGGAACCATCCATGACGTGACGTCGGTTGTCGATCCAAAGCTTGTTGATGCTGCTTGCAGTGCCGCACGTGCAATCAATATTCCCGTGGTCGGCATCGACTTCATGATCAAGCAACCGGACAAACCGGAATACATCTTTGTCGAGGCTAATGAGCGACCTGGACTTGCCAATCATGAGCCACGGCCAACAGCAGCCAAGTTTGTTGAATGTCTGTTTCCGCAACTCTACCGGGAGGGCTGAAATGATCGATCAATGTCAGCCTCGGTGCTACTGACACTTGGAACAGCATCCGGGAGGAGTAACAGAACCATAATACACTCTTCCCAAGGTTATTTCGCAGAAGATAGTGAAACGAAAACAGGTGGTCTGCATTTTAGCAGGCCACCTGTTTGTTCGTTTCGTTCAGCGCGATGTGCACTGATAGGTTAGGTCAGGTTCGGGGCAGGGGTTGTCCCGATAGTGTGTTTGTTATGCCTTGCCGAGACGCTTGCGCAGTTCGGTGTTTTCGGAGCGAAGCTTTGTAGCCAGTTCCTTGCGCAGCTTCAGGTTTTCAGCTTCCAGTGCTACAAGCGCCTTCAGATCGTCGCTCGTTGGTGATGCCTTCGCGGCTGCTGGTGCTGCCGTCTTCCCAGCAGCGTTCTTCCAGTTGTAATAGGTCTGCTCGCTGACTTCAGCATGCTGCAATGCAGCCTTCAGCGTGGTCTTGCCGCCCTTGGTGGCCTTTTCAACCGAAGCAAGAATGGAGGCGCGTTCAGCTGGCGTATATTTCTTCACCTTGCGGCCAGCCGGGGCTGCTACGGCTGCAACAACCTTGGCGGCCTTGGGTGCAGCTTTTGCTTTGGGAGCCTTGGCGGCCTTTACAGCCGGCTTGGCGGCCGCAGCTTTAGGCTCAGCCTTCTTGCGCGGTGCGCGGGTTTTCGGCTTGGCGCTCACAGGCTCAGCTGCTGCGGCCTGGTTTGCTTCTACAATGGTTTCATCAGCCATGTTCAGTTTCTCCTGAATTGATACTCGGGTCAGCTTTCCGGGTGCCGAATATATGGGACAATGCTTAATGCAACTATAAGTGCCATTACTTTGACAATTTGTGAAGAGATGCCCTCACATAAGGATGATGAGGCGATCTATTATGAAGCAGGATTGATTGTTGAAAACGGAGGTTTAAATCTATAGGTAGAGCACAGTACCTGTCGGGGCACCTCCACGGAATTTGATTGAGAAAGCTATTTTCGGATGAAGAATCCAATCCGCAATGTTGTCGTTGAATATAAGAACCGGCGTGCGCGCAAGAGCGGCAATGCGCTTTGGGGCAACCTTGATCTGAAGTCGATTGCACGGGAAGTGGAAGAGGATGCCAAGGCGCCAATATCTGCCGATCAGGTAACACCTGCCGTCTCCCCGATAGACAATGAGCCAGCCGCACTTGTCCACGCGCCAACGCCACGGATAGAAGCCAAGACTGAGCCCAAGATTCTCGTTGTCGATATGGCAGAACCTGTCGCCACAAAAGTGAGCATAGCCTCGCCAGAACCGGAAGTGCCTGCCGCAGTTGAAGCCAAGGTTTCTCCCGTCCCTGCCAAGAAAAAAACCAATACTCCCCGTCGCTTGAAGCCGATTGCTGACAAGCCGATGAAAGCCAAGCCCGTTTCCAAAGCCCCAGCTGACATATTGGATGAACTGGCTGCGCTTGAAGCAGAGAATGCCACGCTAAAACGGCAACTGGCCCAAAAGCTCAACACCGAAAATCAACAAATGCGGAAAATGCT
>NZ_JBQEPD010000036.1:0-22893 GCF_052045675.1 Brucella sp. 22210
CCGGGAATTAGAATTTTCCGGCTCTTATGCCAATGGCGGGCTGATGACGCCATCGGGATTATGCAAGGCAATCGGCACGTTATATCCGATTGCCGAGTGAGGACGATCCTCATTATAGTGTCGACGCCAATTCTCCAACTTTTCGCGCGCATCTTCAAGCGTTAAGAACCAGTGTGCGTTCAGGCACTCGGCGCGAAGCTTACTGTTGAAGGCTTCGATGAACCCGTTATCCCTCGGCTTTCCGGGTCGGGAGAAGTCCAGTGTGACCTTGTTGGCATAGGCCCACAGATCGAGGTCACGCGAAACAAACTCACTTCCATTATCAACCCTTATTGTCTTCGGATAGCCAGCACGACGACACACTTTCTCAAGTGTCTGAACGACATCCTCACCACGATAACTGAAGCGCGGATCGGTTGCCGGCGAGTAGCGTGAATGCGTATCGACAATAGTCAGAATCCGGAGTTTCTTTCCTGTTGCCAGCTGATCATGCACAAAGTCCATCGCCCAAACATCATTCGGCCCGATCGCTTGTTGACGATCCTCACGCAGCTTGGCCTTGACACGACGTTTCGGATGTTTATTCCTGAGCTGAAGTCCTAACTCATTGTATATTCGACGTGTTTTCTTCATGTTGATGGTCCAGCCTTCGCGACGAAGCAGGACGTGTACGCGACGGTAACCCTATCGCACACGGGTTTCACAAATCTCTTTGATCCGCTTCTCAACAGCGGCCTGCACGGTGCGGCGGGACTTGTAATTGATAGTCGATCTTTCGAAGCTTAGTGCTGCACAAGCCCGTCGGATCGATATTCCCCAATCAACAAGCATTCCCGCCACCAGATCACGTTTCCGCGCAGGCCTTAAAGTTTTCGGCGGATCACATCCTGCAACATCTCCCGATCAAGCGTGAGGTCTGCAACAATCCTCTTCAGCCGCGTATTTTCCTCTTCCAAGGCGCGCAGCCGCCGTATCTCATCAGGCAGCAGACCTGCATACTTTTTCTTCCAGTTGAAATAAGTTGCCTGGCTGATCCCGCTCTTGCGACAGATTTCCGCTACCGGAACGCCGTCATCTCCCTGCTTGAGAATAAACACCTTCTGAGCGTCCGAAAACTTCGATGCTTTCATGCCTTCCACTCCTTCTCCCAGCCAGGAAAATAGCGCGGAAAACTCTCATTATAAACGGTCCAGTTTTAAGGGAGCAGAGCAAAACCACTTCCGCGCTAACGGACGACGGCATCGATGAGCTCAGACAGATGCTGGCCGACGCACGCAAATCAGCCGTAAAATGGCAAGAATTCCTCGAATGCTTTGTGATGACGAAGAGATCGTCGCTCGCGTCAAGACATATTCTCCACGGCAACAATCGGGCCGTTACGATCCGCAGGGGTGGCTTGCCGACGTTCTTGCATGCATCGCGGACACGCCGATTATCAGGCTATGGCCACACTCGCTCGACCTTAAAATTTGAAAGGACATGAAAAATCATTCAAAGCTGGCAATCTAAATGGGTTCAAAACTGAGCCAAACTGAACGTCGAACTCCGCTCTGAATACGCCGTTGCTAAAGCTCATTCGAAAGTTATTACCATCTTTAAGTTCTACAACTGACTGATCGAACAAACGAAATGGCGACCAATCACCACTGGCACTGAGTGCACGGAGCCACCCTCCAGGCTGAAACGCAACCCTCGAAAGATTCGCGCGCTCTGCTGCAGGCCAAATAAACGAACGGTTCTGTTTCGGGCCATGGAAGTAAACCACATGAGCACCATCAATCTCAAGAATAACCGCGTTGGCTGAGTTACTCAACGATACGGGCTCAACATTGATCTGGATGTTGGGCTGATTCGAACCCGTCGAGAAAAACGCGGCTCGAATTTTTTCAGCGTTTTCAAATTGCGCAAGAGCTTGACCATCTAAATCGCCTCTGTTCACCAAAAACCGCCATCGCCATGGCTTAGTACTGGTATTAACAAAAGGTTCAACATGCTCCTTGAAAAAAGTCTGTAGTACTCCTGAGGGACCGAAAAGTCGCACAAAATCACTCAAAGACACATCTCGCGGCGAATTTCGTACAAATGGATACCGCCCGCTTACGATTTCGTCGCAAAGCTCACGGTTATGCGAATTCCACAGCTCTTGAGCACTCGCTCTCCCACTATTTACGACAAGGTCATTTATGTCGGAAGCGAACACAGTAATCCAATGGTCAAGGGGAGAAGGCAACTGCTTGGCTTCTTGTGTGAGCCGATCATTGGCTAAATTGAACGGATTATCTGCGTCAAAAAAATGCGAAACCAGAATTGAAGAGGTAGCAGCTTTTAGCAGCTGACCATAGAGTGCTTGCAATATTATAGTCAATTCCTTGAACTGCTCTCCCGCCTCGTCGGAAGCTGCGTCCTTCTTTGTTTGAGACACATATACACGCAAACCATCATAAAAATTTGGAGTTCCTAGAGAAACCGCAGCCGTCTGAGCGGAACCCACGCTGTTCGAAACCGGCAGCACGCCCGAAGAGTCAATAGACAAATCCGTATGCTTAGCAATCGAAAGCCCGATCCCTTCGAGAGCGTTAGGACGGGTTGATAGAAGACGCGCGAGCTCAGACGCATCGTTAAAGTTCTGTGGCTTTCTAATTTGAATATCCGACAATATTTCCCGCCATTGCTTTTGAAAGTTGTCATAATACTGCAAGAGAACCGAATTTATTAAATCTGTATCGAGAACCTTCAGTGATTGACTATTTGCAATGCCATGAACCCATTGCTCGTCCACTGCATCCTGAACGGCTGAAGCCAAAAACGGCAACACAATTTCAATGAAACCCCGCCTGGTGTAAATTCCCGCTATTCCACCGCGCCATAAACTCTTGGTTTTTCGCTCAAATAGCTGATCACCACCAGGTCCAATTTCTTCTCCGGGAACCCATGCTGGAAGCCGACGTGAATCTCGACGGTTAATCAGCATGTAGAGTGCCCGCGAGGCAACGCTCTCCTGCTCAATAGCTTTTCTCGCCTTTCGAATAAGGGCTTCATCCAATGTTATGGGAATAAGTGCACCCGATATGAGATGATCAACGTGGTCAAGAAGCGATTTCCTTAAACTAGACTGAGAATCATTAGGGTAAAGTTCTTCGAATAATATTTCCGTTTCGTCACGGATAAATGCAGAAGAAATTGGCCTAAGCCCGCCTAGCATGCCGTAGAATTTGAGTAGATCGAAGGTCAAATTAGCATCAGTTGAAACCGCTATTTTGCGTTGCGCCAGCAAAATAAGCCTTGGCAAAAGATACCTATTGAGAGCATGTAGATAGGCAATTTTGTTTGCTGAATCCAGATTCCGGGATTGCCCGGAAAGCAAAATCGAAAAGCTATGTCCTCCAGCATCTGACGTTAAATTTCTCAAAGGATCTATGATCGGAAGTATTTTGGTAAAATCGGTGTCCGCAACACTGAGATATGAAGAATCTTTGGTAGCTCTGGAGTAAGTTTCAATAGCTTTTCCTTCTTTTCTCACCATTTCATGCGTATTTACGTACGTAAATATCCATACAGCCAAGAAACATAAAGCATAAATGCTAGCAAAAGCAAGTAAAGCAAATTTCATCAATTGACGGCGCCGTAATAGACGCTTGTCAAAAGAAACTAACGGGGCTTCTTTAAAGATGTGCTTCCGAAAAAGATCCAGTAAAAAGTAACTTCTGTTCCCCGTTAGGGGTGAGATCAATGGCTGAGTGCTTGACGCGAAGTAAATGCCACGAAGCAACGGGGGAGATACTAGCTGCGAGCCCGAAGAAAGTGCTGATATCAAATTGCTAATCTTGTCACGCATATCGCAGAGTTCTGCACTGAACTTAAAAATTCTACCTCGCATTTCAATATCCGGCTGCTTCTGTAAACGCTCAAGCAACATGGAATTAACTTCGTGTTGCTGATCCAAGAACTCTCTGCAAAACGTTTCCTGTAGACTGATCGGCGGATGTTCTGATAATGGGAATGTCACTCCCCATATTTGCTCGCGTTCCAATTGGTTAAAATTTCGGAAAAATTCGGAAAAACCGACTAACAGATCGATCTTATTTATTATAATATATACGGGAACACGCGCGCCGAGAGCAACGTCGGCTTCACTCAAACGTTGACGAATTACATTCAACTTCCCTCGAACGCTACTTGTATCTCCTTGTCTTATCTCATCTAATGAGAATATTAATATTATACCATTTAACGGTTGCAATGGCCGATTCACGCGAAGAAGTCGTAACAACGTCCAAAATCGATTTTTGGTCCGATTATCATTATCGACCTCCGCGAACTCTCCAGGTGTGTCAATCAATATAGCTTCTTCTGCAAACCACCAACGGCACTGCGCATCATCGGTGTTTGCAATCGTAGAAGCACCGGCCGGATGGCCGACCGGGAATTTCAATCCTGAATTTTCTAACACAGTTGTCTTACCGACGCGATTGCCTCCTAGTACGATATACCACGGCAACTTGTAGATATAACCGCTCCGCTTGCCGGACAAATTTCGTAACAATACAATAACATCTAGAAACTGCTTTCGTAAGCTAACTTCGGCCTCAGGCAAGCGGCGCTTGTCAAATACTTTAACCCACGAAATATTATTCCTAATACTAATTCTGTAAACGAATATTGCAGCTATAGATATCAGCGTGATTACTGAAATTAATATAAGAATCTTCTTTATACTCAATTCAGCATAATGTTGATGGATTGTATATGCCGATATCGCAAATATAGCACACGCGGCCGCTAATAGCAAAATTTTTGCCCAGAAATATTTTATTGTGTTACGAATTGTTGAATTGAAAAACTTCAGGGAAAAAACCAACCTACCGATCATCATTCAAATCCTGATCTTGCGGCCGCCGAATTCAACTCATCTGAGGGATCAGTTAGTACCAAAATTTCAATTCTCCGGTTCCGATCACGATTGGCAGGCGTATCATTTGCAGCCACTGGTCTGCTATCGCCCAACCCCTCCGAAAGGACCGTCCCTTGTCCTGTAAAAAATGTGAGTATATTGGCCACTGTTTTAGCTCGAGCGCTGGATAGCTCAAGATTGGAGCCAAAGTTCAAATTGTGTATTGGAACACTATCTGTGTGTCCATACACGACTGCACGGCATTTTTCTGCAGCCAAGGCTACGCCTATACGTTTGAGTAGGCTGTGAAATTCAGGTGTTACATTTGCACTGCCAGAAGGAAACAATCCAAAGCTGCTTATTTTCACTAAGAGCCTTCCATTAGAACTGTTGATAGTTATAAGCTGCTTGTCAATCTCAGGTTTAAGAAGCGTAGACAAATTATTAAGGACATCAACTTTTCTAGCGAGAAAATTCGAGACCGAAGCAGGATTGGAGGCCTTAGTGTGCGGCTGCGTCGGCAGAATTTTAGCGGATTCAATTGTCACCACGCCATAGGCAGACAAATCTGATAGTTGTTTAAGAGTCGGCTGGGTGAGTTTATCGACAGCAACATTAAAAAAATACTGTCCAATCAATATTGCTAGCATCAAGAAAGCCGCCAATAAAGGGTACTTATAATCCAGCCAACCCCGGACAGCGCTCTCGAAATGCATCGCGGCGGACGGGTGTAACGACAAGGTTCGGCCTCCCCCACCCTGATATCTCATAATAGTGTTATACAAAGCATCACGGGTAATTGTCATCTCCGTTGCACCGTCGGCCATAATTCGCGTGCGTCCTTCGAATCCTAACGACAAACAAAAATAGAATAAGATAAGTAAATCAATATTATGGCTAGGATTCTGACTCAGTTCTGCAAGAATTTCAAAAACCCTGTCGCCACTATTGACATCCATATGATACGTGGATACCAAACCTAAGCGTGCCCACCCAGAAGCTATGCCCCACGTTTTACTAAGTATCACGTCATCAAGAGTCGCGCACAAAACGTAGTGAGCGATTTTCGCATGAACAGCGTTAATCGAAACTGACAAAAGGTCACGTTCATATTTTTTAATCGCACTAATCGCAACTTGATGAAGCTTTTCTATACTGGGCTGATCAACTGATTGACGAATTCCATGAGCTAGATTGATTATAGGTCCAGCCGCGGCAACGATAACAGGAAAGTATTTTCCCTTCATGCTTAACGAGTTAGCGATGTCGTCTACAAAAAATTGATCCAGCGTGTTCTGTAAGCTTTGGATCGAGTTTTGCTCATTGCTTGGCGTTGTATGTGCATGCTCAGACATGTATGTCATTTCCAGGGGCACCTCTTTTCAATGAGTAAGAAAGAGCTTACTCCTATAACAAAGAATATCTATAAATAAATTGGATCCTATCATTCTCGAATAGCCCAAAGCTCCATAGAAATGTTTGGAAACTCTCCAGCTAAGTGCAGCGCTATCCCACCAGTGTTTGTGAGCTGAGACCATAACGAATTTCGTTTATCAAACTCAAAATACGTTGTTTTCTGACGATAAGGGAGCTGACGTGGCAATACTGACAACGGACGGACAGGAATACCAGGTAGCGCGACATTGACCAACTCGGATATGCGTTCGACTGGACCCACCTTGATTTGAGCAGGAATTTTTTGCCTCATTTCCTCTTCCGGAAATTCCGATTGCACTGAAAGTACGAAATTAGCATCTTTCAGCAGCGTTCTATCGTTAATGGTTCCCACATACATTCCATGCTCTCTCTCCGAAAAAGAAATAAGCGTAGCTGTTGGCCCAATAACGACAGAAAGAAATAAGCGTAGAGAACTTATGACACTTGAGAATGTCGCCTGGAGATCGTCGTGGCGATAGGTAGCGAACTCATTCACTCTCTTTCTTTCTGATGAAAACGTTGCAAGCTCGCCGGCCAGCTGTATGCAGAATTCAAACAATGTTAACGGATGGATCCGATGAGCATTCGCATTAATGTGAGTAAGCATCGCGTCAGCCCGGTTTAGTGCGTTAAGCAACAATAGTTCCCTGATCTCAGAAGCGCGATGATAATCAATATTACCCATATGATCAGCAATTGTTTCAGCGCGATGACGAACCATACTCAGCAGTTCGCTCATGAGCTCAAGCAAACGGGGTTCCGCAGCACAGTTCAACGAGGGAGCTATATAATCAGGGTCGAGTACAATGGTGTTGTCCGCTCGAACTTCGGTTATACGCGCTAAACCAATGTGTGCAAAGCCAGCCAGTTCGCTACCCGTTTTTAGCAAACGCAAATCTAGCCGCCCGACATCAATCGGAGCATTTAAACCGACACCCCAGTTAGTATCGAGTGCTTCGTAACTGGATCTAGTTAATCTCAGATGAGCAGACTCATTTCCAGCACTATTGAACTCAGCTCTGTTGGAACGTCGCAATGGCAGAACTAGGTATACAATCGTACCAGGGACAACACCGTCCAATATAAGCGGCGCTGGCAAATCTGCATCAATCGGAGCTACGAAAGTTGTACCGTCTGGTAAAATCCCGCTTAAACGAGTGAGGGAAAACTGTCCCATTGCTAATACACTTTGATCAATTTTCAACTCCGTAATCCCCCAAGGGTACGGCGCTAGAAAGCGAAAGGTGGTATGAACGAGATGTTCAGTCCAGCGATCTGCTTGCTGGAAGTGCTGTGTCCGCAAGAACATACCTTCAGTCCATAATACTCTGTTTTCAGAACTCATTCCTGCTGATCTTTCCGCAAATTTCGGTAAACAGTAAATCTCGTACGCATAATATAAGTAGTAATTTTTTATCTTTACACGTAGATCAGAAGTTTATCTCAAAGTTAATATTTTAATTGCCACTCGCAATTTATTTATTCACAGACAGCCTTTATATTTCAAGTGAAACAGAAATGGATAAAACTCGACGTAAATATCTATGTTTAAAATTGCATTATCATTGAAAACACGTTTAATAACGCTATTATTTACAACGAAAAACGAGGCGATCACAAGGATCGTAACATTCTATTTGACGCGTTAATTAGAGGATTAACATATTATAAGCCCTCCCAGGAGCAACGACAGAAAGCCCAGATCGATTGGAGGCCGATAGCCCATGCAAATAAAGGTTCATCAAAATCGAGTTTTAAGCATTGAACATTTAGAGAATATAATTGAAATGCGATGAGCATCCAATGAAAATATACCGTTAAAGCTGCGTCGAAATCGTAGATAAGCGATCATGGTTCTGTGACAAAAATTGCGTCACCGCTATCCTTGACTGCAAATGTGGCTCGAAGCCAAGAGTTCCAACCTAAAAGAATTGACTTATCTCCCAGTTGAATGTGAGGGATTTCCTCTTTTTTTAGGGTGAGCTGAAAATCGAAATTGTGATTCCCACCAACATAGAGCCGAGTTATCATATCGAGGAGCTTCAATCTTGAGCCACTTGGGAGTAATGAAACAAACTCCTTGTATTTTACCGGCCCGATGATTATCCGGAAACCGCTAGAATAATCATGAATGTGCTTTCCAGCGATCGCATCAATACCAAGCCGACAATTAGTCTTACCCAAGCTTGTTAACTCGCAAATTGGTATTTCTAACAGTTGCAGTCGAAACTGTTCAACGGTCACAGGCAGATTGGTGAAATCTGTAAGGATTGCATTAAGATTAGCGCTGCTTCTAATTGAATTTGAGAAGTATCCGCTGTATCGCATTAATATAGACTGATATAATTTTTCGCGTGTAAAAGGATTCTTGGTTCCGAACCCGGCAAGTGACAATAATGTTTTCTCAAAGGCATTATTGGATGACGTGCGCCATCGAAGAGAACTCGCTATACGATACTTCTCACAGGCATCCGCAAAAAGAACAGCCAGCCGATCATTGAACAGATCAATAAACGCATTAAACGCGAGTGAGCTCTTTCGAGGCTGTTCGATTGCTAGTTCGTTGAAAAGCGGCGGAAGCGAACCAGTCGGTCCAAAAAGAGTAGCTAGTGTTGAATTTAATGTAACTTCTTCACCTTCATTTGCCTTAATCTCAACAGGAAGCACCTGAATAGATAAGTTGTTCGGTGATCGGATTGTGAGACTAGTGCTCGAATGCTGCGCAACGCGCAGCGCCGTAATCGGCTCAAAGCGTCCTGGATCCCGTCTCAATAATTTCAATAACCTAGAAGGGCCGGCTATCATAATTTATACCAAAGGCCTAGTTGACGCCCGTGCTGGCCAGCTTGCTGTGGCCTCCGGCCGACCCCGCATCTTTATAGTCAAACGCGTAAAGCTGTTAATCGAAGTATATAGACTTAGAAAGTGATCTAAAATACTCCCCAATACGTATGCACTAGCATATTCAATCTTGTCCGGCTCGAATTCAATGACAATGTCAGTGCCACGTATTATACCGTCGCTGTTCAGTCTCTTTGTAGCTTTTTGTGCGTCAACACGTGTAATGGCATCAATAAAATGCCGAGTTTCAGGGGAGTCATTAACCAAATATAGCGACAAAATATCCTTTAGCGCGCTGCCATCATTGTCGGACAGCGACCTATGGTTTAATAAAAGATGAGAAATAAGTTGCCATTCACGCATATCCCGTGTTGGGCGACGACTTGCTGCAGTGGGCGGCGTCAATGCAATTATCGAAGCAATATTATCAATCTTGGTAGCTGCGCTGAAATACGGGTGCCCCCCCCCAAACGGGAGTTTGTTCGATAGCGTCCTGTTGGTGCACAGCGCATCTACACTAGCGACCATCTCCGCAGTCTCGAGTGGGCGTCCATTCCCGTCAATAAACGCGATATCTACATCTGTCGTTAGATCGTCGTCATTCTGACGCCTAGAGGCTTGCCAATAATAAGGAATATGCTCGTCACCGTGATTATTTTTAAAAAAAGGCTCACATCGGTGGTCTCGAGCATTACGGTCCGATAATTGTACTCGTTGCACACTATAAATCTCGCGCGAATTATATCTCCTCGCATCCGGCACAAGCTGATATTCGGTTTTCGTTCCATCGATCAAAAGTGGCTCACAAGCCTGTTGAAAGAGATTAACAATGGGCGTTGCATTCAGTACAAAATCGGTCTCTGTAACTGAACCTATTAAGCTATTATCCAATGTCTTAAAATAAATGAATACGTCAAGCTGTTTATCATCAAAAACTTGTATATTATTGATGTCAAAAAATAAGAATTTCTGTGGTAACGCGAAAAATTCAGAAAGGAGGCGATATCCTGAAAAACTTGTTGCCGGATAGGGAAGCATCGCCTCTTCTTCGCTGTGACCAACTATTCTAAGATTTTCCCCGATAATTAACGGTGCTGCACTATCTCCCTTATGTCTTGCGACGCCGATGCCTAAAACCTGATTAGCTAACAATTCAAATAGGATTGAAGCCTTTCTCCACGGCGCTGACAGATGTATTCTTAGGCGGTTGAGGCCAACCGTTTTTAATGAATATTCCATATTAAGTGGCCGCATTGTGAGATGCAAACAACTCAAAGCACCCGCCACAGGCGAAATTGGACCTTCTATCGGCTGACCAGTGAGTTTAGCTGAGACCATCCTGATAGGAACAAGCTCTATATTCTGTGTTGTACGGAAGCGGCAACTTTCGCCTCCGACGGCTTCCGATATCACTTCAGTGAAGCGTGGAATTATTTGGGCCGAACTGAGTTGTTCATTTGGTTCAAACCTGACCACGCTCATCGCGGGTAGAGGAGCTAGAAAATGCGGATATAGCGTTCCTAAGAGACTGGAGGTTAGCTCTGGAAATTCATCATCTAATTTTTGCCGAATACGCGCAGCTGAAAATGCAAAACTTTGAATCATATGCTCTACGTGAGGGTCATCTGCCACGTCAGCTGTTAAACGTAACCTTCCCGCAATCTTAGGAAATTTTTTCGCAAACATAGCCGCCTTACGTCGTAAAGCAGCTAGTTCTTCATTGTACCGTACAAGAAATCGATCATTCATTCTCTGGCTCTAAAATAAAATGATGCGAGGCAGGGTCGACCGTCACCTCGAAGCAAAATGATGGCATACCTTCCTGCAGACGGACATTTGCCTCAATACGCAATTCCAAGTTCTGCTCATTTAAAAATCCACCATTCATGACGGTGACACGAACGTTAGATAAACGACCGTCCGCTTTCGCGATACAACATTCCAACATACTAAGAAGAGCAAGTTGGACACTCTCTGATTCCAGCTCAGTTGAGGCAAAAACTTCAGTACCATAATACAATATGGAATTTTCCAGCTCTTCAAGATGTTTAGGTGGACGCGTTACCGGACGCCTTGTATTGAGAAGGGCCTGCAAATCTCTCTGGATAGAATCGTGCAATTTCTGCAACTGTTTTGTTTTACTAGAAGGGTTATCAACCAAGCAACCCGGATCAGTATCTATTAGCCGATCAAGCACCGATGATGCAATGACGAAATTTGGCCCATCAACTGTCTTCTCCGATTCGACCATGTCCGCACTAATGTCCTTGATCAAGGAATGAATCTGCTCTGCCAACTTTTTATGATAACCATCTGGAATATCTATTATTATTTGGCCTCATCATTGTATTAAAATAATAATTATATATATTACAACGAATACTTATATATCTGAATGATAAACCACATTTTATAAAAATATTTTTTCTTGTAGCCCAGGATTTTCGAATATAATTTGAAAAACAGTAGACACATCAAATATTTGTGTGCGCGGTTGAATATGGACTCTGCACACGTATTTATCCTGATGACCTGGATATTCATGAATATTAACACTGGCCGCCCGTAATGGATAGCGGCTGCAAAAGTCCAGATCCGAACTGATAGTAGCAGACGTATATTCAAACAGGAATTTCTCAATAATATTGCTCAAACGATCAGCACTCATGCTTGACCCGATTTCATTCCGCATAATAACTTTAAGATACTGGCAAAAGCGTGACACGCAGAGTACGTATTGCAGCATAGCGTTTAAACGAGTATTTTCGTTCTGCTTTTGCGAAGGAAGATGAAGTGAAGCGTTCGAATTGAACACCAGCGTGGGAGACAGATAGGTAGGCGCTAGAGGAATTAACCCATTATCGCGGAAATGTTGCTCTTGAGATGAACTTAAGCGGATACTAACCGGTGGTTGAGCAGACAAACTGTTGGACTCCAGCAGGTCATCATATGGTTCTATATCAAGTGCAGATAGCGCTCCGCCACCTTTACCATCGTACTTTATACCACGAATGTCAGAGAACCAACCTGTTTCAAGGTAACAGCGAATAATCACCAATGCGAAAGCGAATGCACCATTACCCCACAACAGATGCTGGTCCTCCATTCTAATCATCTCTCTAAACGGAAACTGATTTATACGATCGCGTGAGTTGATCGAATAAGGTTTTCGCATTAAAATCCTTGGTCCAACAAGTCCTACAAAACGTGTGTCCTCGTGTTCGCGCAATCTATTCCAGCGCCTGTGGGAACTGTCTTGAATCGAAACTTTTAGATTGGGGGCGTGCTTAAGCTCATTGAAGTCACACAACCCTAAAATCGATGGTGCCGCTTCCGCGATAAAGGGGCAAAACGCAGCAGCGGCAATCGTACTAACCTGTGTGAGAACCGATACAACATCGAATCCGTTCTTTACTCCAGGACCCAAAACATAATCAGCAACGATTAAGCCAAAAGGTTCCCCCCCCGGCATTCCGAATTCTAGATTGTAAATAAAATTAAAAAGTTCAGTTTGATCGAATTCACTGGCTCCTTCGACGTCACGAGCCAGTGTATTCCAATTTAAATCTAACAGCTTCAATTTGACGCCGCTTCGAGATCCTGCGTGACGAGCAAGCAAATAAACGCCACGCCACGCCGCTTCCAATGCCTGAAAGCTTGGATTGTGTATGATCTCGTTGATTTGGCGATTCAATAACTCGTCAACGCAGGATATGAGATGATCGATGCGACGTCTAGTCAAGCTAAAACCTATCAAGCGCTTGATCTCGAGATTAAAGCAAACTTTTTCACGGGACTGTCGGAACTTTAATTCTTGCCCGGGATACGTGCTACCAGACGCATTGATGCGGTCAGTTCCTCCATTTGCAACCATGGACGAAGCCAAGCCACAGCATTGTAAGCACCCGGTCGCCCAACAACTTCTTCGACGGTGATCCTTGCATCGCGTAATGGATATTTGGCACGAGACTCTTGTCCTGCACTATCGTTAGTATTAACATAATTTTGTATCCAGCGATTAAGCCATGCTTCACAATCTTCGGCTTCTAAAAAAGAACCAATTTTGTCACGTCCCATGACCTTTAAATAATGAGCGAAGCGGGAACTTGCCATCATATAAGGCAATCGAGCAGAGATAGCAGCATTCGCTGTTGCTTCAGGACGGTCAAACGCTTTTGGTTTATGCAGGGTTTGAGCTCCAAAAAACACCGCATAATCAGTATTTTTATAATGACATAATGGCAAAAACCCCAACTTACTAAGCTCAGCATCGCGTCGATCTGCAATCCCCACTTCACTGGGGCATTTTAAATCAAGATCTCCGTCGTCACTCGTAAATACATGCATGGGAAGATTATCAACCTTACCGCCATTCTCAGCTCCTCGAATTGCTGTACACCAACCATGCTCCGCAAACGCCTCTGTTAGGCGAACACCCAATACATAAGCGGCATTCATCCAGCAGTAATTCTCATGTGGGATTCCACCATCGGCTTCTGCAACCATCTCATCATATGCAAATTCGTCAATCAACGTCGTCGTCGGACCATACGGGAGCCGTGCCAAAACTCGTGGCATAACCAAGGAAAGAAAACGCGATTCATCACTTTCACGTAAAGAGTTCCATCTTCTATATTCTTTAGTTTCAAAAATCTTCCCGAGATCTCTAGCTTTAGAAAGTTCACGAAAATCATCAAATCCGAACATTCGCGAACTAACGGCGGAAATAAAGGGTGCAAATGACGCCGCCGCTATCGACCCAATCCCTTGAAGAAGCTGTATATCATCTGTTGATTTATCAAACTCGTAATCCCCGATAAGCGCACCAATAGGCTCACCACCGGCGGTCCCAAATTCGTCTTCATAAATTGCTTTAAACAAACGAGATTGGTCAAATTCAGCGGCCTTGGCAATATCCTTTGAAAGCTCCCGTTTGGAAACGTTCATAACTCTAATCTTCAAATTAGAGCTAGTTTCGGTATTTTTCACTAAATACTGGAGACCTCGCCATGTTCCCTCTAGTTTAGTGAATTCGGGCGATTGCATTAATGTGGCAAGTTGAACTGAGATAATTCTATCCAGTTCAGATATTGCGTTATTTAACGAAACCGTGAGATTACGATCGTACGTAATAGATCCTTTCATTGCCTGAGCGGTAAGGGTGCGAAGCATCTCACGAGCGCGTTCAGGTTCCGTTTGCTTCGTAGCGTTCAATACCCTGCCAAGCAAACTTTCTGCTGAATTTTCAGAAACAGTGACAACGTCTTGCCTATGCAATTTACTGTTCACTTAAAAAACTCCTTAGGTCCTGGACCGACAACCACCTAACAATAGTATTACGTTTCATCGTGATTGTGTTGATCGCTTAATTCTTTCTCAAGCTTTGAAAGCTCAGACTTATTTTGTAGTAAATTCTCCAACAGATCCTCCAATTCCTCCGAGCGATCTGCTTTACTTAGAAGGTCTCTTAATTCGTTCCGCGCGTACAACAGAGCTTTCAGAGCGGGAACCTGCTCTACGATAGCGCTCGGTTCAAAATCTTTCATACTTTCAAATTTCAGAGACACCGAAAGCTCAGTGTCGTCGTTCGTAATTGTATTATTTACGCGAAAATCGAGCCCGGGCGACATTCTACGCATAACATCATCAAAATTATCGCGGTCAATTTGCACAAATCTCCGTTCACTCAGCGGTTTCAAGGGCTCTGTTGGAGTACCTGAGAAATCACCGAGGACACCTACAACAAATGGTAGCTCCTTAACGACAGCTCCACCCTCCGTTTCGACTTCGTACTTAATGTGAACGCGAGGCTTTCTTACACGTTCAAGCTTCTGATGGACATTAACCACAACAAATTTTCCTTATATAGCTGGATTAAAATGGATAAATACCTATTACACTTCGGGTTCAGCTTTCGGCTGAATGCCCGCTGCGCTTATTACAGACAAACGTATTGCGTCATCTGGTAGAAGCTCCTTGAGCAACGTCTGAAAATCCATACGCCCCCGCGCTACCAGCGTTTCCAAGACTTGTGACGTGGGAGAATGTGGCTCGGTGCACTTAAAAAAGTGCGCAACACAAAGCAGAACCTTAAAAGCCTCCTCTCTCGATGTGATTGAGACAGGCGCCCGCAGCGACAATTCCGGAACCTCAATACCATTGTCAGCCGAGACAAACAACTCCTGAGACACCTCGCCGACATTAACCGCTGTTTCGAGCCTCGCCATATCCTTGATCGCAGCTGCAACTTCGCATAACACTTGACGTATGTTAGAGGATGCAGGTGCATCTGAGTCACAAATGCTTTCCAGTGCTTGGTTGAGTGCATCAAATTGCTCAATACAACTCTCAACACATTGCAATTGTTCGATCATTTGCGACCTACCCTTCTCCGCAACAGCCTGTTGTAGCTGCTCCCGAAGAATCTCCTCATCAGGTCGTTGCGCTCGTTGATAATCCCATAAACAAGCCACACCGTATACACTGTCCGGCACTAATGAGACTAAACGTAGTGCTTGAAGTAGCACCCCGTCACTACCCCGCCCATTGAGCCCATTCAACGGCGCGACACGCTCCTCGATGGTATCACTCGACACTGAATGTAGATCCATCCCATACCGGTGCACAACTATCGAAAGAACGTTGAACGTATCACGAAGACCGACAAACCCGCGCAGCCGAACCTGGGCCTCCGCCAGCCAGCAAAAAACCTCAAGATCTTTGCTATACTCAGAAAGAATTTGCAAGGCCAGCGAGTTCACATCGGTCCAATGCTGCGAAACCCCTATCGCATCACCAATCGCAAAGGACCTCTCAATCGCGCGCGCAGAATTCCGCGCATCCTTGAGCTCATAATATAGCGATTGCGTCGAATCATGTTCGCGTATATTTATACCACAAGGACTGCCCTCGGAAATCGGGGCCGTTAATAAGGTAACATCCAAGAAATATTAACCCACGCTAAAAAATATTTTGTAACTGAAAATATATTTTAATACGCTATTTAATGGATTGTCAACGGCTGAATCGTTGTTCTATATAGATATAGCAGCATGGTATTCGTTATTCATGGTTTGCCTAATATCCATTATTTAATATAAA
This sequence comes from Brucella sp. 22210, assembly GCF_052045675.1. NCBI lineage: Bacteria > Pseudomonadati > Pseudomonadota > Alphaproteobacteria > Hyphomicrobiales > Brucellaceae > Brucella > Brucella sp. 22210. The sequence continues at coordinate 16,271 of NZ_JBQEPD010000036.1, forward strand.
CTTAAGTAATTATATTGAAGTTAATTAATTGATTACAAATGATTAAGATGCTTAGTACAATGGATCATATCGACGTTCATCGGCTCGTTGACACGCTGCACTCAGATTTGAGAACTGGTCTTGAGGGGGCAGCCTCGTTGGCTTCGCGTCGCCGTAACTCGTCTGTTGAGGTTGTTCACTGGCTGCAAGCGTTATTGGAATGTGAGAACAAGCTTTTATTGCGCGTTCTTTCGGAGTTTAAAATTGAAGTTCGACAACTAAAGTGTGAATTAGATTACTCGCTCCATCTCCTGCCCATAGAGGAAGACGCCTCCCTAACTCTTTCACAAAACCTCTTGAATTTGGTTCGGGAAGCTTGGCTCGTAGCCTCGATCCAGTTCGGCCGACGTTGCGTGTCGCTTTTTGACCTGCTTCTAGCTTTATGCTCCTCTCCTTCTGAAGATCCGAGGCATATTGCTCCCTCATTATTGGGTTTAAATGCGCCGAAGCTACGTACTTTTGCGGCTAAGTTAGATGACGAACCGTTACTAGTCTCCGGAGCCGTTGAGGAGCGCGGATATATCGGAGCTGGCCAGTTTCTTGAGCTTTATACGCATGATATGACTGCAGAAGCCCGAGCTGGCAAACTAGACGCGGTGGTAGGGCGCGAGCGCGAGCTAAGGCAATTGCTGGATGTTCTAACGCGAAGACGACAAAACAACCCGATTTTAGTGGGAGAAGCCGGCGTCGGGAAAACAGCCGTAGCTGAGGCGCTGGCGCTGGAAATTGTAAAAGGTAACATCCCTAAACCTCTTCATGGTGTGCGTTTACTTATGCTTGATTTAAGCTTGCTTGAGGCTGGTGCGGGTATAAAGGGCGAGTTCGAACGACGATTGCACGGCGTTGTCGGCGAAATTAAAGCATCGGTTACCCCAATAATATTATTCATTGACGAAGCACATGCCTTGGTCGGGGCCGGTGGAGGCGTAAGTCAAAATGATGCGGCCAATATTCTTAAACCCGCATTGGCAAGAGGAGAATTGCGTACCATCGCGGCCACGACGTGGAGTGAGTATAAGCGTTATTTTGAGAAAGATGCTGCTCTATCTCGTCGATTTCAACCAATCGCTATTAGCGAACCGGACGAAGAATCCGCTCTTCGAATGTTAAGAGGAATGGTTGACGTATTCAGCGAACATCACGGGGTGCAGATTCGTGAAAGTGCCCTAAACGCTGCAGTCCGGCTGTCTACAAGGTATATAGCCTCTCGTCAGTTGCCGGACAAAGCCATTAGTGTGCTAGACACTGCGGCCGCCTACGTCGCTATGGCGAGGCAATCTTTTCCAGAGGAGCTAGATGCCGCTCATAATGAAATGCACGTACTAGAAGCCGAAATGGCAAGACTTCGAATTGAGCCTGCTCACGAAGAAATTGACGTACGTATCGCGGAACTTGCGCGCCAGAAAAGTGTGCTGCAAGACCAGATTAGCGAGTTACAAGTTCGCTATCAGCGTGAATTAATGCTTGTAGAGCAAGCGGACATGTTGGAAAAAGCGTTAGGACCTCATTCAGAGATACAATTATCTCACCACGAAAGAGAGAAATTCCAAAACCAACTGGCTATGGTTCACGCTGAGCTAAACGAGGTTATCATAGAGCAGCCGTTGGTACCTCAAGTTGTGGATGGTGATGTCATTGCTAAAATCGTAGCGCGATGGACAGGCATTCCAATCGGCAAACTTCTTTGCAATCAGATCGAAGCTATCATTGATCTGGAGAATCGGCTTAAGCAGCGAGTGCACGGTCAGGATAATGTTATAGCGCGTATAGCAGCTGCTATGCGAATCTCGCGTGCTGGCTTATCCGATCCTCGTCGTCCTCCAGCGGTATTCTTGTTTGTTGGGATGTCTGGGACCGGTAAAACCGAAATGGCCCATGCGCTTACAGAAATACTGTATGGAGATCGTAATTCCATTACCATTATTAATATGTCCGAGTTCAAAGAAGAGCATAAAGTATCGATGCTGGTCGGGTCCCCTCCTGGATACGTTGGTTATGGCGAAGGAGGCATCTTGACAGAAGCGGTTCGCCGTCGCCCTTACGGAGTTCTATTGCTCGACGAGATGGATAAAGCCCACCCTGGTGTTCAGGATTTATTTTATCAGGTCTTCGATAAGGGGAGCTTACGTGATGGAGAAGGTCGCGACATTGATTTCAAGAATACCACCATTATCATGACTGCAAATACGGGATCTGAGCTCCTATCAAGTTTTCTAACGGAAAAGGCTATACCGACCGACGAGGCCCTAAATGTTTTGCTCTTACCTACATTAAAGGAGCAGTTTAAACCCGCGTTCCTTGGTCGAACAATGGTTTTGCCATTTTTGCCTTTAGATGAAAATACTCTGGCGACGATAGTTGAGCTTCAGATAGATGTCGTACGAAAGAGGGTTTTAGAGAGATATGGGGCGACCCTATCTTTGAGCGATAGTGCACGCATGGCGTTGATAGAAAACGCCCGTTGTAGTGAAACGGGCGCTCGAATGATTGAGGCTATGATTGCTCGGGATCTCTTACCTATACTTTCGAGCTTCTTTCTTAACGCGGTGGTCGACGGCCGCGTTATAGATAGTGTGAGTGTTGAATTTAGTGCTAATAGTTTTCAACTTAGAGAACTCCCAACTGCTGATAACCCCGGCTAGCCAACCGCACGTTATAATCTCAGAATATTTTCTTTAGGGCTTATAACTTTTTTGCTATAAAAATAACACTCACAATGCAGTGCGCTTCATGTATGAAGCATGCTTTCTAAAAAATAATAAACGTTTTTTGTTGAAAGGAAATAAGTATGTTAGCTTTATTAGATATACCCAATCTAGATGGTAAGTCTGGAGTAGCAGGCTATGAAAAAGCTTTCAAACTGGATACTGTAAATTTTGGAGCAGGGCGTAGCATACGTCTGAATGGGACGGCTCGTGAAAGTTCTCCGCCCTTTGTATCCGAAATAATTGCAACTAGAACAGGCACTGCATCTTCCATTGAATTTTTTAAAAGTATAGTCACTTCCTCCTCGACCGAAAAAATGGTTCTCAATTGCATAAAGAGCGGTGAAGGCAATGTAATGACGAAATTATATAGCTTCGCTCTGGAAGACGCTGTGATCACACATTATAATTTTTGTCTTAGTGGAGATAGCATACAAGAGACATTGGGAATTAACTTTCTTAAAATTGGTTGGACCTCTATTGATTTGGATTCTAAATTGAAATCCGTAAGCCCACAGACTGTTGGCTTTAGTGTACTGTCGAAGGTGAGTTCTTAATTGATGCTTATGTGAATTCCCTTGAAGTATTCCTGTCTCTGAATGAACCGGGACTGCGTGACAACTCGTCTCGTGTTAATTGGGTGACTGTCTGCCGACGACAGTCGGCAGACAGTCACCTGAGCACAGCTTTGCACATTAAGCCGCGAAGCAAATGCAAGCGCGCTTTGCTATGCGTGTGAACTGCCCCCCATTTCGACCGGACATGTCGGCATAAGCAGAAAGGCTCAAGCACAGGCTTGAGGACAGGCTTATGTCTCAGGAGTATCGACACGTTGAATTGCTGACGGGTGATGTTCGCCGCAGGCGGTGGACAACCGAGCAGAAGCTGACAATCATTGAGCAGAGTTTTGAACCAGGCGAGACGGTATCTTCGACCGCTCGCCGCCATGGCGTTGTGCCCAATCTGCTTTACCGGTGGCGCAGGCTCTTGAGTGAGGGAGGTGCTGCAGCGTAACGGCCCGATTGCTACCGCCTGTTGAAGCAAGGCCTCGTGCCGTAAGACACGTCTTTAGCGACGTCGTTAATGACGTGTCTTAAGGTTGAGGTAGACGATGCGGATGGAGATACTGGGCCACGAACGCCGCCGTCGGTGGCGGACCGAAGAGAAGCTTGCGATAGTCAGTTCGGTTGGGGTTGATAGCGCGACAGCCACAGAAGTTGCGCTCCGTCACGATGTATCGCGGCAGCAGATTTATATGTGGCGTAGCGAGTTGAAGAGGAAGGGGCTTCTGCCTCCCTCGCGGGAGCCCTTGTTTCTTCCCGTTGACATGACTGCCGCTCCGCTTGGCTCTGAGCCGAATAGCTCCGTCAATGTTGCATCCTCGATGATCGAATTGCAATTGCGCTGCGGCCGTCGACTTTGTTTTGGCAGCCAAATGGAAGGCGCGGTGCTGACGCGGCTGATCCGGGCGGTGGAACAGGCATGATCGGACCGGGCACCGGCGTTCGGGTTTATCTTGCCTGCGGCGTCACAGATATGAGGAAGGGCATTGAGGGCCTTTCGATGTTGGCACAGGATGTCTTGCGCCAGAAGCCGACAGGTGGAGCTGTCTTCACCTTTCGTGGGCGGCGTGGTGATCGGGTGAAGCTCCTATATTTTGATCGCCAGGGATTTTGCCTTTATTATAAAATTCTGCAGATAGGGCGTTTCCCCTGGCCCTCAGCGGCCGATGGGTCGGCTCGACTGACAGCAGCACAGCTGGCGATGCTATGGGAAGGAATAGATTGGAGACGTCCGGACTGGGGTGCTCCGCCGGCACGTGTCGGTTGATTTTATCTTACTGAAAATACTTGTTTTATGGCGTTCTGTCCTGATTTATGCTAGTCAGGATCATGTCGAATGCGCGCTCAAATCTTCCTGACAATCCAGTCTTTCTGAAGACAATGATCACCGCCTTGCAGGCGGAGAATGCGAAGATGTCGGCGGCGTTGAAAGCGCACGATCACCTGATCCAAGGTCTGATGCTACGCATTGCGCGATTGAAGAAACAGATCTTCGGCAAGTCTTCTGAAAAGATCGAGCGGGAAATTGCGCAACTGGAACTGGCGCTGGAGGATCTGTTGATTGCCAGTGCCGAGCACGAGACCGCGCCCGTCGAAGAGCTTGAAAATGATACAGCTTGTGGTCCGGAGGAGACTTCACAATCCCGGCCACTGCGTCGACGTCCGCGTGTGTCGGAAAATGCCGTTCGCGAACGCCGGGAACTGGATCCCGGTCATTGTTGTCCTGCCTGCGGCGGAGAATTGCGCCTTGTCGGAGAGGATGTCAGCGAAATCCTCGACATGACGGCAGCGAAGATGAAGGTCATTGAGATCGCCCGACCAAAGAAGTCGTGCCGTTGCTGTGAGAAATTGGTGCAAGTTCCTGCACCCAGCCGTCCGATCCCGGGTAGCATGGCTGGTGCCGGTCTTCTGGCCTATATTCTGGTCTCGAAGTTCGACGATCATCTGCCGCTCTATCGCCTCAACGAGATCTTCGCGCGGATGGGTGCCGATATACCTGACAGCACACTGGTGGACTGGTGCGGTTGTGCTATGCAAGTGCTCCGTCCGCTGATCGAGCGCATTGAGACCGAGATCATGAAAAGTGATCTCCTCCATGCTGACGATACGCCGATCCGGGTGCTGGATCGCTCATTGCGCGACAAGGGACTGGGCAAAGGTGTGAAGAAGGGCAGGATCTGGACATATGTCCGCGATCAACGTCCATGGGTGGGCAGCGCAGCGCCGGGTGCGGTTTATTACTTCGCTCCCGACTGGAAGGAAGAGCACGTCCACCATCATCTGCGAGAAGCGAGCGGCATCCTCCAGGCCGATGGTTATAAAGGCTACGCAAAACTATACGAACCTGATGCGGGTGGGAACTGCCGCTTCCGCGAGGTTTCCTGCTGGGCACATTGGCGGCGTGACTTTCATGACATCTGGACCGCGAACAAATTCGGGATTGCGCGCGAGGCTCTCGATCGGATCGGAGCGCTGTATGATATCGAGCGGGATATTGCAGGTCAGCCCGCCGATGTAAGGTTTGTCACGCGTCAAAAGCACAGCAAGCCAAAGGTCGAGGAACTGCACGCATGGGCAGAAAAGCAGTTGCTTCGCATTCCTGGCGAAGGCTTTGCGCTATGGGCTGAGCAGATGGCCGTCACTCTGCCTGTTCCTGGAGGACGGGCGTGTGGCCATAGACAACAACGCTGCGGAGCGCAAGACGATGGAGGTCGAGATCCTCCGCGAAGCACTTTCCAAAGCGGGCTCAAAAAACGTATGGCCCGCCCCGTTTGCAATAGGATTTTTACGATGTTCTGATCAGTCTGCGTCAACGTATACGGTCTCATGAGCACCCCCATGGCCAAGATGGACATCCGCACGTTCAGAGCCCCATAAACGGATCGGCAGTTAATGCCATTTTTTTGACCGGGCTTTCCAAACGCCGTTCGACTGTCAGGCCATCTTCACGATCCTTCCTGCAAACCTCATAGGCTACGCGTTCTTATTGCCTAGCCGGTCTGATTACGCTACCGCAGGGCAACTGCGATCAAAGCCTGTTTCCTTACGCAAAACGGCCCATGCTATCCGGGCCAATTTGTTTGCTAGCGCTACAACCATGACGTTGCGGTGAACACCACGCTCCATCATTGCCTTGAGCCAACGGCCCGTTGGCGTATCACTCTTTGAGAGCGATGGCAGTGACGCTCGAGCGCCATGGATGAGCAAAGTGCGTAAATAGGTATTGCCACGTTTCGATATCCCAAGCAGTCGGGGTTTACCGCCGGTGCTGTACTGTCGAGGTACCAGTCCGAGCCAGGCACCCAGATCGCGCGCT
>NZ_JBQEPD010000037.1:0-22873 GCF_052045675.1 Brucella sp. 22210
AAGCGCATCAAATTATCACTGGGGTCGCTCAGCCCGATTGAGTATCGAAGAAGTCTCGGCCTTAACGTATAACTCAGTCCAAGTTTTTATCCGCACCCCCTATCAGGCCACGCTGGGTCAGTTCTCAGTGGCAATCAACAGGGAGATCGGTCTCACGGTCTGTAATCATCGCCAGCACAGAGGTTTGAACAATCCGGCCGAGAGTTCTCATCAACCGATAAGACGGCGAGAACGGGGCATGAAACGCTTCAAGTCAGCACGACACTTGCAGCGTTTCGCATCCATTCACGACCCAATCTACAACCTTCATCGTTTTCCCCGCCACCGCTTCACCTCTGCCATCCACCGCGAACTGCGCCAAACTGCCAACACGGTCTGGCGCAATATCGCTGGCCTGTAATCTGACCAATCACAACATCATAGATCAACACGCATCTGCGCACAGGTTAAGGTTACGGTGCCGTGCCGCAGTTCCGAATTCACCTCCCCATGTTGACTCTTTAAACTCTAGATTACTTGAGCCGAAACCGCCGTACCGTTGGCTGAGAAAATATGCATGTCCTTCGTCGAAGCTGTAAATCGTAATGTATCTGATAGCCTAAAATCTGCTTCCTCAGGGGTTTTGATCAGATACTTGGTGTCGGAACCGGCCATGTCGATATAAAGGATTTGCGCCTCGCCCAGATGCTCGACAAGATCCACGGTTCCGGAAAAGAGGGGGCCGCCAGTTTCCTCGCGGGCAATCCTGGTATTCTCGGGTCGAATTCCAACGCTAACTCTATCATTGAGTGCGAAAGTTCCATCACTGGCTTCAAGGGCAAGTTTCGTCCCACAATCAAGATGACAGGTATAACTACGTCCCGAGATCTCCGATATAGCGCCCGCGAGTATGTTCATGGCTGGAGAACCGATAAACTGGGCAACGAAAAGATTGGCTGGCTTTTTGTAAAGCTCTACTGGTGTTCCAATCTGCTCGATGTTGCCATCCTTGAACACAACGATCCGATCCGCCAGTGTCATCGCTTCCACCTGATCGTGGGTCACATAAATCATCGTGACATCGGTCATGCTTTGCTTGAGTTTTGCAAGCTCGATGCGTGTGGCCACCCGCAGGGCTGCATCGAGATTGGACAAGGGCTCGTCAAACAGGAAAACACGCGGGTTTCTGACAATAGCGCGTCCAATCGCTACACGTTGTCTTTGTCCTCCCGAAAGGGCCTTTGGCAAGCGTTGCAGATATCCACCAAGCTGGAGAATTTCGCCGGCTTTCTTGACCCGTTTGTCTATCTCTGCCTTCGTCACGCCGGCAATACGCAGACCGAAAGCCATATTCTCATAAACTGTCATATGAGGATAAAGTGCATATGACTGGAAGACCATCGAAATACCCCGTTTCGACGGAGCGACATTGTTCATACGCTCCCCGGCGATGACAAGATCACCCGACGTTATCGTCTCAAGGCCTGCAATTGAGCGCAACAGGGTTGACTTTCCACAACCCGACGGCCCGACGAAAACGACAAACTCCCCCGATGTAATATCAAGGTCAATGCCATGGAGTACTTCCAGGTTGGCGTAGGATTTGCGTATATTCTTCAGCGACAGGTCGGCCATCGTTCCCATTCCTTTTATTCTTATTTCGCTTGGGTTGTGTTGCTCACGGAGCCAGACTTGCCAGAAACCTCGTTATGGGGCCTGGGACACGGTTGAGGATTTCGGTATCGTTCTTTCTTCGAATAGCCGCGCGGACGATTTTCGCGCCCAGATAACGCACAGGTTCGGGCGGAAGCTTGGTGCGGTTTTTGATCCCCACCAAACCACAACTGCTCCATTTATCCACGCGTCCCAGGATCAGGCTTGCAAGGATCCGACCTGCGACAGGCGTCTGGGCAATGCCGGTCCCATTGAAACCCAGAGCATAGAAAATATTCGGGTGATGCCTTAAATGATCGAATACCGGCAGATGCTGCGCCGTACAGTCGATCGGACCGCTCCAGTCATGAAGGATCGGCACGTCCTTTAGCTGAGGATATACGCGGTGCAGTTCACGTACATTGTCTGCACCGCCGTCGCCGCTGCGATTAAAATGCTCGTCAATCCGATCATTATAGGCAATTCCACCCGTTCCCCTTCCAAATACGACCTGATCCGACGTCGTGCGCTGATAATAGAGCACGTGATGCTGCGCATCGCAGATCGAAGCACCATCAGTCCATCCGATACGCTTGAGTATATCTCCAGAAGGCGCTGTCGCAACGAGTTGACTGCTCACCACATAAAGATAGGGATGAAGCTCAGGGATCGCGGAAGCCCAAGCATTGACCGTTAAAGCAACTTTGGAGGCAGTCAATGTTCCGTCTTGTGTTTTAAGTTCGGGCCGCTCACCCGGAACCATTTCCACAACAGGGCTTTTTTCATGAATGACAATCCCCTTGGAAAGCGCAAGCTTGCGAAGGCCAAGAGCAAGTTTGGCGGGTTGGACAGTCCCTGCCCGCTCCTCGACAATACCGACATATGACGCGCTGGAGCCAGTGCGCCGTTCAATGTCGTGCGCGTTCAGTGTCTGGAACGGGTTGAACCCGGATTTCTGACAGATATCCAGTGCTTTCGCCCATGCACCTTCCTGTGCGACAGAACTTGCGGTCCACAGCCAGCCATCAAGACGCAGATCCATGTCAATGGTTCCGCAATCTTGCAGCGCTTTCAGCTCATCAATAGCATCGCAGGTTGCCTGACAAAGCATGCGCGCATCTTCGTCGCCCACAAGGTCGCGCAACATATCGATTTCAGCATACCAGCTGTGGACTTGTCCGCCATTACGCCCGGATGCGCCCGAACCGCAAAAATCTGCTTCCAGGATTGTGATACGCACATCTGGTTCTTGTTCTCGTATCCGGAGTGCCGTCCAAAGCCCGGCATATCCCCCGCCAACGATTGCAATATCGCATTGCTGCTGACCCGTTAAAGGTGCGGTGACCGGATCTGCGCCAATACTTTGCAGCCAGAAGGAACGATCCTGCTTCGCCGCGACAACGGGTGGTCTCATTGTGATAGAGCTCATAGTCAGACCTTCTGCGCTGTTGCAATCACTTCGTGGTATTTGTCGAGCAGCCATTGTGGGATTGACTGCAAGGGTTGGGGAAAGCCCCCCGGGTGCGTGCAGGTTTCAGACGCACTGACAGCTGCCTTCTGCAGCGCCTCTTCTTCAGAGCAACCTTCGAAGAAAAGCGCCACCAGAAATGAGGCGATAAAGCTATCACCAGCTCCACAAGTGTCGACCACGTTCACGGGTACGGAACCTGCGGAATACAATTGGCGTCCATTGTCATAGAAAGAGCCGCGTTTGCCGCAGGTAATAACGACCTGTTGAGCTCCAGCCCGTTTGAATCGTGTAATCAATGGCTGCACCCGTTCGTCCGGGTCGTCTGGTCCTGATGCAAAAACCAACGGGACGCCCTCAAGCGTCAGGTCAAAATGCCGGGTAGAGACATCCACACTGAACCTGACACCGTCCTCTACAAGCTGACGCACCAGTTTTTCACTGGAATTGGTCCCAAGATGGGTCCAATCGGATGAGAGCAATGCCTGATATCGCTGCTGATCTGGAATGTAGTTTTCACCAACACCCAGAGATTCAAACAGAAAATGCCGTTCACCGCCAATATCGGTCAAAAGCGTTACAGCTGAATTTCCCTGAATAGTTTCAATATCGCTTGGCACAAGTCCGACATCTTCGATCACACCAAGCATGATCTCTGCTTCCCTGTCGGGTGCCAGTGCGCCCATATAACGGGCGCCGACCCCAAGCCGTTTCCACTGCACAGCAACATTTAGGGCATTTCCACCAACAGTAACGACCCCCTTGTTCAGATAAGCATCAAGGCAGTTGTCACCCACAGCAACAAGATTGAGGTTTGCGTTCTTCATCATCATTCCGCAGTATCAAAATGGGGGGAAATCGCATCAAGGCAGCGCCGCCAGACTGCAACCGGATCCAGTGCGTATGAGCCGTTGCCAAATGGCTCGAAGGTCAATGTGCCCTGGAATGAATGACGGGTGATTTCAGCAAGGTAGCCGTCAAGTGGCAAGTTTCCGTCCCCCCACGCCAAATGTCCCGCCGGTGTACCATCGACGACATGAACATGGGCAAGACGTTTGCCAAATCTCGAAAAGTAATCACCAACCTTATCTCCGGTCGCGGCCATGGCAACCAGATCAAGTACCAGGTCGACATTTTCCGCATTCAGATCCTGCCAGAGACGTTCAAGATCGGCGGCATTATTGACGATGTTGCTTTCAGTGCGCTGTAGGGGCTCAAGCAAACATCGAAGTCCCAGATTGGCCGCATGTGTCGTAATTCTCTCCAACGAATGAAGCGAATGGTTCCATGCGCTTTCGCGGCTCTCGCACTCAAAACCCCGTCCGGGTGTCAAGAAGAGGTAGCTCGCACCCAGTTCGACACTGAAATCGGCTGCTCGCAGAAAGCTTTCAACACTCTTTTCACGATAAGCTAGGTCGCCTGAGGCTATGTTGACCGGATAAAGAACCTGTTCCGGAGTGAAGCAATGCACGCTGATCCCGTTATCATTCAGAATTGACCGAACACCTGAAAGCCGTGCCGGGTCAGAATGAAACAGATCAAGATGGGGGGCTATTCCCCATAGTTCCATACGTTGAAAGCCCATCAGCCGAAGCTGTTCGACAACCCATTGAAAGGGATGGTGCTGGAACGAAAAGTTGGCACCGATCAACTGTTCACGTTTTAACATTTTCCACCACACTATTTGCCGATGCCTTCCGCCAGCCCGCGAATGAAGAAACGCTGTGCGGCGAAGAAGACGATCAGGATCGGAAGTGCCGAAAGTGTCATTGCAGCAAAGACAACGGCATAATTGGTTCCGTGTTTTGCCATGATCGATGTAAGGCCGACGGGCAGGGTCTGCACATCCGCACCACTGGTGAAGATCATGGCGAAGAGATATTCATTCCAGGCAAACAGAACGTGCAAGATTGCGCACGAGACGAGTATCGGCTTGCAAAGAGGCAAGGTCACACGCCAGAAAATCTGACCTTCACTGGCTCCGTCCATGACGGCGGCTTCGTCCAGATCGCGCGGAAGACCAAGCATATAGGCGCGAATAAGAAACGTGGTGAACGGGATGCGAAACGCCGTGTAGAGAATGATAAGCGCCCAATAGGTGTTGTAGAGACTAAGCTTTTGCATGATCCGCACCAGCGGAATGACCGCAACCGTTGGGCTCAACATCAATCCGCCAAGCACCAGACCGACAAAGAACGGCTTGCCCGGCAGTTTGGATCGCGTCAGGCCATAAGCAGTCCAGGCGCTTACCAGAACCGTACAGACAGCCGAAACCAGCGTGACGATGATGCTCGTTGCAATATAGTTCCTGATGCCCTGGTTCCACGCCGATATATAGTTGTCGAGCGTGAAGCCTGTTGGCAGCGCAAAGGGCTCACCAAATATCTCGGAGTTAGTCTTGAAACCATTCAGGGCCATCCACACCAGCGGATAGATTACAACGATACCAAGACTAATGAGGAAAGTAACCAGACAGACACGCACAAGCGTCTGCACAAAATCCGTGGGTTGCATCTCGCGCGACTGATAGGAGGCGTTGCTCATAGTTCCACCCTCCGCTTTCTGGTATACCAGAGCTGTCCAAAGCCGGTCAGCAGCGTGATGATAAAAATCACCGAAGCGATAGCCGCGCCATAACCGAAGTCATTTTCAATAAAGCCCTGTTGATAGAGCCATGTTCCCAACACCTGACTGCTGTTGTTGGGGCCGCCGCCTGTCATAACCATGACTTCGTTGAAGACCTGAAACGCTCCGGTAATCGTAACGATAACCATGAGACCGGTCATTTCGCGTGTCAGTGGAAAGGTTATGTTCCACAGCCGACGCCACATACCCGCGCCGTCCATAGTCGCCGCATCATAAAGTTCGCGCGGGATCTTCTGGATTGCTATGGCAAATAGAAGAGTTGAATAGCCAAAGCCCTGCCACTGGCTCATGGCAATGATTGAGTAGATCGCGGTCTGTTCTTCTCCCAGCCATGCCCGAGACCAAGCGCCAAGTCCCATATGGGTAAAAGCGGAATCCAGCAGGCCTATATCAGGCTGATAGATAAAGTAGAACAGCAGCCCCGTCACTGTGATCGAAATTGCTGATGGTATGAAATAGACAGCGCGCCAGAACCGGCGCCATGTTTCATGTTGCAGACCTTCAATGATCGCCGCGAGCACGAATGCACCGAACACCTGGAACACGACCGAAATGACAGCATAAAGCGTGTTGTTCAAGATTGCCGTCCAGATCACCGGATCGTCTTGCAGACGTCGATAATTATCCAGACCGACAAAGGCAGTTTCGCCAGTAAAAATATCCTGATTTGTCGTGCTGACGATAAAGTTGTCGATGATGGGATAGTAGACAAACCATAGGATTAAAACGAACGCGATCAGAACCCAACGGAACGACAGCAGCTTCGCCAGCAAACCGGACTTGTCGAATTGCGACCCGTCCGGCAGGGGGAAGCCGTTTTTGACAGCCTCCCCTCTATATTCACGCTTCATGACAGTCATCGGCCAATAACATCCTTATCGGGAAGAGGCTGCAGCCTTTTTTACCTTTTCCATGACCTGTTCCGGTGTCATGGATCCACCAATCAGGGCTTGCAGGCCCGAAAGCCAGACAGATGCAACGCGCGGTGGATTGGCCGTATCAAGCCACGGCATCAGATAGGACGAATCCGCGATAACCTTGAGACCTTCAACGACAGACGGGTTCATGCTTTCAGCCGAATATCCGCCAACAGTGGCGCTTGGTTGCCCATAAGGTGGGGCCGACAAAACCTTCCCGTTTTCGGGCGAGGTGATAAACTTCATGAAATCCACAGCCAGCGGAATGTTCTTCGACGCTGAATTGATCATATAGCCTTCGGGTGCACCTTCGATCGATTTGACATCACCCTTCGCGTCTTTCGCTGCTGGCAGTTTGAAAAAGCCAAAGTCTTCCTTCTTCAGTGCACCATCTGCCGTGCTTTGATCAAACTCGATAATTTCTTGATAGTACATTGCGGATTTGGCGTTGCTGAACTGCTGCAATGCCGAAGCATAGGATGAGCCGTTTGTACCTGCGCCGTCCGAACAATCGTCGATGAGCTTCTTCAGTTGTGTCAGGCTCTCAACATAGCCTGCATCCGAATATTCGGCCGTCTTCGGATTGAAATCCTTTTCAAGCGTCGCTTGTGGTACATTATAGGCAAGCAACTGTCCGGCAAAATGCACAGCTGGCCAGCCTTCCTTGTTGCCGAACGAAATCGGCGTCACACCGGACTTGCCCAGAGCTGCACATGCACTGATCAGTTCATCGAAACTCTTCGGTTCTGCCACACCGGCCTTGTCAAAAAGGGCTTTGTTATAGCCCATGAACTTTGCATCCAGATAAAGCGGAATTCCGTATAATTTGCCATTATACTGGAATGCGCTGACTGCTGCATGGGCAAGCTGTTTGCCCCATGGCGTGTCGGGACCAATAATCTTGGTCAGATCGACAGCACGATTGCCTCGCACAAAGTTCTCGCCCCAGCTCCCAGTCCAGGTGAAGTAGATATCTGGCAGCGAGTTAGACGCAACCAGGGCCTTGGTTTTCCCCTTCACGCTGTCGTCGCTTTCCTGAATAAGCTCGACTTTTACGCCTGGGTGAAGCTTCTCATATTCCTTGGCAGCGTTGACGAAATAGGGGGAAAGTTGCTGAAGGCCGAACTTCGTCAAAATGCTCAACGTGCCAGAATATTCGACGGGAGCATCAGGTTCCGCAACCACAGCGTCACTGGCGAGAGCTGCATTCATGTTGCCAGCCAACAATCCAAACATCAGGAGTGAAGCAAGGCTTGTTGTGCTCAAAAGCGTTTTGCATTTCATCTCGAAGTTCCTCTCTTTTAGCTATTGTTTCTTTATGTCGTCAGAATGCAGGAACCCGATCCGGCATAACCGGATCGGGGACGGCTCTTAGTACTCGACACGTTTGTAATAGCGCCGCGTGGTCAACGGGTGATCACGCAGCACTTCCAGATGAGCACTCAAACGTTCCAGCATGGTTGCCAGGATGATTGGGGAGATCAGGCTGCGTGTCTTTTGGGAGATGCCTGGAAGGCTGGCAGAAGCGGCGTCCAGAATACGAACCTTATCGGTGTAGCGCTTTGCGAAGTTTTCGACCCGGTCCGTCAAAGGACGGCATGCATCCTCGCCCTTGAATATGAACAGGCTGACGCCTGGCTCAACCAGTTCGAGCGTGCCGTGGAAGAAGTCGGAAGCATGAACCGGACGCGTGCGGATCCATTGCATTTCTTCGAGAATGCACATGCCGTAATAGTGAGCTTCTGGCCACGCCGTGCCAGCGCCGGTAAAGATGTGATACTTCTCGTCCTTTATTTCCTGCGCGAGCGCGGCTGCGCCTTCTTCAAAGTTCTCCTTCACCGAAACCAGTAGTTCCGGAAGGCGCTTCAACTCGGAGACGGTTTCGTCGTATTCTGGAAATTCACCGCGTTCAGCCAGCAGCGCCAGCACGATCAAGAGGGTCTGCAGGTAAAACGATTCTGAAGAAGTGTCGTCCTCTGCAAAATTGGTGAAGTTGTAATCGGCATCAAGGCCCAGAGGCGTGTCCTTGTGACCGGTAAGCGATAGCGTTTTAACACCCGTCTTTTTCAAGAATGCCAGAAGCTGCACGCTTTCCTTGGTCGTCCCCGACAGGGATGGAAGGATCACGAGTGCCTTTTCGTCCAGCCCGGCGGGCGCTTCTAAAACAACCTGAGCGGAGAATGCCGCTGACACCGGAAAAACGGTTGCGTTGCGGGCAATCTCGATTGCGGGCTGGGTCAAAAACTGTACGCCGCCCGTCCCCATGAAGAAAATGCGTTCCAGGCCATCGTCGAGCAGCCTGCGCATCAGAGCGCGTACATCCTCTGCAATTGCGACCGCGCCGCCCTGTATTTTTACAAAGCGATCTTTATCGAAGTTGAGCATTACTACCTTCCCGTTTGCGCAGTTGAAACCTCGAGAAAAGCCCGAACCGGTTTTGCGCCTGTAACTCGTTGAGACAATGTGAGATCGATCTCACATATATTTAGCACACAAGATTTTTCCTGTGGCAAGTAGGTTTCAGAATTTTTTTTACAGGCAGAAAATCAAGCTTCGTTGGCTCATCGACGGCTGACCGAACCCCGGACTATCAGCTTGGTTTCAAAGCTTATTTTCTCTGACGGTCTCTTTTTTCCTGATATTTTTTCAAGCAGAAGCCGGCCGGCAGCACGACCTATTTCCGACACAGGCTGGGAAATGACCGTGATCTGTGGATCGGTAAAAGTCGCCAGATTGAAATCATCAAAGCCGATCAGAGAGACATCGTGGGGAATCGATATTCCCATCGATCGGAAGGCTAAAAGCGCTCCCTGCGTCATCAAGCTGTCGACGGTAAAAAGTGCCGTTGGAGGATTTTTTTGACTGAACAGGCGTATCGTTGCATCCACGGCATGCTCAACCGTCGACTGTGCGACGCAGATCAATTTTTCGCTGGGTTCGATGCCATGGGTAAGCAACGCAGTCTTATAGCCAGTGAAACGCTCGCGCGATGTGAAGATGCGTGCATCATCCTGCAAAAGCGCAATATCGCGATGTCCCATTTCGATCAGATATTCAATGGCCTTGCGCGCGCCACCTTCATTGTCGACCACAACACTGTCGCACTCGACACCCTGCGCTGCGCGATCGATCAGGACCAGAGGTACGTTTTCGTCGATCAGACGTTGCAGATGCGAACTGTCTTCGGCTGATGTCGGCGCCACGATGAAACCGCGAATGCTCAACGATTGCAGGCTGGCCAGCAGTGATTTTTCCTGATCCAGTTGTTCTTCACTGCTCGCAATGATGAGATTGTGCCCTTCTTCTCGCGCCAGCACTTCAACATCATGGGCAATTTTTGCAAAGAACGGATTCTGGATGTCGCCAAGAACGCAGCCGATAATTGGCAACTGCCCGCTGCGCAGAGCCTGAGCCAGTCGATTGCCTCTATATCCCAGTTTCTCCGCAGCAGCCTGAACCTTCTGCGCCGTTTCATCACCAACATAGCCGTAACTGTTGAGTGCGCGGGCAGCCGTAGCGCGCGATACATTCGCCAGTGCCGCCACATCCTTAAGGGTCGCCGATTTCAGAGCCATACCATTTTCACAACTGATGAACCTTGACAGTTGTTATCATCCGCAGAGGCGCAAGAGTAGTACCGTTTATCAAATGGTGTGCATGACAATCGATCGGAATTTGAAGATTTTGATCTATTGGATCGTGACAAAACCGGTCACATCGATGCTGTCCTCGCCCCGTAGAACGGAACCAACCCGTCAGCTATTCTGATATTCTCGTGATGCGCTGATTGCCGCTCAGAATGCGCTGGTTCTCCGTTCCACTGAATCTTAGAGCATGAAGCGAGAGAGGGTTGAAATATCGAGCTGGCAGATCTCTAATTTTTCAAAACAAAACTATTTACCTATATTTTTTTTCAATCAGAAAATTTCTGTTGACTTTCCGCCTCGTATTGAAATATCTATGCCTCAAGAAAGATAAGAGGGGCATCAGATAAATGCGTGCACTGCTAGACAAAATCGACCGGAAGCTTGTTAAGCTTCTGTCAGACGACGCACGCGATGGTGCCAATCAGATCGCCGAACGGCTTGAACTCAGCCCACCAACAATCCGGGCGCGATTGAAAAACCTTATCGAGAATAAGCTTTTCAAGATTTCTGGCGTGGTGAACGTTTCGGAGCGCCCCGAGCTTGTCGTCGCGATGATGGGCATTCACGCTAACGGACAGGGTCGCCTTGACGAAATCGCGAGAAAGATGTCCGAGCTGCCTTTCGTCACTTCCGTCAGTATCGTCACCGGCAGATACGACATTCTTTGCGAAGTGATGTTCGAGGGAGATATGGAAGAATTATACCGGGTGACGAGTGAGTTGCTGCCCGGACTGGCAGAGCCAGGAACAATTCAAGGCAGCGAGACCTTCGTTGTCATGAAATCCCATAATAAGTGGCTGAGCCTGCCACGCGGTGTATGGGAAGACGAAGAGAGCGATAAGCAGGCTCAATAATCCACCAACAAAATGACCGTTCTATTTGGCCGCCTTGCGCGGACACGGCCGACTATTGCCTAACGAGGGAGAACTCAAACAAAATGTTGAAGAAAATCAATGCGCTCATGGCATCTGCAATGTTTCTTGCGCTCATGGGAACTGCTGCACAGACCACGACAGCGCACGCAGGAACACTTGACGATATCCTCGCCCGAGGCGAACTGCGCGTGGCGGTCCAAACGCAAGGTCCACCCTATTCCTTCATGGACCGGAACGGCAAGCGCACAGGTAGCGCCATTGAATTGACTGAACTGATGGCCAAGGAAATGGGCGTCAAGGTAACATATCTCGATTTCGACTGGGATGGCCTGATCCCGGCGCTTCTTTCCGGTAAGGCTGACATATTGGCAGCAGACATGACGGCAACCATGAGCCGTGCAACCAAGGTTGCCTTCACCAAGCCATGGATCCACGTCGGCACTGTCGCTTTCACCGCTGCAGGTGGCGATTTTAAGAGCGTGGAAGACTGCAAAAAGCCTGGAACGACAGTCGCTGTCATTCTCGGATCGACTGCAGAAAAGAACATGCCGAAATACTTCCCTGAAGCGACCGTAAAGGCATTCAAGGGTGGTGGTACGGTTGTTCTTGACGCAGTTGCATCCGGTCAAGCCCAATGCGGTGTAAACGACAACACTGCGGTCGCGGCCCAAGTTCAGAACTACCCTGAAGGCACATTCGAAGTCTTCCCGGAGATGCTTAGTGCAGAACCGCTTGCCTATGCGGTTCGCTACGACTCTCAGGACCTGATGATCTGGACGAACCTCTTTCTGGATAATGTGACGCTTGACGGTCGACTGAAGGAAAACATGGATTATTGGGTCAATTCAAACAAGTGGCAGGCTGACCACTGATGCCGACAAAGGTGCGGAGCCATTCCGTTCCGCACCTTTGATCAGAAATTGAATCCAATCGGTGAGACATGTTTGGCAATCTGAACACACGGGTCATTTCGGAATATCTGCCAGATCTCTGGCAGGGCTTTCTGAATACATTGCTGTTGTCGGCAGCCGGTTTCACCGGCGCAATGATCATAGGTATTGTTGCTTGTGCGCTCAGCATCCAGCCCACCCGCTGGCTGCGTACGATCGGCATAGCCTATATCGATCTTATCCGGGCAACTCCGCTGCTTGCGCAACTCTATTTTCTCTATTTCGGCTTGCCGCGTCTTGGCGTCATCCTGCCGGAAATGGTCATCGGTGTCATAGCACTGTCGATCAATTCCAGTGCGTATGTTGCTGAGATTATTCGCTCGGGCATCCTTTCCATCCCGCGTGGCCAGTTCGAAGCGGCTTTAAGCTCTGGCTTCACCTATATGCAGCGCATGCGCCTTATCGTTCTGCCGCAGGCGGTGCGACCGACAATTTCGCCGATGATCGGACAAGCAATCGTGCTTGTGAAGGATTCGTCCCTTCTTTCTCTGATTTCCGTCGTTGAGCTTACACGCGTCGGGCAACAGATCGCGCTTGACCGCTTCATGCCCGTTGAAGGGCTTGCAGCAACAGCTGCGGGCTTCCTGCTGATCTACTATCTGCTCAAGGCTATGGCAGGCAGCTGGTCGCGTTTCAATCGCATGCCGGAACGCTGACAGGAGGCTTATATGTTTTGGTTTCAATTCGAACGCTTGTTGAATTTCTGGCCCGTTCTGCTGAAGGGTCTTGGAATGACCGTTGCGCTGTCACTCCTTTCCCTTATCATTGGGATGGTGATTGGACTGATCTTTGGAGTGCTCCGCGCCAGCGGAAACCGATGGCTGTCAGCGATAACCGGGTTCTATATCGATCTGTTTCGCGGCACGCCCTTTCTGGTGCAGGTTTTCATTTGCTTCTTCATTCTGCCAGCGATCGGGATTGAACTATCTGCATTCAATGCAGGCGTGATAGCGCTTTCCAATCTGTCAGCGTGCTTTATCGGTGAAATCGTTGCCTCCGGTATCCAGGCGGTTCCGCGTGGACAGACCGAAGCGGCAATTGCGTCAGGATTCACCTATGCGCAACAGCTTCGGTTGATCGTGATGCCGCAAGCATTGCGTATTGTTCGTCCTTCTCTGGTTGGGCAATTCATCCTGCTGGTTAAAGACTCCTCTGTCGTTTCCGCTATCGGCATCATGGACCTCACACGCTCCGGCTGGATGATCGTACAAAATATTCCTAATGGTCTGCTGGTCTTTGGCGTCGTTGGCATCGGTTACTTTATCGTCTGCTATCCGATGATCTATCTTTCACGTCGTATCGAACGCGGCACGCAATCTCCTATTTTGTAACCGGACAGGTCTAATGATTGAATTTCAAGGTCTGAACAAATGGTTCGGCAGCGCGCTTCATGTGCTCAACAATATTGATCTGAAAGTCAGCAAGGGCGAAGTCGTCGTGGTTTGCGGGCCTTCCGGCTCCGGCAAGAGCACTCTGATCCGATGTGTCAATGGACTGGAGGCTTATCAGTCTGGAAAGCTTGTTGTTGACAGCATTGATCTGAGTTCGAAGGCTGCTGCCTTGCGTGAGTTGCGAATGGAAGTCGGGTTTGTCTTCCAGCAATTCAATTTGTATCCGCACAAGACGGCGCTCGAGAATGTGACCCTCGCTCCCATTCATGTGCGCGGACTATCAAAAGCCGAAGCAGAGAAACGCGGCAAGGAACTGCTTGCTAAAGTCGGCCTCGCGGATCGCATGAATAACTATCCAAACCAGCTGTCGGGCGGTCAACAGCAGCGTGTCGCCATTGCACGCTCGCTTTGCATGCAGCCCCGGATAATGTTGTTCGACGAGCCTACGTCGGCGCTTGATCCAGAAATGATCAACGAAGTGCTCGATGTCATGGTCAGCCTCGCCAAAGAAGGCATGACAATGATGGTTGTCACTCATGAAATGGGTTTCGCTCGAAGCGTTGCTGATCGTGTTATATTCATGGATCGTGGTTCGATTATTGAAAGTGGTGAACCGGAAAGCTTCTTCAAGAACCCCCAAAATGAGCGCACACGTGATTTTCTGAGCAAAGTCCTTCACCACTGACGCGACCTGGTCGCATAATTGAGATAGATCGATCCTCATGCAGCATCGTCAGCAAAACGGTGAACGACTTTCTGTTGCCATCATCGGTGCGGGAATTGTCGGATGTAGTGCCGCACTCACTCTTGCCAAAGAGGGCCACAGCGTCACGGTTTTTGGTGATCAGGAACCGGGTGCGGGAACTTCCTATGGAAACGCGGGAGCCATAGTCACGGGTTCGATTACGCCCACCGCAACACCCGCCGTGGTCTGGTCTCTCCCAACCTATATGTTCAACCGCAACTCTCCGGCAGTCTTGCGCCTCCATCATGCCGCAAAAGCGCTACCTTGGATGAAGCGTTTTATCGCGGCAGGCACAACAAGAGGAGTTGATCGCATTGCGGCAGCGATGCGCCCACTCGTTTCCCAAGCTCTGGTCGCGCATCAAGAACTGGCGGCGATTGCTTCGGTCAAGGATATGATCACGCAAGAAGGTTGGCTGAAGGTCTATGGCAGCGCCAAGGATTTCCAAAGCTCTACACTTGAACGTCAGCTTATGGAACGTCACGGCATATGCCACGAAATCCTCAGCCAGTCGTCGCTTCTGGATCTTGAACCTGCGCTCAATCCCTCTTCGTGTTTTAAGGGCCTCTATCAGCCGAAAGCTGGAAATGTCCGTTTTCCGAAGAAACTGGCCCGCGTCTATCTGGAAACAGCACAAACGTTTGGTGCGGCCTTTGTTCGCGAGCATGTCAGTTCAGTTCGCCCCTCAGAACGTGGCGGCGTCTTACTCCAAGCTTTCTCTGGAGAGCAGTACTTTGATCGTGTGGTCATTGCAGCTGGTGCATGGTCCTCCATTTTGACCAGGCAACTTGGAGACAAGGTTTCGCTCGAGAGCGAACGCGGATACCACATCAGCTTCGGTGCAGGGTCTCAATCATTGTTGCGTGGTCCAGTCGTCATTCCTGGTAAAGGCTTTGTTTTGTCTCCCATGCATGACGGTTTGCGCCTTATAAGCGGCGATGAATTGGCCGGGCTGAAGGCGCCACCAAACTACAAGCGCATTCGCGCTCTGCTGCCAGAGGCGATGATGTTGGTACGAGCCCTCAAGGACTGGAATCCCACGACTGAATGGATGGGACATAGACCCTCAACGCCAGACACATTACCGGTGATCGGTCGAGCCCATAAATGTCACGATGTGATCTATGCGTTCGGACACGGGCATCTGGGGGTGACCCTCTCCGCTGTAACCGCCCAGCTTGTTGCTGATCTGGTCGGCGAACGCACGCCTACTATCGATACTACACCTTACAGCCCCACGAGATTCTGAAATCCGATGTCTGCATTTCCTATCAATCTTGATAACACTCCACAATTCGATGGTCCCCTTCCGGATGTTGTTGACGTAACGATCATCGGCGGCGGCATCATCGGGATTATGACCGCTTGGGAGCTGCATAAACGAGGATTGACGGTCCTTCTCTGCGAGAAAGGTCGCATTGCCGGTGAACAATCCAGCCGGAACTGGGGCTGGATCCGTCAACAAGGCCGCGATTATGCAGAGTTGCCCATCATGATGGAAGCGATTCCTCTCTGGAAAAGCCTAAACGAAAAGATCCTCGAGCGGATCGGCTTTCGCCAGAAAGGTATTACTTATCTTGCACGCAGCAAAGCCAAGCAGGAGAAATTCGAGCAATGGCTCGATGGCGCGCGCCAATACGGCGTCGATACGCGCATGTTATCCCAACGCGAAATTGGAGCGATGATACCCCAAGGTAGGGGTTGGATTGGCGGTATGACCACACCGTCCGATGCTATGGCTGAACCGTTTGTTGCCGTGCCTACACTGGCTCGGGCAGCCGCAGAAGACGGTATCATCATTCGCGAAAACTGCGCCATTCGCACATTGGACATTACAGACAATCACATTCAAGGTGTCGCCACTGAGCGCGGGTATGTGAAATGTGAGAGAGTGGTCGTGTCGGCTGGCGCTTGGAGCGCCCTTTTTCTGAAACGACACAATATTCATATTCCGCAACTGTCAGTTTTATCTTCCGCCTTACAAGTAGAACTGGCAACTTCGCCGCATGATGCTGCCGCCGCCGATGATCGCATCGCATTTCGACGGCGGGCCGATGGAAGCTACACTCTTACCCCATGGGCTACGCATGATTTTTTCATCGGCCCCGACGCCTTCAGAAACTTCCCTGCTTACATCCAGCAGTTGCGTGAGGACTTTACAAGCACGCGGTTCCGGCTTTCAGCTCCGCAGAACTATCCCGATGCATGGCGAACGCCACGGCAATGGTCGAAAATCGACGAAACGCCGTTCGAAAGATGCCGTATACTTGACCCAAAGCCAAACCAAAGCGAACTCGGCCGTGTTCTCAAACAATTTGCGGAAGCTTTCCCCAAGATCGGAAAACCGCGTATCGTGCGCAGCTGGGCTGGAATGATCGATACCATGCCTGACGTATTGCCTGTCATAGATCAAGCGAGCATCGGCGGGCTTACGATCGCCACAGGAATGAGTGGTCATGGTTTTGGCATTGCGCCTGGCATTGCTCGTATTGTCGCGGATCTCGTTGAACAACGCTCATCGAGTTATTCAACCAACCGCTTCGCGTTGAACCGCTTCGCCGGCAAAAAACCGTAGTAGATCGGCTGGCACTTTTGAACGTGGGAGATTTTATGTGATTTATGGATTTATCGGAACGGGAACGATTACTGAGGCATTGATAGACGGCCTGATGGGGTCGCGCCTTAACGTCCAAAAGGTAATCGTCTCACCACGTAACGCAGCAGTGGCCAGCAGGCTTGCGGAACGTTATGCCAGAGTAGAAATTGCGACCGGAAATCAATCCGTTGCAGACAAGGCTGATGTTCTTATTCTCGCCGTCCGGCCACAAATCGTCGAAGAAGTTCTGGCGGCCATTCGTATTCCATTCGGACGGAAGCTGATCAGCGTTGTGGCAGGGATCAGTCATGAAAAACTTTCCCGCTGGACCTCATACCCGGAATCAGAAATCGTTCGGGCAACACCTCTACCTTTCGTCTCTTACCGCGATGGCGTAACCGCAATTTTTCCGAAGGACGAAACCTCCTTCGAGTTTTTCTCATCAGTTGGCAAGGCTGTAGAATGTGAAAGTCAGATGGAATTCGATCTGCTCGCGACCGCTAGTGCCATGATGGGCACCTACTATGGAATTATGGAGAGAGTTTCTGATTGGCTCATAGCGAAGGGATTGGACGAGCATAAGACTCGTAGTTACCTCACTCCACTTTTTAGCAGCTTAGCTCACGTTGCGGAAAACACATCGCATACCGGTTATATGCAGCTGCGACATGAGTTTTCGACAGAGGGCGGGTTGAACGAGCAAATATTCAAGGAATTTGACGAAAATGGCGGCACTAGCGCGTTAACGGTCGCACTAGACAACGTTCTAACAAGGATCAGAAATTAGAAGGGGCTATCACAGTCTCACATACGCGCTAGCGACGGCAATTTCGTTAAGTGTTCAACGTAATGCGGGTTCATCACTCACTCGATACGGTGGCGCGTCTTATCAGGTGCCAGAAAATGCCATTTAAATCGAGACGGTGGTGGCGGCCTGCCATTAATCCCTCCAATCACTGGTGACTGTGAGGCCCTATGTCCTTGACCGTCATACCGACCTGTCAGCAAATGTTATTAGGAGTGAGATGATGGCACTCCGCGCAACGCGATCACCGACGGCTCTGACTTCCAGTCAACGGTTTTAAACGGCATCACGCGCCATGCACGTCGCGAGAAACACAAGAAACTCTTCCAACGGCATCGGCTTTGCAAACAGCCAGCCTTGTCCATATTCAACACCTTTGAGCCGTAGCGCGGCGAGCTGTTCTTCCGTTTCAATACCTTCTGCCACGCTGAACAGGCCTAAATCTCTGGCAATGTTGCCGATGTGGTTGATGAGCAGCCCGCTCGTGGATTGTTCCTTCACAGCACTCACGAAGGACCGATCGATCTTTAAGGCGTCTAACGGCAGGCCCTGCAAATGCTGCAAACTGGAATAGCCGGTGCCAAAGTCATCAAGTGCAACAATATAACCAGACGTGCGGGCCGCGATGAGGACCTCGCGTGCAAGCTCTGCATTGATGAAGCTGCGCTCGGTCACTTCCAGCCAGATTTGACGCTTTTCAATACCGCTATAGAGCATGACAGCATCGAGCATGTTAAGCGCCCGGCCTGTTTCAATATCCTCCGGTGTGAGATTGATCGTGACGTGCAACGTGCGATCTTGCACGAGCACATGGTTCAGATCGCGGATGACGTGATCGATAACTTGGTCCGTGATCTGTCCGATAAGACCAGTTGCCTCAGCAAGAGGGATGAATGAATCGGGACCGATAATATCTCCGTTCGGGCGCTTCCATCGCACGAGCGCTTCCGCGCCCACACATTGACCATCGATGAGCCGGATAATCGGCTGATAGAAAACCACAAATTCTCGATTGCGAATTGCCAGTTGCAACTCGGTTCTCTCGGAAAGTTGTCGGCGCCAATATTGGGCCGATAGCCCCATAGCGATCAGGGCAAAAACCAAGCCGACAGGGCCACAATAATTCAGATTGGTTTGCGTCTGCGCCCAAAGGATGGAACGGTTCTCCAGTACGACGGCGCTCAGTTCATTTTGTTGCGCCGTGCTATGGAGCCAGTCTGTTTCTGTTATCAGTTGGTCAGGATTGGACGGGTCGACAACAAGGATTGGACCATCGGCATTATGTTCGCTGATGACGCCACCGTGCTTGTTCAGAAGAATAATGGTCGCATTTTCTTTGATATTATAATCGAGAAGACGAGACGGCAGCATGAGCGCTTCATAATGCCCGGTCCTGATCCCGATCATATCCTTCAGATAGGTTGATGTCGGGCGATAGTGCAGCGAAATTTGATCGCCCTGAGCGGTTGTGTATCCTATCTCGGAGCGATTGATTGCGATCGGTTCCATTCGCCATGAAGAACACTGCGCCTGGTCGCCATCAAAATAGGCGAGGTCTTCAATGTTTTCTGAAGCGATGCTCAGGCTTCTTAGTCTGGCCCCATGTTCAGTGGAGCAGATTGCAAATGAAGTGTTGTTCAGAGCGATCAGCACCTGTCGCACGGATTCAAATGTACTGTTGGCATGATCAACGGCCATTTTCGCAAGTAGATCTAGTTTTGACTGTTCTGACCTATAAGCAAGATAACTGGCGAAGAACGCACTCATTCCAAGCGGAATAAGTCCGAAAATTACCGTAAAAAATGTACCGAAAAAAACAATACGCGAGCGCCTTGTTCTCATAATCCAGCATTGTTCCCGATTATAAATACCCTCCCATTTCGGGGTATCTATATTAGTTTAAACTCTTTTGCGAGAAATATAAATCGATTAGAATTGCGGTAATATAAAGCCAATATTTGCAAGGCAACGCAATGGTAGATTACCATCACAATTAAACATCATTATCTATTAATTGCTCAATGTATACACGCCTGTTATGATCAGAGACAACAAACGAGAGCCGGTATAGACGCCCGTTTACCTTAACTATATTTATTAGAGCTGACCACTAGCACCGATCATGGCTCCAAGTGCAGTGTCGCGCGTTGATGTTCTTGCCACATAGGGCGTCAAGCCGATGCTTACGTCTTCAGCCGCTGCACAAAATAGCTTGGACGAGGTGGATGCGCGCGTATGGGCAAGTCCAAATTGAAGTCGAAAGCGCCGATATAGTCTGCCGACGGCATTGCCAAGTTGTTTGATCTTGGTGTTTCCGGTGTCGATGCGGTATGAAATTGCCGAGTTCTTTTCCCCGATTGAAGGGATTCCGCTTTCCGCGTGAGATAGCCGCCTATGCGGTATGGGCCTATCACCGGATTGCACTGAGCACGGCCGATGTGGAAGATTTGCTTTCAGAGCGTGGCGTGGTCATGAGCCGGGCAACGGTTCGCCTTTAGAACAATCACTTTGGCCACTATTTTGCTCATTGCATTCGTAAAGAGCGTCCAAGGCCGAATGACAAGTGGCATATGGATGAGGTCGTCATTACGATTGCCGGGAGAAAATTCTGGCTTTGGCGAGCAATTGATGCGGAAGGCGGTGTTCTCGACATCCTGGTTCAAGCACGCCGTAATACCAAAGCCGCCAAGCGCTTCTTCTCAAGACTGATCAGGCAATTTGGCCAGCCCCGCGTTGTCGTGACGGACAAGCTCGGCAGCTATGTCAAACTAATACAGACTATCGCACCCAATGCCGATCACCGTGCACATAAAGGTCTGAATAACAGAATTGAAAATTCGCATCGTCTGTGCCGAAAACGGGAGAAGATCATGGGGCGGTTTAAATTGCTGCGTCAGGCGCAACGCTTCTTGTCAGTCCACGATCAAACCAACACGATCTTCCGTCCTCGACGCTACAAACTCACCGCTATCTCCTACCGCCATGCACGTACCGATGCATTTGCATTATGGCGTGACTACACTGCTGAAATGACCGCTTGAAAACAGCTGCTATAGTCGCTCGTAGCCTTGCACAAACAACTTGGCAATGCCCCACCCAGACCTCTCGACGAGATCGAACCGTCTGTTGTGCGACCGCGCACGTTGAAGCTCGAATTGGCATATTCACCAAAGATGCCGACCGTGAACTTGTAACCTGCGATGAACACGTCGCTCTTCGAATAGTCAGCGCCGATCTGGACGTCAGCTGTTGTCATATCGAAGCCGCGGCCATTATAGCCGGTGATGCTCCTCGGCGAATAGGAACCCGTCTTGCCGATGCCGCGCATCCAGGCGTGATAGGCTTTGTCGCAAATTTTCGTTTGGGGTACAGTCGGCGTTAAGTATAGGCGGATTTATGCTGCGAGTTCAGCAATAATCTTGAATGGCGCAAGCTGTCAATACGATCCTGAAATTCGCCGGAACGGGAAGCGAAGAAATACCGTCTGTGTTCATCGAGATTGCGTTCCCGCCTTTAAGTTTTAGCGTTTACTGAAACTAAGCTTCAGGCCTCATTCTTTGCAAACGTTCTTTTGACAGCCTGGACCATTCCATTGTCAGGCATGAAAACAACGCTCCCTGCCCATACGAACCATGTTTCTCTAGCAGAAAGCCATCCAAACGCGAACCAGGCTGTTCCTTTTTTGTTCCTAATGTTCTAATGAATATGTCAGATGAGCGTTTCGGCGGACAATCCGTAATCCGGTGATCAAAAGATGCATGCGTGACGAGGATACATGGCGGCGGCCTACCTGGAAAAACTGAATGATCGCCAGCGCGAGGCAGTCAAGCATGGCATTGCCATGCCGAATGGCGCAATTGGTGGCCCGCTTCTGATTATAGCCGGCGCGGGATCAGGCAAGACCAACACATTGGCGCATCGTGTCGCTCATCTCATCGTTAACGGCGCTGACCCACGCCGGATATTGTTGATGACATTCTCACGCCGGGCAGCGTCCGAAATGGCCCGGCGCGTTCAGCGTATCTGCAAGCAGGTTATTGGCGACAATTCAGCGGTCACGACCGATGCGCTTGCATGGGCAGGCACATTTCATGGCATTGGCGCGCGGCTCTTACGTATTTATGCCCAGCAGATCGGGCTTGGCGCCGACTTTACTATTCACGACCGGGAAGACAGCGCCGACCTCATGAACCTCGTTCGCCATGAACTGGGTTTCTCAAAGATGGACAGTCGCTTTCCAACCAAGAGTACATGTGTTGCGATCTATTCGCGCGTGGTCAATTCCGAAACTTCAATCGGCGAAGTTCTGAAGTGAACTGCCCCCCATTTCGACCGGACAGTCGGCATAAGCAGAAAGGCTCAAGCACAGGCTTGGGTATAGGCTTATGTCTAACGAGTATCGACATGTCGAATTGCTGACAGGTGATGTCCGCCGTCGGCGGTGGACAACCGAGCAAAAGCTGACGATCATCGAGCAGAGTTTCGAACCAGGCGAAACGGTATCTTCGACCGCTCGCCGCCATGGTGTTGCGCCCAATCTGCTTTACCGGTGGCGCAGGCTCTTGAGTGAGGGAGGTGCTGCAGCCGTGGATTCTGACGAGCCGGTGGTCGGCAATTCGGAAGTGAAGAAACTGGAAGATCGCATCCGCGAGCTGGAGCGCATGCTCGGCCGTAAGACGATGGAGGTCGAAATCCTCCGCGAAGCCCTTTCCAAAGCGGACTCAAAAAAACGGATATCGCGGCCGATCTTGTTGCCGAAGGACGGTTCGCGATGAAGGCCGTAGCAGACACGCTAGGCGTCTCCCGTTCCAACCTCATCGAGCGGCTGAAAGGCAAATCAAAGCCGCGTGGGCCTTACCACAAGGTCGAGGATGCAGAGCTTTTGCCCACCATTCGCAGGCTGGTGGATCAAAGGCCAACCTATGGCTATCGGCGGATCGCCGCGCTCCTCAATCGCGAAAGGCGAGCCGCCGATAAGCCTGTGGTCAACGCCAAACGGGTCCATCGCATCATGGGCAACCATGCCATGCTGCTGGAGAAGCATACCGCCGTTCGCAAGGGCCGCATCCATGACGGCAAGGTCATGGTTATGCGCTCCAATCTGCGCTGGTGCTCGGACGGTCTGGAGTTCACCTGCTGGAATGGCGAGGTCATTCGTCTCGCCTTCGTCATCGACGCATTCGACCGCGAAATCATCGCCT
>NZ_JBQEPD010000038.1:0-22849 GCF_052045675.1 Brucella sp. 22210
GTAAGCGCTGTCCTGACCCCACCTTCCGGATCATCGCTTGATCATTGATGTTCAACCTCGAAAGAGGGCTAGGACATATGTCGATTTCAGAACTTACGCTTAAATCCAAGGATGAGCCGATACGCCGGTTTGAGGTGTTCACAGGCAATGGCCGTCGTCGCGAATGGAGCGACGATCAGAAGGCGCAGATCATTGCGGAGAGTTGCGAGCCTGGCGTCACGGTGTGCTCTGTGGCGCGGCGGCATGGATTGACGCCGCAGCAGTTGTTCACATGGCGACGGCTCGCCCGAAAGCCGCTTGATGTGTTGTCGGTGCCGGAGCAAGCACCAATGTTTGCACCAGCAGTCGTCGTGTCGCCCGAGAATTCGGAACCGAAGAGGGCGCGGCAAGCACGTTTGCCAAGAAGAACTTCTCCGGAGGCGGCCATTGAATTGCGGATTGATGGAGCCTGGCTGCGTATTGCCTCTGGCACCGATGCTGCAACCATTGCCGCCGTCATCCAGGCGTTGAAGGCTCAGTCGTGATTGGCCCGTCCGGTGCGGTAAAAGTGATGATCGCCACCAAGCCTGTCGACTTCCGCAAAGGTGCTGAAGGATTGGCGGCATTGGTAAAGGCCCAGATGGGTGCCGACCCGTTCTCGGGCACGATCTACGTATTCCGGGCCAAACGAACGGACCGGATCAAGCTGATCTTCTGGGACGGCAGCGGCGTGTGCCTGGTCGCCAAGCGGATCGAGGATGGCG
This sequence comes from Brucella sp. 22210, assembly GCF_052045675.1. Classification (NCBI taxonomy): domain Bacteria; kingdom Pseudomonadati; phylum Pseudomonadota; class Alphaproteobacteria; order Hyphomicrobiales; family Brucellaceae; genus Brucella; species Brucella sp. 22210. The sequence continues at coordinate 744 of NZ_JBQEPD010000038.1, forward strand.
AGTTCCATTGGCCTCGAATGCAAGACGGTGTGATGCATCTGACGGCCGCCCAGTTCTCGGCTCTGTTCGAAGGATTGGACTGGAAACGCGTGCATGCGCCGAGCGAAACGCGCACGCCGATAAAGGCCGGATAACGGGCGCGACCAATTGAATCAGAGCCATTCAGCGTCTCGCTCCGAGCGGCAAAATATGCTGTTCTCGATCCATGACGATGACGGCAGACGAGCTTCCGGATGACCTGAACGCGCTGAAAGCAATGGTGCTTTCGCGTGAGGCGGAGAATGCCCGCCTGCGGCAGATCATCAAGGAATTACAGCGTCACCGCTTTGGTCGACGGGCAGAGACGCTTCCAGAGGACCAGCTTCTGCTTGGGCTTGAAGAGGCCGAACAGATCGAGGCTGCCGGGCTGGAAGAGAAGGAACAAGGCTCGACTGCTCTGCGCCAGGCGCAGGTCGCTAAACGGCGTACGAACCGGGGTTCACTGCCAGCGCATCTGCCGCGCGTCGAGATCGTGGTCGATATCGATAACCATGCCTGCCCCTGCTGCCGCAACGACCTGCATCGGATCGGCGAGGATGTCAGCGAGAAGCTCGATCTTGTGCCCGCCCAATTCCGGGTGCTCGTGCTGCGCCGCCCGAAGTATGCCTGCCGGGCCTGTGAAGAAGTCGTTGTCCAGGCTCCGGCCCCGGCAAGGCTGATCGAGGGCGGCATCCCGACAGAGGCAACCGTCGCCCAGGTGCTGGTATCTAAATATGCTGACCACCTGCCGCTGTATCGCCAGGCGCAAATCTACAAGCGTCAGGGCATCGACCTCGACCGTTCGACGCTCGCCGACTGGGTCGGTCGCGCCGCCTGGCATCTACGCCCGGTCCATCAGCGGCTGCTCGATCATCTGAAGTCATCGTCCAAGCTCTTCGCCGACGAGACGACGGCCCCGGTGCTCGATCCGGGACGTGGCAAAACCAAGACCGGCCAGCTTTGGGCTTATGCACGAGATGACCGGCCGTGGCAGGGCGATGACCCGCCCGGTGTCACCTATGTCTATGCGCCAGATCGCAAAGGCGAACGACCGATGGCCCATCTCGACGGCTTCGTCGGCATCCTGCAGGTAGACGGCTACAGTGGATATCGCCCGCTCGCGGCAAAGAACACCGTGTCGCTGGCCTTCTGCTGGTCCCACGTTCGACGCCGCTTCTATGAGCTTGCTGCCGCTGGTCCGGCACCCATCGCCAGCGAGGCGCTGCGACGCATCGGCGAACTTTACAGGATCGAAGAAGAGATACGTGGCCGGCCCCACGAGGAGCGTCGTGTCGCCCGTCAGGAAAAAAGTCGTCCGATTACCGACAGCCTCGCTCCCTGGCTGCGTGAACAACTCGGCTACATCAGCCAGAAGACAAAACTCGCCGAAGCAATCCGCTATGCCTTGTCACGCTGGGACGGCTTGACCCGCTTCATCGACGATGGCCGGATCGAGATCGATTCCAACGTCGTCGAACGGTCAATCAGGCCAATTGCCCTCAATCGCAAAAATGCGCTATTTGCCGGTTCTGACGCCGGGGCCGAACACTGGGCGACTATCGCCTCGCTCATCGAGACGGCAAAGCTCAACAATGTCGAGCCACTGGCCTATCTCTCAGACGTCCTCACCAAGATCGTCAACAATCATCCAAATAGCCAGATCGACGACCTGCTGCCTTGGGCCTATGCCGCAACGCACGATCTCAAAGCCGTGGCCTGAAAACAGCGCTTACGTCTGAATGCTACCAGTGAGGGAAATACTCGGATAAAGCGCGGCCTGTTTTTGACCTATCGTGGCTGTTGCCTTGGCATAGTCCCGTTCAGCTGCCCGTATATCGGGGCGGCTCAACAAGAGGTGTGCGGGTAATCCAGCCGATATCTTGCGGGGCGCTGAGGGCAGAGAGCGAGGCTTATCAAGTATAGCGGCTAGCGCTATTGATGAGCGCCCGGTGAGGGTAGACAGTTTGTTCAGGTTCTCGGCATGGCTGATCTGCAACGTTGGAATCCCGGCCTCCGTGGTTGCCACCTGAGTTTGCGCGCTGAGAAGATCGACTTGCGATATATTTCCTGCTGCCAGCTGCGTACGGGTCAATGCGACGGTTCGGCGTTGCGAAGCCACGTTGCGTTCTGCGATGGCGATCTGGGCCTGTATGCCGCGCAATTGCACGTAGCTGGTTGCGATTTCACCGATCAAGCTGACGAGTGCTGCCCGCAATTGTTCATGGGCGGATTCTGTTGCGTAATAAGCAGCCTCCGCACCGCGCCTGTTTGCACCGAACAGGTCAAGCTCCCATGCAGGAGATAATTCGAAATTCGACCTGCTGCCTGTATTATTTGAATTGCGGTCAGTACGCTTGAAGCCACCACTTCCATCGATACGCGGATACAAAACGCCATCCATGGATGCAAAGTTCGCGCGCGCCTGACGCACCTTCGCTTTTGCTGTCGCAACATCTGGACTGCTATCAATGCCGTCAGCAATCAGCCGATCCAGCATTGGATCGCCGAGGTTTTTCCACCAGTCTGCGAGTTGTGGGGCGGCTGTATCAGCTTTACTATTCCACGCACGAGGCGTGTTGATAAGAGGAGGATGATAATCCGGTCCGACAGCAACACATCCAGCGCTAAAAGGAAAAAACAACAAAACCGCACAGAGTCGAATTTTGAAAATTTGGATATTTCCTCAAAAAATCAATTATAAATAATAAAAATGCAAATCATAATTATTATAGATTGGCGCCAATGTAAATTGGCGCCAAAATATTTAAGTTTTCTAGCTAAAAAATTTGGCTATACTGGAAATAATGCTTGGGAGAGTCGTAATCAGAGTGCCGATTACAGTTACGAGTGCAGGAATAAGGATAGGTAAAATAGGGTCCAAAACAATTCTCAATAATTGGCGTTAAGTATTATTTTAAAAGTAACATATTAGAAATATGAAATTTTAATCCCTTTGACAACACCAACTATGTGCCCCTGTTTCATTCGGTCAAACTGTTCTGATATGACGGAAGCTATTGTTATTATGCGTTGTTTGCGACAAGCCAATCGGCCAAAGAGCGGCGGCGGGCGGCGCGACCGCGCATGGCTTCGGCCGCGCACATGGAATTCAGCACAGCTTCCTGTGTTGCTTCAGTCGCCGCGCGAAACAGCGTGTCGATCCGATCCTCATTGAGGGCAGCTATTGCAACGAAATCGCGCTGTTCGTCGTGATCGAATGTTACTGCCGTTGAAAAGCCGACAGCGATATCGCCACTGCCGTGACCCCAGAATGCACCAAGTCGCGCCAGACCTGCACCGCAACGGCGCGTGACGCGTTTCAGTTGCCGGTGCTCCATGGGCACATCGGTTGCAAGCACGAGAATGACCGAACCTTTCTCAGGCTGCGCTTCGGCCTTGGGCGAGGGGCGGCGTCCGTCAGGCAAGACGAGATCGCCAGCACGCCCGAAATTGGTCAGTGCCAGAATGCCAAGATGATAGGTTTTGCCATCCAGTTCGAACTGTCGGGACGATGTACCGATACCGCCCTTGAAGCCGAAACAGCTCATGCCGGTTCCAGCGCCCACATTGCCCTGGATAACATCTTCGGCAGCCGCACCCAATGCAAGACGCGCATGATCTTCTGTCACGGCCATAGCCTGAATGTCGTTCAGCGGGCCGTCATTGCATTCCAGTACCACCGGATTGACGGTCGCCGTTGTGCGGCCAATATCAGGGTTGCTCGCAATCGCCTCGCGGATGAGAGCGTTGGCACAGGTGCCAACGCCAAAAGTGTTCGTCAGCAGGATCGGTGTTTCCAGCGTGCCGAGTTCTTCAATCTGAACCAAGCCTGTGCTTTTGCCAAACCCGTTGATGACATCGCAGGCGGCCAGAACCTTGCGCCGATAGAGATTGCCGTCATGGGGAAGAATGGCGGTTACACCTGTGTTGATGTCGCCATCGCGCAGAGTGTGGTGACCGACCCGCACGCCCGGCACATCGGTAATGGCATTCTTGCTGCCGGTCGGCATGATGTCACAGATGATGCCGAAGTCGCGTGCGGTTGCAGTCATTGCAGAGTTCCGTGTTCAAAAGATTCGAGTGTCAGAGGCGTCCCGCTTCGATAATACGCTTGAGAAAGGCTTGCGTGCGCTCGCCCTGCGGATTGCCGAAGATTTGCGAAGGCGGTCCTTCCTCATAGACCTTGCCGTTTTGCAGGAAACAGACCTTGTCTGCAACCTCGCGTGCAAAGCCCATTTCGTGGGTAGCCAGCACCATGGTCATGCCCTTGGTCGCCAGATCGCGCACGATGTCGAGCACTTCCGACACCAGTTCCGGATCGAGCGCCGAGGTGATTTCATCCAGCAGCAGCAATGTCGGGTCCATCATCAATGCACGCACGATGGCGACGCGCTGCTGCTGTCCGCCGGAAAGCCGGTCTGGATATTCCTTCGCCTTATGATCAAGCCCGATACGGGCCAAAAGCGCGAGGCCTTTTTCCTGCGCTTCTCTGGCAGGCATGCCCAGCACCTTTGTCGGACCCAACGTGACGTTCTCCATCACGGTCATATGTGGGAACAGGTTGTACCCCTGAAACACAATGCCGATTTCGCGGCGCAGAACATCGAGATCAACGCCCGGTCCGGTCACGCGGTCGCCATGCAGGCGGATTTCGCCTTCATCGATGGTTTCTAGCCGATTGATGCAGCGCAGAAGCGTGGACTTGCCGCAGCCGGAAGGGCCGATGAGACAGACGACCTGATGCTCTTCAATATCGAGGCTGATGCCGGACAGAACCTCCAGCGACCCATAACGTTTGATTGCCTTGTCGATTTCAACGAGTGCCATATCCGTACTCCTCACATGCTCGAACGCATTTTCCGACGATCCCGTTCGATCAGACGATCGACAAATCGGGCCTGCGGAATGGTGATCAGGATGAACAGGATGGCGACCGTCGTGACAGCCGACAGGTTGAAATAGTTGGCGGCGATGATCTTCGACTGGTTGAAGGCGTCGATGGTGCCGATGATCGCCACAAGCGCCGTGTCTTTCTGCAAGCTGATGCAGTTATTCATCAGCGGCGGAATGATGCCGCGCACAGCCAGTGGAACAACGACATAGCGCATGGTGCGGACATAGGACAGACCGAGCGAGCGAGCGGCTGCTATCTGGCTTGGATGGACGCTTTCGATGCCTGCACGATAGACCTCAGACGTATAGGCGCCATAAGTCAGCGTCAGTGCAATGATCGCATAGGCGTTGGAAGACAGATCTTTCAGGATCGGCAGACCGGTCAAGGGCAGGCCGAAACCGATGAGATAGATCGTGATAATGGCAGGCAGACCACGAAACAGATCGCTGTAGAAGGTGGCAAGCAGCCGGATCGGCTTGCCAGCCTTGCCCGGAAGCGTGCGGGCAATCGCAATCACCAGCGCCCAGATCAGGATCAGAATAGCGGCGACAAAGAAGATGATGATGTTGGTGCCAAAGGCCTTGAGCACCGTGCCTGACGATTTCGCAATCAGATTGACGTCGAAGAAAGTGCGGCTGACCGCAGCGTCATTGACGATCATGAACCATGCGCCGGCACAGATGATCAGCACCGCAACGGCATAGGAGATCGCCTGCCAGGACACATCGGATGCGCGTGCGCCCAATTCCCGACCCTTGTAGATGTCAGCGCTTTTCCCGGCCTGACTGGAAAGCTGCACACTGCGCCATGCAAACCATAGAACGGCGAGCGGAGCCAACAGCAGCGCCCATCCGATGGTGAGAACGGGCGTCGAAAGCCAGCCCTGTGCGATCGTATAGCTGGTGACGCTATAGACCGTCTGAATTGAGGCCAGAAGGGTGATGAACGAAAAGGCGAATGCGAACAAGGATCGACCGCTATGGGTACGGACCTTGTTACGACTGCGCCATTGCCGCGCGCGCTCGACGCTGGCAGCCGGTGCCGGTTGGGACATAAATATTCTCGCTGAGGCAAGGTGGCTGCGCGCCTGCTATGGGTGCTGCTGCCACGGTGTCAAAATCGGGAGTCCGGGCTGCGGCAGCCATGCTAACCGCAGCCCGGAAAATTGTCAGATCATGGTTTCCAGACAGGAACGTCAGATGGCGAAGTGCCCCACGATGGCAGAAGATAGGCTGTTTCCAGCTTCTTCAGGGTTCCGTCTTTTTCCATGTCGGCGATCAACTGATCGATGACCTTCTTGCTTTCCGAACCCTTCGGATAAATGCCTGCGGTCTGGCCGCCGGATTCGTACTGACCGACAACGGCCAGCTTGCCGTTGGAGTTTTTCACCTGACCGAGAACGATCGAAAGATCGGTCATCACGGCATTGACCTTGCCAGCAGCAAGGGCGGTGAACATCGACGCGGTGTCATCGAAAACGTCGAGATGTGTGACATTCAGCGTTTCCTGTGCAAAAGGAACCAGCGTCGTACCGGCCTGCGTGCCGACCTTTACCGTCTTCATTTCGGCTTCCGTAACCGGCTTGTCGGCGCGGGCTGCAACGCCATAAGCGGAAGACATGTAAGGCGTGGAGAAATCCACGACCTTCTTGCGCGGTTCGGTGACGGAGATCAGCGCCAGCGCGATGTCGTAATCCTTGTTCTGGCCAGCCACGATGGAGTCGAACGAAGCGTTGACCAGCTTCACCTTTTCAAGGCCAAGGCGGTGCGCGATGTTGACGGCCATGCAGAATTCATAACCGTCTTTGATCGTTTCCGGCGTGTCACCATTGAACTGACCAAGGGCAGGCAGGTTGATGATGACCGTGAACTGACCCGGTACAGCCGGGGTGATGGTGGCCGATCCCTTGTCGCCGATCAGCGGGCAATCGCCATAGCCTTCGGTTGCGGCGGATGCGCTGCCTGCGCCTGCCACTGCGGCGACGCTTGCGAACAATGCGCTATAGGCTGCTGTCTTTAAAAGGTTTTTTATTGTCATATTCCCCTCTTGCTTTCTTTTGGGTTAGAGAACTGCTTCTGCGCCCGTGCGGGCGAGATCCATGTAGATTTCCTGCAAACGGCGCGTATGCGGACCCGGCTTGCCATCGCCGATGGTGTGATCCTGAATGCCGATAATTGGCGTCACGAAGCTCGATGCGCTTGTGAGGAAGGCCTCTTTGGCAGCCTTGGCTTCTTCCACCGTGAACAGCCGTTCCTCGACTTTGAGGTTCTGTTCTTCAGCGATTTTCAGCACTGCCCGGCGGGTGCAGCCGGGTAGGATGGCGTTTGAATTGGGCCGCGCGACCAGCACATTGTCGTGCGAGATGATGAAGGCGGTTGATGAAGCGCCTTCGGTGACGAAACCGTCTTCCACCAGCCAGACTTCATGAAAGCCCTTGCTCTTGGCCTGCTTCTTGGCCAGTACCTGCGCTAGCAGCATGACGGTTTTGATATCCCGGCGCGCCCAGCGCGTATCCGGTGTGACGTCGACGCGAACGCCATTCAAGACGGAGGGTGCGCTGGCCAGATTTTTGGCCTGCGTGAACATCACCAGATTTGGCTTGATGTCGCTTGCATAAACGAAATCGCGGTCGGCCGCACCACGCGTGACCTGCATATAGACAACGCCTTCATGCAGTGTGTTGCGGCGGATGAGCTCGATCTGCGCCTTGCGAATATCATCGAGCGAGACGGGCAGGGCGATATCGATCTCTTTGACCGAACGCTCCAGCCGGGCAAGATGGAGTTCATTATCGACCAGACGGCCATCGATCACGGCACTGACTTCGTAGATTCCGTCGCCAAACAAAAAGCCGCGGTCGAACACCGAAACCTTCGCTTCGCTTTCGTCAACGAAGGCTCCGTTCAAATAAATTACTCTGGCCAAAATACGTCCTCGGCATGTGCATTTCTTGATCGAGAGGACGGTAGGAAAAAAGAATTTGACTGGCCAATGCTATGTTTTGCAATCACTATGCAGAAAATGCATAAGGCTGAGGGGAGTAGGGGAATAAGGGAGTAAGGGAATAGGTGAAAAGCGGATGACGTCGCATATTCACGACCTGAACATACTGCCTTATTCCCCTACTCACCTACTCACCTACTCCCCTAGGATCACCCATGGAACTGAAATGGCTGGAAGACTTCATCGCGCTCGCTTCGACATCGAGCTTCTCCCGAGCCGCAGAAACGCGTCACGTTACCCAGTCGGCGTTTTCGCGGCGTATCAAGCAGCTTGAAGTCTGGTTGGGGGTGACGCTCGTCAACCGCGCTATTTTTCCCGCCCAACTGACTCGTGAGGGAAAAACGTTTCTCCCCGTCGCCGAGGACACGGTCAGGCAGTTTTACGCCACGCGCAAAAGTCTGCAGCCAAACCGGCAGGGACAAAACCCAGCATTGAAGTTTTCCGCCCTGCATACTTTGACTGTGACATTCTTCCCGCATTGGCTGAAGGGGATCGACGCTGCCATCGGCAATATTCATTCGCATCTCGCACCGGATCGCGGCGGGTTTGAAGACAATATTGCCACACTGACCGAAGGCGAAGTCGATTTTTTCCTGACCTATGCGCATCCCTCGGTGCCGATCCTGATCGACCGAGAACGCTTTCCGTCCATCGTTCTGGGCACGGAGCGCCTCATCCCGGTTTCGCTGCCCTCCGACGACGGGCCCTTGCTGGATCGCGCTATCGAGACCGGCGCTCCGTTGCCCTATCTTAGCTATGGCGACTTTTCGTTCTTCGGTGCGGCTTTGGCGCAGAAATTTACGTCCGGTCCGAATTTCGCGCGCAAGGTCGTGCACGAAAACACCATGTCCATCGGCCTCAAGGCCATGGTTCAGGCCGGGTGGGGCATGGCTTGGCTGCCGGAAAGTCTGGTGCGCGACGAGATCCGCCGTGGCGATATGGTTCCGGCATCGGTCGACCCACACTGGGATCTGACAACGGAAATTCGCATATATCGTCACGACGCCCCGCTTTCACCGCGCGCCGAAAGCTTGTGGACCTATTTGCAGGCAAAAGACGGTGCAGTTTCAGAAAACAGCGATTGACACGCCCATATGTGCGGCGCTGTAAATGCACGGAATTTATTCGGCCGGAGAGGGACATAAAACGGCATGAAGATCACCATCGAACAATCGCTCGATCAGGCGGGGACGGGCGCATTCCAGCGTGGTCTGCTTGGCGTTTTCGGCCTCGTCTGGGCCGCGGACGCCATGCAGGTTCTGGCAGTCGGCTTTACGGCTGCCTCCATTGCGAAGACTTTTGGGTTGACCGTACCGCAGGCCTTGCAGACCGGCACGCTTTTCTTCTTCGGCATGTTGGTCGGCGCTGCCGTTTTCGGTAGGCTCGCTGATCGATACGGCCGCCGCCGCGTTTTGCTCGTCACGGTCGCCTGCGATGCCGTGTTCGGTCTGTTGTCGGCCTTCGCGCCCGGCTTTGAAGTTTTGCTGGTCTTGCGTTTTCTGACCGGTATAGCCGTCGGCGGAACGCTGCCTGTCGATTATGCCATGATGGCCGAGTTTCTTCCGTCGAAGAACCGGGGGCGCTGGCTGGTTATGCTCGAAGGTTTCTGGGCCGTGGGCACAGTCGTCATCGCGCTTGCCGCATGGGCTGCAAGTCTTGCCGGTGTCGAGGACGCGTGGCGCTATATTTTCGTCGTCACCGCAGCGCCCGCGCTGATCGGTATCTGGCTGCGCCTCTGGGTGCCGGAATCGCCGATGCATCTTCTGAAATCCGGTCGCGCCGATGAAGCAAAAGCGGTTATGAACCGCGTGCTGCGCCGCAATGGCAAGCCCGAATTGCCGCCGAAGGCTCGTCTCGAAGCAACGCTTCTCGTGACCGACGAACGGTTGTTGTCGCCAAAGCTGCGCCAGCGCACGCTCGCGACGCTGGCAATCTGGTTTCTCGTTTCCGTTTCCTATTACGGCATCTTTACCTGGATACCGGCAAAGCTCGCGGGTGATGGCTTCGGCTTCGTGCGCGGTTACGGCTTTCTGGTCGTGGTGGCGTTGGCGCAATTGCCGGGTTACGCACTCGCCGCCTATGGCGTTGAAACATGGGGCCGTCGCAAGACACTGATCAGCTTCCTGTTCATCAGCGCTGCGGCTTGCGCCCTGTTCACGATTGCGGATAGTTCGGCTGTGGTTGGTGCGTCGATCCTCATCATGAGCTTCGCGCTGTTGGGCACATGGGGCGCACTCTATGCCTTCACGCCGGAGCTTTATCCGACAGCATTGCGTGCAAGCGGCATGGGCGCGGCAGGTGCCATGGCGCGTCTCGGCGGCCTTCTGGCACCATCAGCTCTGGCTATCGTCATCAGCCAAAGCTTCAACGTGGCTGTGGCCATGTTTGCCGGGCTTCTTGCGCTGGCGGGTGTTATCGCGTTTCTGATCAATGTCGAAACGCGCCAGCAGGCCTTGAATTAAGGCTCACAGCGCCTTTCGGAAAGTCAGATTGAGGCGAACACGACCAAGCTTGTCGTGTTCGCCATCTTTCAATGCCAATATACCGTGGTGATAAAGCCGCGACGGGCCACCCCAGACAACCACGTCGCCATGATGCAATGCATATTTGGTGATCGGGTCGTTACGCTTCAGTCCGCCAAACTGGAAGGTCGCCGGAAGCCCGAGCGAAACGGACACGATCGGATTGGTGAAATCACGCTCGTCCTTGTCCTGATGCAAGGAGAGTTTTGCGCCGGGCTCGTATCGGTTGATCAGGCAAGCATCGGGCGAAAAATTATCATATCCGGCCTGTTGAGCAGCATTTTCCGCGAGATTGCGAAAGGACTCGGGCATTGCAGGCCATGGTTTCCCGGTTTCAGGGTCTTCTGCGCTGTATCGATAACCACTTTTGTCGGTCACCCAGCCTGCCTGTCCACAATTGGTCATGGCGACTGACATGCGATAACCGCCGGGCGTCACCATATGCCGAAATGGCGCGGCTGCACTTACCTCCGCCACCGACTTCAGAATGGCGTCTTCATCCGGCAAAGCGAATCCGTGCAAAAGTACAGCGCCGGGCGCAAGAATCTCAACAGGTTCAAGCTGATCGAACAAATCTCTCATAAGGCATTTTAGCACAAAGCGGCGTGGAAACGTCCCGAATTCTGCTTTCAAATTGAAGACCCCGCGAGGGGTCTTCGGATTGTTGTTCGCGAGATTACCAATTCATCTTGAAACCGAGCGAACCTTTGAGGCTGTAATTATCGCCGAAATCCTCAAAGCTGGTCTTGACCATGCCTTCGCCAAAAACCGCATATTTGCCATCAGCCCAGGCATAGGTTCCGCCAGCGCCGATCCCGCCCCAGGTTTTGTCATTGCCATTTTTGAAATCAACGCCACCAGCCCTGATCTTATAATCGTCCATGAACTCCTGATAGAGATTGGCGGCGAGATAAAGATTGGTCTGGGTTAGCCGGTTGTAACCATCGCGCCATGCATTGCGATATTCCGCCGCCAGCCCAATGCGGGCATTGAGGCTGTCGCCATTGCGCAGATCGACGGGCACGCCCGCAACATCATGGAAGCTGTCGAAATCCACCGACGACCAGATAAGTTGCGCCTGTGGCGTGATCGACCACTGCTCGTTGACTTCAATCCGGCGTCCGCCTTCGAGGCTAAGGCCATAGCCAAAGCCCTTATTGCCATCGGCCAGCGACTTTTCGAGCGTATCGGAAACCAGTTTGCTGTCATACCAGGTCAGCTGAAGCTGTCCGTCGAGGTAATAGCCATTATTGTTATACCAGGTGAGCGCGCCACCCAATCCCCATCCATCAGTATCGATGGTGCCATCGCCGCTGAAGGACGAGATATCGCTGCTGGCTTTGCCATATTGCGCGGTGAAGCTGCCGATCAGGCGACCGGATTGGCTTTCCTGAAACAACGCATCGATACCGGCCTGCATCACGAGGACGCCAATGTCCTGCGTCACACCGGCAGTGGAACCGCCCGCCGCAAACTTGCTGTGCGTCCCTTCAATGCGTCCCCAGACACCATGCTTGTCGATGGCGGTATCCTGCCCGGGCGTCGCATGACCGTCCTTAACATCCTCGCTCGGCAACGTATTATCGTTCCAGTATCGATTGCCCACACGTTGCTGCAAGCTCGGCATCTGGTTCAATGCCTGCAAGTTACGCGCATAGCCTTCATAGATCGGCATGGAGGGATTGTAACGCGTCTCACCACCCACAGCCGTATTGCGCAGATAAAATCCACCATCGCCCGACAGTGCCACGCTGTTCGCCGTTGTCGCAGAAGAGCGCGCGTCAGGCATCGCAGGTGAGGGGGCTTCAGCGGGTTGGTCGGCAGCCGCCGTAATCTCATAGGCATAGACGCCGCCAACAACCGCCGCTTCACCGTTCTCCGTTGTATAGTCGCCTGCCAGCGCGAATGTGCCTGCGGGATTGCCTGCAACCTCGATAATCCTGGTGTCGTCTGCAATTTGCGCGCTCGACTGGCCATAGGAAACGAGCCGCAGCTGGCTGCTGCCGGAACTGTCACCCATGATAACAAGGTGGCTGGTCCGGTTGTTATCGGCACCGAGCCCGGTGGCAATCTCGACCGTGCCGCCTTTGCCAATATAATTGCCTTTGACGGTCAATGTACCAATTCCGTTTTCGCCCGGGGCCACAACCCCTCCGGTTTCATTGGTCACGGAATTGACGCTGCCAACGCCACTTAACCGTCCTGCCTTGGCCACACGCACAGACGTGGCATTGTCGCCGTCAAAAATCAGCGTGCCGCCGACGACGGCTGAATCGCCGGTAAAGCTGTTGTCACCGGTAAGGCGCAATTCGCCTGCGCCGCGCTTGGTCAAACCACCAATGCCGGAAATCGGGTTGGACCATGTTGATGCATAGCCCTGCGTATCGACGTCGAAACCTTCCGCATAACGGAATTTCATCGGTCCATTGATGGCAGCGCCGAGGTTCAACAATCCCTGACCGTAAATCTCGGTTGGGCCGATATTGGTGGCAGTGGTCAGCAGGGTTTCGATAGTCTGCCGCGCATTCATATAGGGAAAGGCTTGCCGCACAACCGCAGCCGCGCCCGCCACATGCGGCGAAGCCATGGATGTGCCTTGCATATATTGATAGCCCCCACCGGGATAGGTCGAGTAAACCGCGCCTCCGTTATCGCCGCCCGGAGCCGCCATGCACCATTCCGCAGTAATACCGCAGCGATTGCTATAGCTGGCGATTTGCTTGCTCGGACCGACCGAGACGACGGCAATGATGGAGCCTTTCAAATCCGAAAAATCGAGATTGGCAACGGCAGGATCACTCGGCGCCAACAGGTGGTAGGTATTGGGATTGTTCAAGTTCAGATTGCTTCGGCGACCATCGACGAATTTATATTTGCCGATTGCCGTGTTCTGCGGTGTTATCGCTGGAAACAGCGCGCTGCCGCTCGAATGCGCTGACGAAATCGGCTGGACCTTGTAATCATTGCCTGCCGCGAAAACCATGACGATATCGGCTTTGGCGGCAACCTTCAGCGCTTCATAATCATTATTGAGATAGCCGCCATACAGGATCGGCTGGTAGCTTAATTGCTGGTAGTTTGGATTGTTGTTGGGGGTAGGGAATACGTATGGGCCGTAGCTCCCATTCAGAACCTTGACGCCCGTCGTGGACGCATAGCGCAGTGCCCTGTTGATCGCATCATATTGTCGGTCAGGCACGATGGCCCTCAAGGCCAGGATTTGGGAATCATAGGCAACGCCATGCATTCCGGTGCCGTTTCGAGCTGCGGCAATGATGCCGCTCACATGGCTGCCATGTCCAAGGATCGCGCCGTTTTTCTGGATATCCCGAACATCCCGTTCACCCATGAACGTGCCGAAGTTTTTCGACCACGGATGCACTTTTCCAGCAAACTCCGGATGGTAGATATCAATGCCCGTGTCGAGCACGGCCACGGTAATGCCTTTGCCTGTAAACCCTCGCTGATAGGCTGGCGCTGCGTTGATCATAGGCAGGCCCCAGTTTGCCATATATTCCGCATCTGACTTGAATGCCTGGCTTGGCTGGACCTGCTGCGCAAAAGATGATGATGGAAATAGAAAGATAGTCGCGGATAATAATCGAACGATTGGATCGATAGTTCGCATAATTCCCTCTCAATTTCTAATAATTGTCCCCCGCATATATTCAAGATGTAATTATAGTTGTTTTATTCCTAATACTTCAAAAACGAAACTTATCTTATGATATTAGGAATAAGACACATTGGTCATTTTAAATATTATTGTAAAATCGCTATGATTTGCTCTTAATCTATTGATCGCAATTTTTTACTTTTAGCGAAAAATCTCTTCGCCTGTGATGAACAGGATGAGGAACGGCAATAAAAAACGGGGCCGAAGCCCCGTTCCTATTATTTGCAATGTTGGTTTGTATTTCGTCAGCCAGCCGTGCCGAAGCGCTCCTCGCTGAGTGCAGCCGCCATCAAGGCTTTGGTATAATCCTCGCGAGGATGATCGAATATCTGCTCGGTATCGCCTTGCTCGACGATCCTGCCGTTGCGCATCACAATCACATAATCCGACACGGCGCGAACCACTGCCATATCGTGGCTGATGAACAGGTAGGAGAGGCCGTGTTCTTTTTGCAGATCGCGCAAGAGCGCGACGATCTGCTTCTGCACAGAACGGTCGAGCGCGCTTGTCGGTTCATCCAGCACGATAACGCGCGGCTTCAGGATCATTGTGCGGGCAATGGCAATGCGCTGGCGCTGCCCGCCCGAAAACTCATGCGGATAGCGATTACGCATGGACGGGTCCAGCCCAACCTCTTTCAGCGCTTCCTGCGCGCGACGGTCACGCTCCTTGGCGGAAAGCTGCGGTTCGTGGATCAGCAATCCCTCGGTGATGATGCGCCCCACTGTCATGCGCGGGCTAAGCGAACCGAACGGATCCTGAAAGACCAGTTGTAGCTCCCGGCGTTTGGGACGCATGGCTTGCGGGTCGCGCGGCAACTCCTTGCCAAGATAGGCGATACGGCCTTCGGAATCGAGAAGCCGCAGAATGGCACGCCCCAGCGTGGATTTTCCCGAACCGGATTCTCCGACGATGCCGATGGTCTGGCCTTCCTTGAGTGTCAGCGAAACATTGTTCACGGCAGTCATGTAGTTGGCCGCACCGAGCCATGGCTTATGGATCAGGAAGTTCACCTTCACATTATCGGCGCGGACCAAGACAGGCGCTTCATCCGGTGGCGGCAGCTTTTCGCCTTCCGGTTCCGCATCCAGCAACATCCGCGTGTAAGGATGCTGCGGCGCGGTAAAAAGGGTTTCCGTTTCATTGCTCTCGACCACTTCGCCAGAGCGCATCACATAAACCCGGTCGGCAAAACGGCGCACAATCCCCAGATCATGGGTGATGAACACAACCGCCATGCCAAGCCGCTCTTGCAGATCGGCCAAGAGATCGAGTATCTGCGCCTGAATGGTGACATCAAGCGCCGTGGTCGGCTCATCGGCGATCAGGATATCCGGCTCATTGGCAAGTGCCATGGCGATCATCACACGCTGACGCTGACCACCTGACAGCTCGTAAGGGTAACTGTCTATGCGGCGTTCCGGCTCTGGAATGCCGACGAGTTTCAGCAGTTCCAGAATACGCGGACGCGCCTGCTTCTTGCTCATGCCGCGGTGATAGCGCAATGGCTCGGCCAGTTGGTCGCCGATGCGATAAAGCGGATCGAGCGAGGTCATCGGCTCCTGAAAAATCATGGTGATCTTGGCGCCGCGAATATTGTTCAGCGCTTTGTCAGACATGCCGATCAGGTCTTGGCCGCGATAGAGCGCCTGTCCCGTTGCCTTGCCGTTGCGGGCCAATAGACCCATAAGCGCCATGGTCGTCTGGCTTTTGCCGGAGCCGGATTCACCAACGATCGCCACGGTTTCACCGGCCTTGACGTCGAGATCAATACCGCGAACTGCGGGAACCGGACCGTCATGCGTATCGAAGGTCACGCGCAGATCGCGAACGCTCAGAATGGTTTCCTTCGTCATCTCAGCGATCCTTCGGGTCAAGACTGTCGCGCAGGCCATCGCCCAAAAAATTCAGCGCAAACAGAATGATGGTCAATGTTGCGGCGGGCCAGATCAACTGCCAGCTTGCGCCGCGCATGTTCTGGGCACCTTCCGAAATAAGGAGGCCGAGTGAGGTGAGGGGGTCTTGCACGCCAAGGCCGAGGAAGGAGAGGAGGCTTTCCAGCAGAATTGCCTTCGGCACCAGCAATGTGACGAAGACGATCACCGGGCCAAGCGCATTTGGAATGATATGGCGCGTAATGACCCCGCGCCGTGTCGCGCCAAGCGCTTCTGCTGCCTGCACGAATTCCTGCCGTTTGAGGCTCAATGTCTGACCGCGCACGATACGCGCCATATCCAGCCATTCCGTCGCGCCAATGGCAATGAAGATGATGAATATTGACCGTCCGAAGAAGACCAGCATCAAGATCACGAAAAAGATGAAGGGCAGCGAATAGAGAATATCGACAACACGCATCATGACGTTGTCGATGCGCCCGCCGAGATAGCCCGAGACTGCGCCGAAAGACACGCCTAACACGAGCGACATCGCCGAGGCCAGCAAGCCGATGGCCAGAGACATGCGTACGCCGATGAAGATACGCGTCATGAGATCGCGACCGAGATTATCCGTGCCGAGCACAAAGTAATTGCGCGTCACATTGAGCGTCAGCTTGCCGCTCATACCGTCGGCGGCCAGTTCCACCTTCGGATTACTGAACAGGTCCGAGCGCTGGAAATAACGCAGAACACGGTCGTCGGTCGGGCGTTGCGCCGTGAAATCGACAACGATGTTGTTGCCGGTCAGTTCAGGCTCTGCGGAGGCCTTCAACCGTGCACGGGCCATTTCGCGCTCAAGACCCGGCAGGATCGTATCCGCTCGCGGATATGCTTCGAGGCTTGGCGCAACGCGCACGAACTGCGGATAGATTTTGTCATAAGGATGCGGGCTCAGCATCGGCCCGAAAATGCCTGCAAGAGCCAAAACCGCGAGCACGATGGCGCTGGCGACCGCGGCCTTGTTTTTGCGCAGGCGCAGCCATGCATCCTGCCAGAGCGAGCGGCTTGGCATGCTCAATTCGGCGGTTTCCGTTGGTACGGTCAAGTCAGTCATAGCGAACCCTCGGATCAAGCCAAGCATAGAGAAGATCAACGATCAGGTTGAACACCACGACGAAGATCGAAATCACGACCACTGTGCCCATCACGAGCGTGTAGTCGCGGCTGAGAGCGCCTTGCACGAAATATCGGCCAATACCCGGAATGCCGAAGATCGTTTCGACCACGACGGAGCCAGTGAGGAGGGCTGCGGCGGTCGGGCCGAGATAGGAAACAGCGGGCAGCATCGCGGCGCGCAATGCGTGCACGCCAACCACAACACGGGCTGGCAGACCATAGGCGCGAGCCGTGCGAACATGATTGGCGCGGAGCGCTTCAATGGTGGCACCGCGCACCAAACGCGCAATGACGCCCACTTGCGGCAGAGCGAGCGTCAGCACCGGCAATATCCAATAGGTAATATTGGCCGATGACCAGCCGCCCGCAGGGACCCAGCCCAAAATGACGCCGAACAGTAGGCTCAAAAGCGGAGCTACGACGAAGTTGGGTGTTGTGATGCCGAAAGTCGCCAGCGCGACCACGAAATAATCAACAGCCGAATTCTGCTTCAGCGCGGCAAGCGTACCGAGAAACGTTCCGATGATGGCAGCCAGCGTCAGGCCCAGAGTGCCGAGCATGATAGATACCGGCAAACCGGAGGCAAACAGGTCATTTACGGAAAAATCGCGTCGCGTGAAGCTCGGGCCAAGATCGCCCTGCACGAGATTGCCAAGATACATCAGATACTGCTGCCAGAGCGGCGCATCCATATTATAGGCGCGCTTGAGGTTCGCGAGGATCAGCGGATCGAGGGGGCGTTCGAGGTCGAATGGACCGCCGGGTGCAAGCCGGATCAGGAAGAATGTCAGCGTGACGATAATGAAGATCGTGGGTATCGCACTACCCAATCGTCGGAGCGTGTAGCCCAGCATGTCTTTGTCCCTTCTTTGCCTGACAGCACAGAGCCGCCGGGCAAATCCCACTAAGGGCTTTTAGATTATTGTTTTCTAATATTTTTTCCGTTGTCATCTGTTGCCGAACGAAAACGAAAACGCTGGCGGGAGAGGAGTGTCTAGCCCTTCTCCGCACAAAAATAGGGCCGCGCCGTCAAGCGCAGCCCTGTCTGAAATTACTGTTTGAGTGACAGCCAGCGCGTCTTGTGGCTATCCATCAGATTGTCGTTCCAACCGGCGACATTATCGGAAACGAGCGCACGCGACGAATAATAGAGGATTGGAATATTGCCCACTTCGTCGAGCTGGATTTTTTCGGCTTCGCCCAGAACCTTGGCGCGTTCTCCCAGATCGGTGGTCTTTTCGGCCTTGGCCATCAGCGCATCGTAGTCAGCATTCTTCCACTTGGAATAGTTGAAGCTGACATTGCCCTGGCTGATGAACAGGAAGTTCTGCGGATCGTTGTAATCGCCGATCCAGCCGGCACGCGCGATATCGAACGGACCGTCATCACGCATGAAGTTGAAATAGGTGGCGCCTTCGGTCTCGTTCAGCGAAGCCTTCACACCGATATTGCCCAGCATGTCGGCAATAGCTGCCATGGTGTTCTTGTTGTTCTCGGACGTGTTGTAGAGCAACTCGATCGACAGCGTGTTGGGCTCAACGCCTGCTTCCTTCAGAAGCTCCTTGGCCTTGTCCTCGCGCTCAAGCATGTCGTCGGAATAATCGAGCTTAGGCGCGTCCTTTACGTAATTGGCAATACCGGGCGGCACCATGGAATAGCCGGGCAGCATGGTTCCCTGCCAGACTTGATCAGCCAGAAACTCGCGGTCGATGGCCAGCGATATCGCTTGACGGACCTTGATGTCCTTCAGCTTGCTGTCGGCTGACTTGCCCTTGACCGGCAGATAATAGACGCCGAGATAGGGCGCCATGCGGAATTCCTTCGCTAGATTTTTCTTCACATAGTCCATCTGTTCGGCGGGAACGTCGGAACAGACTTGCACTTCCTTGGCCTCGAAGCGACGCATGCAGCTGGCGCGATCTTCGAAGGGAATCCAGTTGACCGTATCGATCTTGACCTGATCGGCTTCATAATAATACGGGTTCTTCTTCATCACGATTTTGTCGTTCGGCGTGAAGCTTTCGAGCATATAGGCGCCATTGGTCACCATCTTGCCGGGTGTGGTGAACTTGTCGCCATTGGCCTCAACGCTTTTCTCGTTCAGCGGAAAGCCGGTCTGGTGTGTCAGAAGCTCAAGAAAATATGGAGCAGGGGAGTTGAGGCTGATCTTCAGCGTGTGATCGTCAACGGCCTCGACGCCCAGCTGATCAACCGGCTTTTTGCCGCCTGCAATGTCTTCCGCATTCTTGATGATGAACAGCATGCTGGCATAACCGGCTGCCGTCTTCGGGTCCATCAGACGACGGAAAGTGAACTGAAAATCACCCGCTGTGACCGGGTCGCCATTCGACCATTTGGCGTTATCGCGCAGATGGAACGTATAGACCGTACCGTCTTCGGAAATATCCCACGACTTGGCGACACCGGGAATTGCCTTGCCGTCCGCATCCTGAATAGTCAGACCGTCATAGAGGTCGCGCAACACGTTACCTTCGGCAACGCTGGATGTACGGTGATGGTCGAGCGTTGCCGGATCTGTATCGTTACCGCGATTGAGCACGGTCTCGGCAGATGCCGCACCTGCGAGCGCCAGAAGACACACGCCTGTCAGTAGAAATTTCCGATACATTTATGAACCCCTCCTTTGAAATTAATGAAATGGCCTGCATCTTATGGATAAGCGCATCACATGCAAGCGAACTTAGCAACACATTGAATTAATACAAATAATCAAAAAATGGGGAGCAACTTATATGCCTGAAAACGGGTACGGAAACTCTAATTTTCATGCAATTTACATGGATTGATCGAGCGTATTTTTTTGTCAAAAATCGCCGTAAATTCCGGGAGTTGAGCGTTCGAATTGTCAGTTTGGGGGCAATCAAATTCAGGACCGATTCGCCTAAATTTTCACCACGGAAATGGCTGGGGATAACGTACAGATCGCTGCCTTAAAACCCGTCAGATTACCGGTGGGAACTTTTAGGCCTGGGTGGAAGATCGGTGGTGTTCGCCGCGTCGTAACGTTGGCGCGCTTCGGCAATTACCGATTGATTTTTGTCCGCCCAACCGATCAACCTCGCGACGATATCCAGCAAACTGAAGCCCAGTTCGGTGAGTTCATAATCAACACGCGGCGGTACACTCGGAAAGACAGTGCGAGTGATGAGACCGTCACGTTCAAGCCCCCGCAATGTGAGCGTCAACATGCGCTGGGAGACGCCATCGATAGCACGGCGAATTTCATTGAAGCGGCAAGGGCCTTTGCGCAGCGTACCGATGACATGCAATGACCATTTGTCGGACATGCGCTCGATCATTTCATGTGCCGAACGGCATCTCACGGCACTAGGGTCAGGTAAATCCGTGTAACCGAGTGTCATTCCTGTGCCTTCTTGCAGCATTGGTAGCATCTTTCTAATTTGTATTCACGAACAGAGAAGTCATTTTTGCCCATATACAGACAGGATTGCAAATTTCATGAAGAATATTCTTCTCATCACGTCGAGTCCAAACGGAGAAGGGGCGCTATCAACGAGATTTGCCAGAGATCTTGCTGATAAACTGGCACTCAAAGATGGCCACGATATTACATGTCGTGATCTTACTGCAGAGCCGCTGCCACATATCGGCCCGGCCTATGTGCGCGGCAGGATGCTATCGCCGGAAGAGCGCAATGCGATGGAAGATAAAGCCGTTGAACTCGCTGAAGCGCTCGTCGTTGAACTATTGGAAGCCGATATTGTGATCGTCGGTTCATCGATGATCAACTATGCGCCATCGACGCAGTTGAAGGCATGGTTTGACCATGTGATCTGGCCCGGTGTGACGGTGAAGTTCAGCGAACATGGCCCGCAAGGTTTGCTCAGCAACAAGAAAATCTATCTCGTGACAACGAGCGGCGGCGCATTTTCGGAAGGCAATCTTGAGCAAGTCGATTTCCAATCCCGCTATGTCCGGCATCTTTTCGACGTCATTGGATTGAGTGACGTCGAACATATCCGGATAGAAGGCACGGCCTTTGGCCCTCAGGCCGCGCAGGATGCGATGGATCGCGCCCGTGTTCAAATCGACGCGCTTGTCGAGGCAGCGTGATGATGACGGAAGCGACTGAGAACCAGATGAGCAAGCAACGCACAAGAGACGATTATATTCGACTGGCGCAACGGTTCCTGGACGTCAGCGACGCACGAGGTGACGCGCTGGCCTTGTTGACTGACGACGTCCAGTTCTCGTTTCCGAAATGGGGAACCGTGCACGGCAAAGCGCAGCTGGTACAGTTCTTTCAGGACATGTCACAGCATGTTGTCGCGATGAGCCATCCTGCAGACCATCGACGCTTCATCGTTGATGGTCCGTTGGTGTGTGTTGAAGGTTTGACACAGGGCCAGATGCAGAACGGCAAAACCTGGAATGCGGGTCGGTTCAGCACGGTCTATGAATTCGATGGTGACCTGATCAAACGCATCGACGTCTACACTGATCCCGATATGACTGATGAAACCCGGGCAAATTATCCGTGGTTCAGCTAATCGATTAGGTTTGACCGCTAAGCATCTATTAGTTCCATAATATAAGTTATGCGATACAAAAGTATAAAGGGGGTGGGTTCTAGCTTGAAGTGCGACTTGCAAGCGATAACAATGAGTTATCCCAAGCAAGGAACCCGTCATGCAAAGGACCTACTCGCATATTGACTTGGATGAGCGGCGCAAGATCGCGCGCTGGCGTATGGCAAATATTTCTGTCGAAACTATCGCCGAGAAACTTGGCCGTCACCGTTCAACCATTTTCCGTGAGCTCAAGCGCAATCAGTTTAACGATGATGAGATCAAGGATCGACCGGTTATTACTGCACGGTTGCGGATCAGAAAGCGCGTGAGCGGCGATCGCGGCAACGCAAGCTCATTCGTTTTGCTCATTCGCGTCAATCGGTTTTC
>NZ_JBQEPD010000039.1:0-20767 GCF_052045675.1 Brucella sp. 22210
CGATCCGGAAGACAACAGCAGAACGGAAAATCTGGGCCAATATTCCTCCCAAATCCAACCGTAAGGACGTCTTCGCGTTCTCGCCATGGGTATATCGCCAAAGAAACCTGGTCGAGCGCTTCTTTAATCGCATCAAACACTATCGTGGCATCGCCACGCGTTACGACAAGAACCCGGACAATTTCCTTGCTGCTGTCAAACTGATCGCTGTCCGCATCTGGTGCATCAGTTTATGAGTCTACGCCCTAGTGCGATCGGGTTCGAAAATGTAATAGCCAATACGATTCCAGTCATCGCGAAAACCGTTGCCGCTGCGCCCATCAGAAATACTGTGCGTACTGAAAGCCTGTGAGTAGCAAACTGGATACCTGTTGCGGCCAGAAACATGGTACAGGCCATGCCACCGGCAACAAGAGGGCTGGAGATTTCGAGCAGTCGTGACAAAAGGGAAGGGCCAAGCGAAAGCACGAAAGAGGTTGCTGTTATACCGGGCCCAAAAATCGATATGCCGAACAGAAGATGACGGCGATTGGCGGGAGGAACACTTGGCAGGTGAAGACGCAGTGGTCGATCGGAACCAAGCGAACCTTGTTTCAGGGGTAGTATGAGCAAAGCGATCCCGGCCGAGAGTAAAATCGCAAGCTCAACAGCGAAGATGGCGACGACGGGTTCAATAACTGCTGATGCAATGCCGCCCGCTAGCAATGGTCCTAATCCGGCTCCCAAGACCATTGAAACCGAGGCAATCAACGACGCCTGTCGCTTTCGTTCCGTTCCTCCGAGATCGACAACGGCTGCCATACCCGCCGACACCACGACCCCGACGGCCACTCCGGACAGAAAGCGTGCAGCAATCAACTCAATGACCGAAGTCGCTCCTGCAAACAGAAGGCACGCAGCTATCGCTGCCAGAAGACCGGGTATCAATACCGGGCGTCTACCAAAGTGGTCGGAGAGCTGTCCCGCGACAAGCAGTGTAAGTAGCAAGCCCAGTATGTAGGCTGCGAAGACGGCTGTTAGCGTTGTTGACGAGAAACCGATCTCTGTTTGCCAACGCACATAGAGCGGGGTTGCCGAGTTTGAGAGAATGAAAACTGCTGTCACTACCCAGGCGGCGGCCCACATGGGCCAGGATGGGTTGGTGGCAGTGGCGGATGCAGAAAGTTTGTCATTGCGTGTGCGATAGGACGACATAACGAGTTCCTATGATAGTACGAGTTTATTCGTACTATCTCAGTTGGAATAAAATCGTACATATAATTCGACAATAGTCGTACTACTGTGTTATATGAGTAGTCATGACCATCACAAAGACTGCACCGATTGATCTTCCGCCCCCTCTTTCTGAGCCGTCAGTTGAGGATATTCGGTTAGAAACAGTGCTTGCAGCGCTGGCCGATCCTTTGCGCCTGACCATCATTCGCAAGTTATTGCTTGAATCAGAGGGATACGATCACGCTTGCAGCTGGTTCGGCTTCGATCGCCCAAAGTCGTCTTTGACGCACCATTTCAAATCTTTACGCGAGGCCGGACTGATCCGGCAAAGACAGTATGGCTTGGAAAGGCGCAGTCGGGTCAGGACGGAGGATCTTGATGTTCGTTTCCCCGGACTGCTCGATCTTGTAAAAACTTGGAGACCGGATCAAAGCACGGACTAGCCGGACTATGCGGTCACCAGGTTCATAAACATCCAACCGTGGAGACCGATGGTGCATTTGTGTCATCGGTTAAAATTGAAACGATCGACAGTGGCGAGCCTTAAAGCAATCGCGACGCCCGCCCGCTGCGCCGCCTGGCATTGTTGTAATAGTCGGAGGCTTGCTGCACGGAGCGATGGCGGGATTGTTCCATGGCTTCAGGCAGCGGAATGCCACGATTGGCGGCTTCGGTTAGATAGCCGGAGGCGCAGGCCGTGCGGTTTCTCCTTGCTTCTGTTGCTCCATGACAAGCGCTGTGATGACCGGCGAACCACCGGCTAAAGTTCTGTCCCTGCCGCTGAATGATCGGCCTTGAGTGCCTCGCCGTTCGCTTTGCTCGTTTCCGAGGCCGGTTGACGGAGCAACGCGAAGATAATGAGCGCGGAAACAACGGTGATGACGATGAGCACGATGCTCAAATGCTGAAAGGCAACGGCATAACTCTCGTGGATTTCCGATGCCTTCAGATCGGGTAAGAGCACAGATGCTCCACGGACATCGCCCATAGCCAGCCTTTGTGCTGCCGCTCTCACTTCCGCACCGTCTTGTGGGATCGCCGTGGCCAGTCGGACTTTCGCAAAGCTAACGAGAATGGCGTTGACGATTGCCAACGCGACACCTTCTCCCGCCACCCTTGTCGTGCTGAAAATGCCGGTCGCCATGCCAGCGCGTTCCTTGGGAACCACGCTGACGGAAAGCCCGTCCATAAGTCCCCACGGCAGGCCGGTTCCAACGCCAATGACAAGCATCGGCAGGATCACCGCCGTGCCGCTGGATGCGGGATCGACGCGGCCGAGCCAGAAGAGCCCGATTGCAGCCAGCAGGAGACCAATGCCGGAGAGAAGGCCCGCCGATAGCCAGCGGACAAGGTAGGATGCGGCGATCGGCACGATGAGCATCGGTGCGGACAAGGCGATGAGTAGCAGGCCCGCTTCGACCTCATTCAGTCCGCCGACACCAATGAAGCGCAACGGCAGCAGGACCAGAAGGACGACGTAGCAGTAGCATGTGGCAATCGGCAGAACCTGAACGCCGACAAAGCGAGGGTAGCGAAACAGGGACAAGTCCAGCATAGG
This sequence comes from Brucella sp. 22210, assembly GCF_052045675.1. NCBI lineage: Bacteria > Pseudomonadati > Pseudomonadota > Alphaproteobacteria > Hyphomicrobiales > Brucellaceae > Brucella > Brucella sp. 22210. The sequence continues at coordinate 2,774 of NZ_JBQEPD010000039.1, forward strand.
TCGTGCCGATCTCGTTTTCACGAGGATGAATGCGGTGAGCATCAGGGCTGCACCGAGCAACGACACCACGACAATCGCGTGACTCCAACCGACTTCCGGCGCTTCGATGACGCCGAAGGTGAAGAACGCCAGCATTCCGGTGAAAGTGATCGCGCCGGGCCAGTCGAGGCCGACCGCATTGGGGTCCCGGCTCTCCCGCATTCGCTTGGCGGTGAGAAGCAGCGAAAGCGCACCGATGATCGTTCCCGATAGGAATATCGCCCGCCAGCCGAAAAGTGCGATTAGGAATCCGGCCAGAAGGGGACCGAAGGCCAATCCGACGCCGAAGGTAGTGCCGAGCAGGCTGAACGCTCTTGTCCGCGCGTGCCCTTCGAACTCTTGCGCGAGCGCAGCCGTCCCGCCTGCGAGCGCGGCAGCCGCCGCAAAGCCTTGTCCCGCGCGAAGAATGTCGAGCACAAGGATGGAGGGGGCAAGGCTCAACGCCAGGGAGAGAAGCGCGAACGCGACTATGCCCATCATGAAGAGGCGCTTGCGGCCGAACTGGTCGGCCAAAGCTCCCGCTGCCATCAGCGAACTGCCAAAGGTCAACATGAATGCGTTGGTGATCCAGTTCAGGGTGGTCGGGCTGCCGCCGAGGTCGGCACCAATCGCCGGTGTCGCGACCGCGCCGCCGGAGAAGCTGAGAGGGAGAACAAGCGCAGCGAGGCAGATCGCCATCAGGATCGGCATCTTGCCGGTTGGTGTTTCAGCTATCGCAGCGACCATGCGCGGTTCTCCATCGGTTTCTGGGAAAGAGCGACGCAGACACTCATCCAGCCGCAAGCTGGATTTATCGTGGAACACAAGCACGATAAACGGCCTTCAATTCCATTGATTACGGAGAAAACCTCCTTAATATATCGGTATGGAGAGTTTGACCGGCATCATGGCATTCGTGCAAGCAGCTGAGCATCTGAGTTTCGTGGCCGCTGGCCGCGCGCTCGGCATATCCGCCTCCGCTGTCGGCAAGAACGTCGCCAAGCTGGAAGAGAGCGTCGGAGCCAGACTCTTTCATCGCACAACCAGACGCATTTCGCTGACGGAGGAAGGCGCGGCGTTTTACGAGCGTTGCCGCCGCATCCTGGACGACCTGCGTGACGCCGAAGCGATGCTATCGGATGCGACACGCACTCCACGCGGTCGGCTCCGCGTGAGTGTGCCAACAATCGGCTACCGTTTTTTCCTGCCGGTCATCCCGGAGTTTCGTCGGCGCTACCCCGACATCGATCTAGACATCGACTTCAATGATCGCCTCGTGGATGTGGTCGAAGAGGGGCTGGATGCGGTGATCCGTAGTGGAGCATTGAGTGATTCAAGCCTGATGTCGCGCCGCCTCGGGTCGTTCGGCTTTGTTCTATGCGCGTCCCCAACCTATCTGGAACGGAGCGGCACACCTCAATCTCCCAACGAACTGGAACAGCACGATTGCCTTCGGTTCCGTTTCCCGACTTCGGGCAAGCTCCAAGTGTGGCAACTTACAGATGCAGATGGAGTCGATCCCTTCCGCCGCCCGTCACCTATAACCTGCAACAACATGGAGGCTTTGCGCGCGGCCGCGATCTTCGGTATGGGCATCGCCTACATGCCGGATTTTTTAGCGAAGGGTGCTGTGGACGCTGGCCTTCTTCACACGGTTCTTGACGCCCATCTCGCCGATCCGGGGCAGTTCAGCATCCTGTGGCCGTCCAACCGTCTCGTATCTCCTCGCTTGCGCGTTTTCATCGACTACATGACGGCGAACCTGTTCACGAACTTTGAACCAAACCACCCACAGTAGGCAGGCGTTTGATGCAGGCCATCCCGTCTATACTCCGCCTCTACATATTCCTTCATTGACCAGATGGCGTGGTGTCTCGACATCTCCATCTGTCAAAATGCCTATCAGCATATCGCGGCGATCCATCGGCAGGACGGCGGCAATCGTATCGAGCGTTTCGGTGCGCCAATCGACGGCGGAAACGGGCGCTGATGGCACGGGCAAACTTCTTGATTAACTTGAAAGCGGCTTTCTGCGGCGCTGTTGGCCATGACTTTCACTATGTCGATCCGCTTGATTGAGCGGAATCAATCTCCTTGGAATGATACAATTTATTGCCTGCTGGGATCATTGGAATATTCCGGATCGGCCGGAATGCGCCCAATTTCGGACATCAGCGCAACACTTACACGCTCCTCAAAGCGGTCCTAAGCTCATCATGCTCTCAGCGCCGGTAAAGGGAGGGAAGTAGACATTCATCCCATCACAACGTCTCGATCTGTTTGCCCATTCTGCTGAAGCGCTGCGTGGATGGCAGCCACAAATGCGTCGTATACTCGTTTGTCGACCTTCAACGCGGTGCGAAGCAAGGGATTACCGGCGTTCTGAAACTGTGCGTGCAGCATTTTCCACGAGTGGTCCGAAACTGTTGCTGAAGCTCTCCGCCTTCCATTCTTGCAAGCTGCCAGCTACGTGAATCGCGCCGATCGGATGCCCACCTGCATCAAGAATGGCTGCGCCAATAGCAACTTCGTCATGCAGAAGCTGGCGACACAAGACAGAATGCCCGCGTTCCCGCGTGGCATTCACCTGTTCCATCACCTCCTCCAGAGATCGAACGGTATGGGGCGTAAAAGGCGTCAGGTCGGAGCGGCTGACGATATCCGCGATTTTTTCGTCGGGCAGTCGTGAAAGAATGGCAACGCCACCGGCCGTGCAATAGGTCGGAACAGCATGACCGACGAGCGTCGCGCTGAAGATTTCGTGCTTCGATGGCATGCGCACGGCATAGACAACCCGCACATCGTCGAAAAGCGAAAGATCGACGCGCTCACGCACGCGGCGGCGTAATTCCAGCATGATCGGGTTGGCGCGTTGCAGCATCGGATTGAGCCGCAACAGGTCATGAGTCATGTCGAGGATGCGCAGGCCCGGCAGGTAACCGCGATCTGCCGGATCACGGGCGATCACATCCAGTTTTTGCAACGAATGAACGATGCGCTGGGCCGCGCTGCGGTCAATCCCGGCTGCTGTCGCTATCTGGCTCAGTGACAGCGGATGCCGTGCTTTCTGAAAGGCCATCATGACAGCCACGGTCCGCGCAACAGAGCGCAGGAATAATGGATCCTCATTGTAGGCTTCCCCTTCGTCGGGGTGAAAAGTGGAGATGCCACCAAGGTCTCGAAATGTGTTCATGACAAAAATCTTTAGTCGCCGTTCAAGGATTGACAAGAGCCAAAATTGGTCCCTAAGATAAAAATAGATATAGATGTATCGCTGAGAGATACACGTTCCTGCCCGAGGGGGCAAATCGATGAAATGGGAGATGCTCGTGTCAAAACGCGTGGCTGTTGCTGGCTTTTTGCATGAAACGAACACGTTTGCTGCGGCTCCAGCCGATATGGCGGCGTTCGTTCAAGGTGGCGGTTATATTCCGCTGTCGCGTGGCGACGCGATTATTGATCGAGCGCAAGACGTTAATCTCGGCATTGCCGGTGCGCTGAAATTTGCCCACGAAGCAGGATGGGAAGTTGTGCCGATCCTGTGGGCCGGCGCCATCCCGTCTGCACCGGTCACACAAGAGGCCTATGAAACCATCGTCTCGGAAATCGTTGCCGGGCTGAAGGATTGCGGCCCGCTCGACGGGATTTTTATCGATCTGCATGGTGCAATGGTTGCTGCGCATGTCGATGACGGCGAAGGTGAATTTCTTGAGCGGATCCGTGCCGTCCGCCTGGAGGAACCGATTGCAGTCGCGCTCGACCTGCACGGCAACATTACAAAGCGCATGTTCGATCTTTCCGATGTGATGGTCGGCTTCCGCACTTATCCGCATGTCGATATGGCTGAAACCGGTTATCGTTCGGCCAAGGCGTTGCAAGCCCTGATGGACAAATCGGATGTTTGGCCCAAAGGCTGGCACAAGACCATGCGTCAGGGCGATTATCTCATCCCGATTGCCTGGCAATGCACGGACGAGCAGCCCGCCAAGGCCCTTTATGGCATGACGGTTGACCTGCCGGAAAATGTGCTGACAGCTTCGCTTTTCATGGGATTTCCTGCCGCCGATTTTGCTGAATGCGGTCCTTCTGTTTTCGCTTATGGCTGGGACCGCGCGACAGTCGAGCGCTGTGCGGATGCCATTGCCAATGCGCTGGCCGCGGCGGAAGGATCTTTTGCAGGCATTGCCTATCAACCCGAAGAAGGGGTGGAAAAGGCGATTGAACTTTCCCGCGATGCAAAGCGCCCCATCGTGATTGCCGATACGCAGGACAATCCGGGCGCCGGAGGCAGTTCCGACACGACTGGGATGCTCCGGGCACTTGTGGCCTGCGGTGCGAATAGGGCATCCATCGGCTGCATGCACGATCCGGAGGCGGCGGCACTCGCCCATCGCGCTGGCGAGGGAGCCGAGATCGAAATATCGCTGGGCGGTAAGTCCGGGATCGCTGGGGACGCGCCGTTCACCGCCCGGTTTCAGGTCGAGAAACTGTCCGACGGCAAGGCACATGCCACCGGGCCCTATTATGGCGGCACCTGGCTGAACATGGGACCATCGGCATGTCTGCGGCTTGGCGGAACGCGCATCGTCGTCACGACCAATCTGGCGCAAATGGCCGACCGCGCCCTGTATCGCATGGTGGGTATAGAGCCGGAACAGGAAGCCATTCTTGTCAATAAAAGCTCTGTCCATTTCCGCGCAGACTTTGCGCCAATTGCCGAGAAGCTTTTGGTCTGCACGGCTCCCGGAGCCATGCCGCTGAGCCCGGCCCAACTATCATGGAAACATTTACGCTCGGGCATCCGGCTCGAGCCGCTTGGGAAAGAATTCAATCCATAAATAAAGAAAAAACCTTCAGAGGAACCACATAAATGCTGTTTTTCAAATCCCCCACCTCCGGTCCCATTCTCCGCCGGTTGAAATACGGAATAGCCGCTTCTCTGATCGCACTCGGTGCTGGTAGTTTATCAAGCAATGCATGGGCTGAAACAACCCTGACAGCCGTCATGCATTCGGATCTGCGTATCCTCGATCCAGTTATCACGACGGCGCATATCACACGCGATCATGCCTATATGATCTATGATGTGCTGATCGCCGTGGACGAGAATTTCAAACCGCAGCCACAAATGGCAGACTGGACGATTTCAGACGACCAGAAAGTCTACACTTTTACGCTGCGTGACGGTCTCAAGTTCCACGATGGCGCGCCTGTCACCGCAGCCGATGCCGTAGCGTCTCTGGAACGCTGGGCCAAGCGCGACGCGGGCGGCCAGCTCATCATGGATGTCACGGAGTCGCTCAAGGCCACCGACGACAAGACGCTGGTATGGACACTCAAGGAGCCCTTCGCGCCGTTCCTCGATACGCTGTCCAAACAGTCCGCACTGCCGCCTTTCATAATGCCCGCCCGCATCGCTGCGACTCCCGCCGATACGGCCATTACCGAACATATCGGTTCGGGCCCGTTCAAATTCGTGCCTGCGGAATTTCAGCCGGGCGTCGGCGTCAGTTACGTCAAGAACGAGGATTACATTCCGCGCAAAGAGCCTGCGAGCTGGATGGCCGGGGGCAAGGTCGTGAATGTGGACAAGGTCCGCTGGGTCACGATGACCGACGCGCAGACTGCGGTCAACGCGCTGATGAGCGGCGAAGTCGACTATATGGAGCAGGTGCCGGTCGATCTGGTCCCGTTGTTTGAAGGGGACGATTCCGTCATTCTGGAAAAGCGCGATCCGCTCGGCTACCAGACCATGGGCCGTCTGAATTTCAAACATCCGCCTTTCGACAACGCGGATATCCGGCGCGCTGCCTTTCTGGCAATGTCGCAGGAGCCGGTGCTGGCAGCGCTGATGGCGGACCCGAGCTATTACAAGGTTTGTGGCGCGATTTTCGGTTGTGGCACCCCGAATGCCACTGATATCGGTGCCGAAAGCCTAACGGCGAAGGGCAATATAGAGGAAGCCAAAGCGCTCCTGAAAAAGGCTGGTTATGACGGCACGCCGGTCGTGATGATGCAGCCGACCGACGTGACGAGCCTGTCGCCTCAGCCGGTTGTTGCCGCACAGCAATTGCGTGCGGCCGGTTTCACGGTGGATATGCAGCCGATGGACTGGCAGACGCTGGTTGGTCGCCGCGCCTCCAAGGATGAGCCTTCAAAGGGCGGCTGGAACATCTTCTTCACCAACTGGCAGATTCCGGAAATCGCAACCCCGCTCAATTCGGTGATGCTGAACGGCCGTGGCGATCAGGGTTGGTTCGGCTGGCCGAAAGACGACCAGATCGAAACCCTGAAAAAGGATTATATCGCCGCGCAGTCGCCGGAAGACCGCAAGGCCGTGGTCGAGAAGATACAGGCACATACACTTGAGAATGTCCTCTATATTCCGCTCGGCGAATATAACCCGCCCCAGGGACGCCGCACCAATGTGGTCGATATGCTCGGTTCGCCCGTGCCGGTCTTCTGGAATGTGAAAAAGACAGAAGAATAATCCTGCCCCGGCTATCGCGCTGCAAATCTCTCTGGCGCGATAACTCCCTGTCCAACGCGGAACCGGCTCCTCCCTCCGGTTCTGCCTCACACGGGACGTGTATATGGCTGTCTATCTGATAAAACGCATTTTTGCGCTCGTGCCGGTTCTGTTACTGGTATCGATCTTCGTCTTCCTCCTTTTACGTCTTACGCCCGGCGATCCGGCCGCGATCCTCGCAGGCGACGCCGCCACGACGGAACAACTGGAGCGCATTCGCGAGGCTATGGGCCTCAACGAACCGATCCTGACCCAGTATTTCACCTGGATGGGCAAGATATTGCAGGGCGATCTGGGCGTGTCGCTGATTTCCGGCGTACCAGTGCTGGATATGGTTTCGCAACGCATCGGCCCGACCATTTCAATTGCGATCCTGACCATCATCATTGCGGTTTTGGTTGCGATACCCATGGGCGTCGTCGCGGCCTGGCGGCATCGTTCCTGGATCGACTATCTGGTCATGAGCTTTTCGGTTCTCGGCTTTTCGGTGCCGGTCTTTCTGGTCGGTTATGTGCTGCTGTTGATTTTCTCGGTCAATCTCGGATGGTTGCCGGTGCAAGGTTTCAAGCCGCTTTCATCCGGTCTTGGTGGGTTCATGGAACGCGCGATCCTTCCAGCGCTGACATTGGCTTCCATCTATATTGCGCTCATTGCCCGCATGACCCGCGCTGCGATGCTTGATGTGTTGGGTGAGGACTATATTCGTACCGCGCGGGCCAAGGGTGTGAGCGACCGCCGCCTTCTTTTCGTGCACGCGCTCAAAAACGCTGCCGTGCCGGTCGTGACGATTGTGGGGACGGGTTTTGCCTTGCTGATCTCCGGTGTCGTCGTCACCGAGAGTATCTTCAATATTCCGGGTATCGGTCGCCTGACCGTGGATGCCGTGCTCGCGCGCGACTATCCCGTCATTCAGGCCATGATCCTACTGACGAGCGCGCTTTATGTGTTCGTCAACTTGCTGATCGACCTTTCCTACACCCTTTTTGACCCGAGGATTCGTTACTGATGCGCTCTGAATCGACATCGGCTGGCATGCACTGGATGCTTCGCCTGTTCTCGTTGCCGCGCGTCGCTCGCGTCGGTATCGTTCCACTGGTTGCGGGCGCTCTTCTCGCCGCAATCGTTCTGCTTACCCTCATCTCACCCTGGATCGCACCGCATGATCCTCTTGCTATGAACCCTCTGATGCGTCTGAAACCACCTTCGGATGAATATCTGCTCGGCACGGACAATTATGGTCGTGATCTCTTCTCGCGCATGATCCTCGGCGGGCGCATCTCGCTCCTGATTGGGCTTCTTGCAGCGGCGGCATCGATTGCAGCCGGTGTGTTCATCGGTCTCATCGCTGGTTTCTTCCGTACTGCCGATACCATCATCATGCGCATGATGGATGCCCTGATGGCGATGCCTTCGATCCTGATTGCCATCGCACTCGTTGCGCTTAATGGGCCGTCCATCGGTTCGGTGATCGCTGCGATCACCATTCCCGAAATCCCACGCGTGGTACGTCTGGTACGGTCGGTTATTCTGAGCGCCAGAGAGGAGCCTTATGTCGAAGCGGCAATGGCCCTCGGTTCCAGCACGCCGAAAATTCTCTTCCGGCACCTTCTGCCGAATACGATGGCGCCCTTGATCGTGCAGGGCACCTATATCGTCGCATCAGCAATCCTGACCGAAGCGATCCTTTCATTCCTGGGTGCGGGTATCAGCACTGAAATTCCGACCTGGGGGAACATCATGTCAGAAGGCCGCCAGTTCTTCCGCATCAAGCCGTCGATTGTGCTTTGGCCCGGCCTTTTGCTGACATTGTGCGTGTTGTCGATCAATCTTCTGGGCGATGCAGCGCGCGATAGTCTCGATCCACGTCTCAAGAAGCGGGAGGGTTGATATGGAACTGCGCAATCGTGATTTCTCGCAAGAGCCTGTTGTGCTTGAGGTGGAGAACCTCATCGTCGCCCTACCGGGTGGCACGCCCGTCCTGCGTGATGTCAGCTTTGATATCCGCAAAGGTGAAACGGTTTGCCTTGTCGGTGAATCCGGATCAGGCAAGTCCGTGACCTCCCTGACGGCGATGGGACTGTTGCCCAAGGATGCCCTCAAGGTGAAAGGCGGTGCAATCCAGCTGGATGGCACCGACCTTCTCAAACTGTCGCTTGCCGACATGAAGAAAATGCGCGCCACGCGCATTTCCATGATCTTTCAGGAACCGATGACGGCGCTCAATCCTGTCATGCGGGTTGGCGAACAGATCACCGAGGTCCTCGACATTCACACAGCACTGTCGGCGAAAGCCAAACGCGCCAAAGTCATCAACATCATGGAACAAGTGCATCTGCCAGATGTCGAGCGCATCTATCAGAGCTATCCGCATCAGCTTTCCGGTGGCCAGCGCCAGCGCATCATGATCGCCATGGCGCTCATTCTGGAGCCGATGCTGTTGATTGCCGATGAACCGACCACGGCGCTTGATGTGACGACAAAAAAGCAGATTCTGTCGCTGATTGCGGAATTGCAGGAAAAGCATGGAACCGCCGTGCTGTTCATCACGCATGATATGGGTGTGGTTGCCGAAATCGCGGATCGTGTCTGCGTGATGCGCAGCGGCGAGATCGTGGAGCGCGGCACCATCCGGCAGGTGCTGACGCAACCGCAGCAGCAATATACCAAAGACCTGCTCGGTTCGGTGCCAAGCCTCGTTCCACGTGCGGCGCGCGAACCGCTGGGACACGATCCAGTTATCCGTGTTCGCAATCTTGGCATGACCTATCAGAGCGGCAGCATTTTCAGCAGAAAGCCCGGTGTCAATGCATCGCGCGAGGTGACCTTCGATCTGCAACCGGGTCGCACGCTCGGTATCGTCGGTGAATCCGGTTCTGGCAAGACGACGGTAGCGCGATCTATCATGCGCCTGATCGAGCCGACGGAAGGTGAAATCGTTGTCGACGGTCGCGATATCGCCCATCTCGGCAAGCGCGATATGAAGCCATTTCGCAAAAAACTCCAGGTCGTTTTTCAGGACCCGTTCCGCTCGCTCAATCCGCGCTGGACCATCGAGCAGAGCCTGACCGAAGGCCCGCTGAATTATGGTGTCCCTTATGAGGAGGCCGTGGCGGAAGCCAAGCGGCTCCTGAAGATCGTGTCGTTGCCGGAAGATGCTTTGAAGCGTTATCCCCACCAGTTCTCGGGCGGGCAGCGCCAGCGCATCGCTATCGCCCGCGCGGTTGCGCTGCGTCCGGATATTCTGGTTGCAGACGAGGCTGTGTCGGCGCTTGATGTGTCGGTGCAGGCGCAGGTTCTCGATCTTCTGGCAGAACTGCAGAAGGACACCGGTATCGCCATCATCTTCATCACGCACGATCTGCGGGTCGCGGCGCAAATTTGTGATGAAGTGCTGGTGATGAAGCGTGGCGAGGTGGTCGAGCAGGGAGAAGCGGCCGATGTGCTGGGAAGCCCGTCACACGACTATACGCGCGCGCTGATTGAAGCGGCCCCCGGTCGCTTCTGGGATTTTGCGGCGGGCCGCCAGTCGCCTGATCTTTGTCTGATTGGGGGCAGCAGGGAGCAGCCCCTATTTTCCGAGTGATTTTGAACAGGAATGAAATCATGCCCATCATACCGTTTATTGAGGAGAAAGCCGGCGAGATGCGCGCGGTCTTCGAGGATCTGCATCGACATCCCGAGATTGGCTTTGAGGAGAAACACGCTTCGGGTGTTGTTGCCGATCTTCTGGAAAAGTGGGGCTTCGACGAAGTTCATACCGGTATTGCCAAGACCGGCGTGGTCGGCATCCTGAACGGGCGTAATGCTGGCAATCGTCGGGTTGGACTGCGCGCGGATATGGATGCGCTGCCGATCGACGAAATTTCCGGCGTTCCTTATAGCTCGCAAAACCCCGGACGCATGCACGCATGCGGCCATGACGGGCACACAACGATGTTGCTGGGCGCCGCGCAATATCTGGCCGCAACCCGCAATTTTGAAGGCAGCGCCGTATTCGTTTTCCAGCCGGCTGAAGAAGGACTCGGCGGTGCACGCGGTATGATTGCGGAAGGACTGTTCGAACGTTTCCCGTGTGATGAAATCTACGGCATGCACAATCAGCCTTTGGGAGCGCTTGGCAAAGCGGTCATCCGCAAGGGCGCGGCCATGGCCGGTGCCAGCTTCTTTGACATCAAGCTGACAGGCAAAGGCAGCCATGCTGCCCAGCCGCATAATGCGCGCGATGTACTGGTGATCGGTGCCGATCTGGTCGGTCAGTTGCAGACCATCGTTTCTCGCAACATTCCGGCGACTGAAGCCTGTGTCGTTTCCTGCACGCAGTTCCACACCGGCAGCGCCTATAACATCGTGCCGGAAGTGGCTACAATCACCGGGACGATCCGCTATTTCGAAAAGCGCGTTTGCGATCTTGCCGAAAGCCGCTTGCGTGAGATTTGCGTCGGTGTGGCTGCGGGTTATGGCATTACGGTTGATGTCGATCTTCGCAATGTTTTTGATGTGCTGCGCAACGATCATGAGCTGGCCGACGCCTATGTTGCGGCTGCACGCGATGTGCTGGGCGAAGAAAATGTGACCGACGATTGCCCGGCTTTCATGGGCAGTGAAGATTTTGCCGATATGCTCGCCCGTGTACCTGGCGCTTACATCAATGTGCTGCATGGCGGCAAAGCAGCCCTTCACAATCCCGCCTTTACGCTCGATCCCGCAACGTTGCCCATCGGGTCGTCCATCTATGCCCGGATCGTGGAAACTCGCCTGCCAGTGAATAAGGAATTAGCTGCATGAGTACGCATGAACTGCCGTTTGATCTCGACGATATGATTGCGCGCCTGCGCCCATGGATCGAGACGGAAAGCCCGACCTTCGATGCGGCGGCCGTAAACCGCATGGTGGATGCTGCGGCTTATGATTTTGCAGCCGCTGGTGCGAGCATCGAATTCATTCCCGGACGCATGGGATTTGGGGGCTCTTTACGCGCACGCTTTCCGCATACGGATCAGGGCAAGCCGGGCGTTCTGGTGTCAGGCCATCTTGATACCGTGCATCCGCTCGGCGTCATCGATGTGAACCCCTATCGCCGCGAAGGCGGCAAGATTTATGGTCCCGGCATTCAGGATATGAAGGGTGGCAATTTCGTCGCTCTTGAAGCCATGCGCCAGATCGTTCGCTCGGGGCTGACGACAAAACTGCCCGTTACGTTCCTGCTGACACCCGACGAAGAAGTCGGCACACCTTCGACGCGCGGCCTGATCGAACAGGAGGCGCTCAAGAACAAATATGTTCTGGTGCCCGAACCGGCGCGGCGCGATGGTGGCGCTGTGGTGGGGCGCTATGCAATTGCACGCTATAATCTCGAGACGGTCGGACGACCCAGCCATGCCGGCTGGCTTTTGGCGGAAGGCCGTTCCGCCATCCGCCGCATGGCGGAAAAGATCATCGATATCGAAGCTCTGACGACCGACGACTGCACTTTCTCCGTCGGTGTCATTCAGGCCGGACAGTGGGTCAATTGCGTTTCCTCAAATTGCAAGGCCGAAGCGCTCAGCATGGCCAAAACCCGGAAGGATCTCGAAGACGGTGTTGCACGGATCATGTCGCTTGCCGGCGTGAAAGACGATGTCGAGTTTATCGTGACACGCGGTGTGACACGCCCGGTTTGGGAAAATGCGCAGCCGCAGGATATGAAGCTCTTCGACTACGCCAATGACATTGCCAAGGAGATCGGCTTTACGATGACGGCACAGAGTTCGGGCGGTGGGTCTGATGGTAATTTCACTGGCGCGCTCGGCATACCGACGCTCGATTCCATCGGTGTGCGCGGCGAAGGGCTGCATACTTTGGGCGAGCATATCTTTGAGGACAGTCTGATTGAACGCGCCCGCCTTCATGCGGGCCTTTTCCTCGGGCTTGAATAAAGCGTGGCAGGTGCGGCGATGTTCAATGCAAAGTCGGATGAGATGAAATTTGATGCCCATCAGATTACGGGCCTGAAAGAGAACGTCACCATCACGGTGGATCAATGGGGTGTTGCTCATATTCGAGCCAACAACCTTCATGATCTTTTCTTTGCACAGGGTTGGAACGCCGCACGCGATCGCCTCTGGCAGATTGATATCGCGCGCAAGCGCGGTCTCGGCCTGCTGGCGCGCGACTTCGGTCCCGGTTACCTTGAACAGGACAGGGCCGCAAGGCTGCTGCTCTATCGCGGCGACATGGCTCCCGAATGGAAAGCTTATGGACCGGATTCGGAAGAAATCTGCACCGCATTTGCCCATGGCATCAATGCCTATGTCGATGCCTGCGATGCGGGATCGATAGCGCTTCCTCCTGAATTTCTGTTGCTTGGTCACCGACCAGATCGCTGGAGGCCGGAAGATGTCGTGCGCGTACGAACTCACTCGCTCACGCGCAATGCATCATCCGAACTTCTACGATCAAAAGTGATGGCAGCCGCCGGAAACGAACTTGGCGGCAAGCTCGATCAGTTGCGAAAAGAATTGTCGCATGGCGTCGTCCCGCAACCGGTTGACGGGTTCGATCCAGCGGTCATGACGGATCGCGTTCTGCGTGATTTCAATCTCGCCGTCAGCCCGGCGACCTTCTCCAGGGATCGGCTTGCAGCCACACTTGAGGAGGCTGGCCTCTGGACCACGATTACCTCGTCTGGTGAAATCGTCAGGGCCTCTTTCGAAGAAGGCTCCAACAACTGGGCTATATCCGCGGAGAAAACCAGTACAGGTCGACCAATCCTAGCTCTCGACCCGCATCGCACACATGTTTTACCGTCGATCCGCTATGTCGTGCACCTTTCCATGCCGGGACTGGACGTCATCGGTGCCGGTGAACCGATGGTGCCCGGCATATCAATGGGCCACAACGGCACTGCTGCTTTTGGGTTGACCATTTTCGGCGTGGATCAGGAAGATATCTATGTCTATCGAACAAAGGAAAGCACCCCCGATCTTTATGCCTATGTCAAGGACTGGGAACCCGTCAAGACGATAGAAGAACCGATTTCCGTCAAGGGCTATCCTGATCAAACGGTTGCGCTGAAATTCACCCGCCACGGCCCTCTTCTCTATCAGGATGCTGAAAGCAATCGTGCCTTTGCATTGCGCACCGTCTGGATGGATCCGGGTATGGCGCCCTATATGGCCAGTCTTTCGGTAATGCGTGCAACCAGCTATGCGGACTATGCGGATGCACTGGCGGGATGGGGGTGTCCATCCGTCAATCATATCTTTGCCGATACGTGCAACACGATCGCGTGGAAACCATCCGGAGCGACGCCCGTTCGCAACAATTGGGACGGGCTTCTCCCTGTGCCGGGCGATGGGCGTTATGAGTGGGACGGATATTTGCCGCCGCAAGCCGGTCCTCAAGAGATCAACCCCGCTCGCGGTTTCGTGGCGACGGCCAATGCGATGAATTTGCCCGACGACTGGTCGCGTTCGAATCCAGCCATTGGCTACGAGTGGCTCGACAGCAGCAGGCATAATACGCTTCATAACGAACTGTCACGAATGGAGCCAATTTCGCTTGCGGATTGCGCGCGCCTGCAATGCTCGACTTTTTCACCGATTGCCGCGCGCGTGTGCGCCTGTTTGTCGGCCATGCCAGCGGTGACTGCGTCGCGGCTCTGGCCACTGCTTCGAGACTGGGATGGCGGTCTCGCAGCTCGGTCTGCGAGCGCTGCGTTTTTCGAGATTTGGTTCAGCAAACATCTCGGCCCGCTTGCCGCCCGAATGGAGGGTGCAACCCCTCAGATTGTTCCGCTGCTTATGCCGTTTGATGCGCCGAGCGTCGTGACGTGGCTGGAAGGAACACAAGCCGATGAGCAGATGGTTGAGCGCATCATCCAAAGCCTCAATGACGGCTGGGTGGAATGCGAAACCCTGATGGGTGCTGATCCTGAGCACTGGTCATGGGGACAAATCCACAAGCTGTATTTGCAGCACCCGTTGCAAGCGCTGACTAAAGAAAACTGGTCTCTGGCACCCATCGGTCTTGGCGGAAGCAGTTCGACACTCAACTATGCCAACTACCGTCTGGCGGATTTTTCCGTTCTGGCCGGACCGTCTGTCCGCATGGTAATCGATGTCGGGGATTGGGATAACAGCCTATTTGTCAATAATCCCGGACAGTCGGGCATTCCGAACGCATTGCATTATCAGGACCTTCACGCCAACTGGCGCGACGGAAACCATCGTCCGCTCGTCTATTCGCCAAAAGCGGTGCAAGCTGCGGCCGTGCACACAATCATACTAAAAGCATAATCGTATGATCTTGTTTGGTAATTGTCGGCTGCGCGCCCCGATTGCTGACATTTACGTAGCACGCACGCGATCTTCAAAGCGGTCGTTCTAGCAATCAGGGGACGGAACAAGAGCAGTTCAAAATCCTGCACTAAAGTCGAACGTAGCGTGAACTGCGCTACGAACTCGCAAAATGGTCCACCCGCGGATCGTAAACCAATGGCGACAACGCGCTTTCTAATCCGCCATTCCGCCCTCCGATAGGTGGCCCCGAAAGCTGCCATTCACGTCGGTCTGCACCGGCACACTCTTGAACAGCTTTCGCTTGACCACTTAACCTTTGGCACTTCGCATGCGGGTTCGATGGCGGACCAACCGTCGCCAATGCTGATCTGTTAGAAAGATGGCGGACTGCCAACGGAGGGTTCTGTCGCGAAATTTTCACTTCTGTTGCGCTACTGTCCCTTCGGAGCGCATAATTGAGTGAGGTGACAGGGTATGGCAATCGATTTCAAAGGGGCTCATTTTCCTAAAAGTGTCATCCTTTACGCCGTTTTCTTCTACGTGCGCTATCCCGGTTCCTATCGTGACCTGCAGGAAATTATGGCCGAACGTGGTGTGAACGTTGACCATGCAACATTGAACCGTTGGGTTGTCCGTTACGCGCCACAGATCGCAGATCAGGCACAGAAGCGTAAACGTCGAACGCTTGCGTCATGGCGTGTTGACGAGACCTATATCAAGGTTCGTGGTCAATGGACCTATCTGTACCGAGCCGTTGATCGTGACGGACAAACGCTTGATTTCATGCTCGCCGAACGCCGAAATCTCGGTGCTGCACGGCGTTTCTTCAAGAAAGCCATCGCAGCCAACGATGTTCCAGACAAAATTGTCATTGATAAAAGCGGAGCCAATCTGGCCGGAGAACAAGCTGTAAACACAATCCTGAAACTCACCGGTCACAGCAAGATAATTGAAATCCTGCAGGTTAAATATCTCAACAACATCCTTGAGCAGGATCACCGGTTTATCAAGCGAATTACCAAACACATGCTGGGCTTCAAGGCATTTCATTCAGCCTCAGCGACAATCGCGGGCATCGAAGTGGCACATATGATCCGCAAGAACCAATTTGCCAATGACAACCGCTCGCCATTCGAGGTCTTTGCGAAGCTTGCAGCGTAATTGCATCTGAAGATCATGCCGCTTTTAACCTGATGAAAAATTTGCGACATAACCCTTATAAGGAGGCTTTTGGTCGATCACGCGGCGGCTTTACGACAAAAGTCCACGCCCGTACAGACGGTCAGGGACGCCCTCTTGGCTTCGTTCTGACAGGCGGAGAGGCTTCAGATTACAATGCAGTTGAAGACTTGATGTCCATTCCTGTGAAAAAGCCCAGACTGTTGCTCGCCGATAGAGGCTATGATGGCGACAACATTCGGAACGCCCTGCTGTGGAGTGGCATAACGCCCGTTATTCCGCCCAAAGCGAACCGGAAAAACCCTCCCGCTTGCGACTTTCAGGCCTACAAGGATCGCAACCGCATCGAGAGTATGTTCAATAGGTTAAAGCAATTTCGTCGCATTGCCACTCGATACGACAAAACCAGAAAATCTTTCGAGGCATTCCTAGCCATCGCCGCCGTCAAAATATGGATGCCGCACTTTGTCAACATGGCCTAGAAAATCAAAGCCGCGAGCGAATGGATCATTTTCGCATGATTATTGGTGCCTTTTGCGTGATCAATGCAAAAGGCTGGCGCAGACGATGTAGGCGTAGAAATATCCAGAAAATTCTTGTTACAAATTTCTGATTGTTCGTCAGTGCCTTTCGTATGACAACCCTTCCATTAGAGTCTCCCTAGTCGGCTTTATAATGAACAGTCGCAATGAAAGTGCACGCGTATATGTCTGGAGTATCTCGTTTCTTCGATGCGGCCTCTGCGCTCGCCATGTCGGTGGCTCTAGTGGCTTCGGGTACTGCAGCGCTCTCGCTGGCATCCGTGAATGTCGCGGAAGCTGCCGTTGTGAGCCGTATCGACGTTCGCGGCAATACGCGTGTTGATGCGCAGTCCATTCGCGACAATATCGACATTCGTCCGGGTAAGGCCTTCACCAGCGCTGATATTGATGCTGCGGTGAAGCGTCTTTTCGCCATGGGCCTGTTTTCGGATGTTCGCATCAATCAGTCCGGCAGCACGCTCGTCGTGACCGTGAACGAACGTTCCGTGGTCAATAATGTCCTGTTCCAGGGCAACAAGAAGATCAAGGATCCTGATCTGACGCGCGCCGTCCAGCTGAAGCCGCGTTCGCCTTACGATGCGGCGACGATGGAATCGGACAAGGAAGCCATCAAGGCTGCCTATGCACATATCGGACGCAGCGATGCGACCGTGAATGCACGCACCGTCGATCTCGGTCAGGGTCGCGTCAACGTTGTCTATGAAGTCAACGAAGGCTCGCGCACCAAGATTTCCAATATCGAATTCGTCGGCAATCAGGCCTATAGCGGCCGTCGTCTGCGCGATGTCATCTCCACCAAGCGTTCGAACCCGCTGTCGTGGCTGACCCGTAATGACGTTTACGACGAAGGCCGTTTGCAGGCTGACGAAGAAACGCTGCGTCGCTTCTATTACAATCGCGGCTACGCGGATTTCCGCGTTGTTTCGTCGAATGCGGTTCTTGATCCGTCGACCAATGAATACACGATCACCATCACGGTCGATGAAGGTCAGCGTTATACCTTTGGTGATGTGAGCGTTGAAAGCACCGTTGATGGCGTTGATACCAACGCGCTCGGCGGTCTCGTGAAGACCCGTTCGGGTCGCGCTTATAGCGCCAAGGAAGTTGAAGATTCCGTTCTGGCTGTGACCGAAAGCGTTGCCGGTAGCGGTTATGCTTTTGCCAAGGTTGAGCCGCGCGGCGATCGTAACTTCGAAAACCGCACGATCTCGGTCGTTTACAGTGTCGATCAGGGTCCGCGCGCTTACATTCAGCGCATTGAAATCCGCGGCAACGACAAGACGCGCGACTACGTGATTCGTCGTGAGTTCGACATGAACGAAGGCGATGCCTTCAATCAGGTCATGGTGCAGCGCGCCAAGCGTCGTCTTGAAGCTCTGGATTTCTTCCAGACGGTCAATATCTCGACCGCTCCGGGCTCCGAGCCGGATCAGGTGATCCTGGTTGT
>NZ_JBQEPD010000040.1:0-19825 GCF_052045675.1 Brucella sp. 22210
TTCATAGCGGCGACGTGACATCAAAGACCTCCAAATCCGAGGCCTTTCAATAACCAATCCATTCAAATAGCTAGCCTATTTATGAGTGCACGGCCTAGTTTGTGCGGCAGTTCTCGCGGGCTGTGGTCAAGGACTTGGTCAGCTGGGCGGACTGACACTAATCAGTCTGAATGTCCCCGGCAATAATCGAGCTGAGGCGAATGCTGTTCTCAATATCGGCGGTTACATTCCTGCAGGCTTGATGCCCGTTGCAACAGGCTTCGTCATCGACAAAGCGGGGCTTTCTGCGGGGGCGACTTTGTTTGCCATCATACTGACAGCGACCGCCTTAGCCGGAGCGCTGACGGTCGCACGAGGAGTGACAGACGAATAGCCGTTCGGCGCCTGTCCAATCGAAAGTCAGCCAAAGGCCAGATGCGGTCGGTCCGGTTTCGGAGCCGACCAAGAGATTGCTGACACGGTGCGTGATTGGCATTTATGACTGTTTCCTACGCCATTGCGGCCGTTATTGGAGCAATCTGTATTTGCCGATAGCCGGCACAATGGCAATTGAGGAGATTGCGAACATTTTGGCGTAATTTGCTATCGTGCTGGCGCACTACGATAGTGTATTGTCGCCTTCCCTAGCCGACCTTTTGTTCATCGAAACACAGCGAGGCTGAGATGTTCACCAAAGGAAAGAAGACGGCTCTGGTCACCGGCGCATCGTCGGGCATGGGCAAGTCTATTGCAAGGCGCCTGATCAACGATGGCTATCAGGTTTATGTTTCGGCGCGCAGTGTCGACAAAATGGCGGACCTCGCCGACCTCGGTGCTCAGCCACTGCGCATCGACGTCTCGAAGGACGAAGAGATCGTGGCGGGCGTCGAAACCATTCTGGCCCAGACCGGCGGCGTCGATGTTCTCGTCAACAATGCCGGGTTCGGCCTTTATGGACCGGTGGAAGAAATCCCGCTCGATGAAGCTCGTTACCAGTTCGAGGTCAACATGTTCGGCGCCGCGCGCCTGACGCAGCTGCTCCTGCCCGCCATGCGCGAGAAGAAAGCCGGCACCATCGTCAACATAACGTCCATGGGCGGCAAGATCTACACCGTGCTCGGGGCTTGGTATCATGCAACAAAACATGCGCTGGAAGGCTGGTCGGACAGCCTGCGCCTTGAGGTCGAGCCATTCGGTATCCGCGTTGTCATCATCGAGCCCGGCCTGATCGAAACCGGTTTTGGCGATGCCGGACAGCAGGGTATTGCCGAGCGCTCCAAGAACGGCCCCTATGAAAAGATCGCTAACGGCGTGGTCAAGTCGATGCAGTCCAGCTACGGCCACAATCGCGGCACCAACCCGGACGTCATCGCAGAAACTGTCTCCAAGGCCATAGCATCATCGCGGCCGAAGACCCGCTATGTGGTCGGCGCTTATGCCAAGCCGATGATCTGGATCCGCAAATGGCTCGGTGACCGCATTTTCGACCGTATGATCAAGAGCCAGATGTAAGAGAAAAGCGGAGGTTACCATGTCCAGGTTCCCTGTCGACAAGTGCAAGCTTCCCCAGGCCTTCTGGCGCGCTGTCGAGCGCGCCCGCATCCCGCCCGCCGCATTGCTCCGACAGGCAAAGCTGCCGGTGACATTGCACGTCTCAGACGACGCTTGGGTGACGACGGCACAATACTTTGCGCTCTGGCGTGCCCTTGAAGAGCTGACCGGTGATCCAGCGATCGGCCTGACTCTGACCATCGAGACCGACACATCCGTGCATCCGCCAGCCACTATGTCGGCCTTCTTCGCCAGGGATTTTCGCGATGGTCTTGTGCGTCTGGCCCGGTTCAAGCGGCTCTGCACGCCCGAGGAACTCACTCTCGTCGAAAAAGGCCGCGAAGCGCAGGTTTTGGTGGACTGGATCCATGCCGTCGAACTGGAGCCGGATGCAGCAGCCGATGTGACCTTTGCCGCCATACTGGAGCTGGGACGACGCGGCACCGGCCGGCATATCGAGCCGATCCGGGTGGAGATGACCCGCTCCGGGCCGCTGAGCCAAGCTCATCGGGACTATTTCGCCGCCCCGGTCATCTTCAACTCACCGCGCAATGTCCTGGTCCTCGATGCTGCCGATCTCGACCGCCCCTTTGCCGGGCACAATCCCGAGCTACTGGCCATTCTGACACCGGCATTATCCAGTGCGTTAAACGAGATCGACGCGCAAAGCTCCTTGCCCGAACAGGTCAAGATCGTGCTCAAGCGTAGGCTGGCCAGCGGCAAGCCGGAACTGGCCGATGTGGCGGACGCGCTGGGGTTCAGCGAGCGAACTCTCCAAAGGCGCATTGCCGAGGCGAGCACCTCATTCCGGCACCTGCTGGAAGCCTCGCGGCAGGAACTGGGTCGTGACATGCTGGTAAGCGGTGTCAATGGCACTGAGGAAATCGCTTATCTGCTCGGTTATCAAGACACCAGCTCATTCTATCGCGCCTTCCGCGAATGGGAAGGCGTCACCCCAAGCCAATGGCGCGAGGACAATGTCGGTCGTGGAGATGGGTCATTTAAGTCACGAAGGTTATAGCATTTCGAGTGTCCGCATTTTCGGACTTGACTACCAGTGCAGATCGTCCGCTTGCCACCCCTTCCCAGTCGCTAGTAGTTTGAAAAGAGAAACGACTGCTTTCAGAAAACTTTTCGGAAGCTCGAACGTCCGACATTGGGCGCCTTACCGACAAGCAGCTTTGAGGCCCTTAGCGGACATTGTCAGCAGCAAAAAGCGGTCGTTGAAGGCAGATTTTGCGAGTGCGTATTGCGACAAGGATTTCCCTAGACGTTCGGTAAGGGTGATTTCGCACCGATAATCAGGGGGTTTGCGAATATCCCATATACCTGATGCCGTAATTTCCACCTATTCGCTCAATTTGAGCGAAACCGCGTTCAGCCAGATGCATCCCGGCGATCAGCAGGTGTTCCGAACTGGCGAGATCAAGAAGCCTTCCTTGCGTCTCGGCGGCTAGATGCGCATCCTGATCGAATGCTATCGACACTTCGGGGCGCGGAATCTGAATCTCGGGAAAATGGACAATATCTCCCCAGACCAGCAAATTCTGACCACCGGATTCGAGGCGATAGCCAGTGTGTCCGGCAGTGTGACCCGGAAGCGGAACCGCCGTCATACCAGGAAGCACCTCACCGGCATCGAAGGTGCGCAGACGCTCGCGATAGCCATCGAATGCCTGACGGGCCACAAGGAAGTTACCACGGGCGCGTTCGGGCGCGCGGTTCAGATTGCTGTCATCCTGCCAGAACGCGACTTCCCGATAGTGGACGAGAAGCTCCGCGTTTGGAAAGACGGCTTCTTCTGAAGCGTCCATCAGACCCCCGACATGATCGGGATGGGCGTGCGTCAAAAGGATCGCGTCAATCTCTGAAGGTTCGACGCCGGCGCACAGCAGATTGGCCGTCAATTGGCCGCCCCATTGCTTGAAACCGCCCGCACCCGCGTCAATCAGAACCGTTCGGCCGCATCCGCGCACCAGATAGCAATTAATATGGATCGAGGTATGATCCGCTATCCCTGCTTTTTCCTGCAGGCGGGAGGCGTCAGCCGGGTTGATGTTCGCAAGGAAATCGAAACTGGCATGGAGATACCCGTCACTGACGGCGGTGATCGTCAGGTCTCCGACCTGGGTGGGTAGTGCAAGAAAAGACATGGTTCTTCTCCAAGCGTCAGCTCAATTTCGTGCGTGGATGTTCGACGCTTCATTGCCAAAGCAACGGATGCGCGGGATGAGGCCCGTGTTACGCCGGATGGCGTCGTCCAGTTCTTCCATGAACCGGTCCATGATCCGCGGCGTCCGAAAGGGCTCAAAGCGATATTGGATTTCTGCGAAGGCCGGGTGACCCCGACCGTGCCGAATAGCGACATAGACGATATGCACATTCTCCAACGCGGCCCGAAGAATACCGGTGCAAAGGTCTGTGCATCGCTCCGTGAGGTCAACAAGTGCTTCGTCCGGCGGCATCCTGTCGGCGGGAATGTAGATCGTGACGTTCGGCATGAAGGTCAGCCTGCCTTCACGGCAGCGGCGTTACCATCATTCGTCAACTGCGCTGTCATCGGCGTATAGACATGGACGCCTTCCGGCAGACGATTGATGTCAGGCGCATTACCGGGCTCCACCTTGGCAAGCCAACGGTGTTTGGGAAACTTCTCCATAGCGACCCCGTGCATCGCATAAGGGGTGAGGCCTAGCCGGATCAGCGGCTCTGGGCCAACCGCGCTTGACGCCAGATATTCCCCCTCCCCAATAGCCGGCGCGCGCTCGATGCCATCGTAGAGATTCCGGTGCCACTCGATGATGTTCTGTTGCCAGCGCGCGAAATTGCCGCCGCCCTTCTGCCGGTATTCCTCCCCCGTCAGAATATCGAGGCCATCAATCGAATGAAGGGCGAGATAGACGGGGCAGCCACGGCTCAACGCCTTGAAACGCTGCGAGGTATGGAAGCCGCTCACCGAAATGAGGGCTGGCAGCTTGTCCAGGCTGTAAAAGTCGTTCCATTCCGCTTCGCTTGCCGGATCGGCAAAGCTACATTCCACCGTATAGATCATCGTCGCATCACCTTCGACCGCAAGCGCGGGCCTCACGGCTTCGTTTCAAATTGATATTTTCTCATGATAATCCGCCGATACGAGCATATATATCTATATTGCATCATGCTTCGGTGACCAAATATCATTGTGGCAGTGAAGCAAACGCCAAAACATTCTCCCGGAGGCCGTCCATGCGCCGTAAGATTCCCAGCAACTCCGCACTCATGGCGTTCGAGGCTGCTTCGCGCCACGGCAGCTTCGCACGTGCGGCCGACGAACTGGCCCTGACCGAAGGGGCGATCAGCCGGCAGATCGGCCGACTGGAAGCATTCCTCGGCGTCACGCTGTTCCAGCGCGTCGGCAATCGCGTTCGGCTTCTGCCAAATGGAAAGCGTTATGCGCTTCAGGTTCGCGAGACACTCGACCGATTGGAACGGGACAGCCAGTATCTGATGGGGCAGCCCAGCGACGGCGTGAGCCTCGACATCGCCACTATCCCAACCTTTGCCACGCGCTGGCTTATTCCAAGGCTGGCGCGGTTTCGTGAAATGCACCCAAACATCACCGTGCATCTTGCAGAACGGATGGAGCCTTTTGTGCTTGCCGGAAGCGGCTTCGATGCGGCTATCCATTTCGAGCACCCTGCCTGGACAGGAATGAGAATGCACCGCCTGTTGCACGAGACTCTGGTGCCAGTCTGCAACCCGGGGCTTCTGGGCGGAAGCGAAGGCCCAGTATCCTTAGATCAATTGCCGCGCCTTCATAGACGCCAGAACCCGGATGCCTGGCAAAGCTATGCGCAGGAAACCGGGATCGTGCTGACCAATCCCGCGGTGGGCGCCCGTTACGAGCTTCACTCCATGCAAATCGAAGCCGCGTTGGCCGGTCTCGGCGTTGCGTTGGTGCCCCGCCTCTATGTCGAGACCGAGTTGGCAGAGGGCCGCTTGGTCGCGCCCTGGCCCGATGGCGTGTCAATCTCCAAGACCTTCTGCCTTATCCTGCCAGAGCCGATCCAATTGAGTGAGGGGCCCATACAGGTGTTCGCGAAGTGGATCATTAAGGAAGGACAGTCGGCCCTCTCCATGCCTTGAAAGCGGCACGTGCTATTTTCGCGAAAGTCCCAATGAGGTCTATCGTTCTGTTACTGACTCTTGCGACGGCCGTAGAATGCAGATTTGTGCGTTACCAGCAATGAGCGCTTTGGGGCGCCTTACCGACAGGCAGCTTTTGGGCCATTTAAGGAATGACAGCTAAGAGGCCCGGAGCGGAAAATCCGGTTTCGGTTGTCGCCCATGAGACTGCTGACGCCGCGCGCTATGGTCATTTAAGACCGCTTGCGACCCCATTGCGGGCATTTCGAACATCTCGGAGAGCACCCGAAAGCCGACGCTGCATAATGGCGGGCTGTTGCCTTGCAGCGACAGCCCACCACTCGATTAGGTCCTGTGAGCCGCGATTAAGAGCATCATTGGGCGCTCAAGTTCTTCGATGAGCCATGGATTATCCCGTATTTGGTCTGACGTCGGCGCGAATTCCTCCACCCGGTCGATTTGGAACCCGTTACCAATGAGAGTGTTCAGTGTGGTTCCGATAGTCCTGTGGTATTTCAGAACTCCATCGGCAAACCAGTTGGTGCGACGCTCCCCCTCAATCGAGTATCCACTGACCGGCCATGTCTTTTGGTCTGTGCCGTTGTCGATCCATTGAGGGAGTGGCGCGGCCATGAAGATCGGATGTTCGATTGTAAACACCAGGACCCCATCCGGTACCAAGGCGCGATGAATCATTGCGACGAGGCGGTCGAAATCCTCGACATAATGAAAAGTCAGAGCGCTATAGACGAGCTCGAAGGAATGGGCAGGAAGTTCGAGCGTATCCAAGTCGGCAATTTGATAGCTGATTTCATCGTCATCTGTATCCGCGCGCGCGCGACGGATCATGTTTCTTGAGAGGTCATATCCCGTTACCGAAGTGGCGCCGTTCTGGCGCATCCAACGAGATGCCCAGCCGAAGCCACAGCCCAGATCGGCAATGCGGCGACCTTGCAGTGTAGGCAGCATAGCCTTGATGGCGTTCCATTCTGGAGCGCCCTCCAACCCGTGAATTTGTCTCGGCAGCTGACTATAGCCAGCGAAGAATTTGGGATCGTCGTAGATATTTTGTGCCATGTTCAATTCCTTTGAAAGATTGGACGAGGCACGAGCCAAGTCGAAAAACCTCGTCCGGAAGGGCGAGGCCGGTATTGGCATGTCGCTTGATCAGGTCGCGCGCGCTACGCCCCGACATCTCGCTAACAAGATGCCGGCCAAGCGGGAGACAATATGGATGTCCTTTTCGACCATGCAGCGAAGATCAGCGAAAGCAGTAGTCAAGTCAAGCTTCAACTGGCTTGCAACCTTCGCGGCTCCACTACCTTCCGAGGGCGCTCCATATTGCCGCTTTGCGTTCGGATCTAATAAGAGCCGCCAGTCCACTTCCCACCCCTTCGCGGCCGTTGAAAGCAGGATAAGCGGACAGACTGCTTTGGAAAGCGTGAGAATCCAACGCTAATGTCCGGATTGGAGGCGCAAAGCGGACGACCGCATAAGTGATTTGCCATCGGTCGCAAAGGGACGACTTGGCTTGACACGGGTCGACCAACACCGGGAACCAATCTGACACGGTCCTCTTTCTTGAATTCCATGCGGTGACGTGGAGGCAAACGTGCCTCTCGTTCACATTGGGAACGCAATTTCCTTGACATATGAGGTGCCCCGGCGGATGCCGCAATGATCGTCATCATCCGGGCGCTCAGTTTCCAGGAAGGTTGCTACCATGATTAAACGCAATGCTGTTTTTCCGATGAACCGCCATGCCCTCTACGAGGCCCACGGTTACTCCGCTGCCATCGCGTCCGGCGATCTTTTGTTCGTTTCCGGCCAAGTGGGAAGCCGTGCCGATGGCTCGCCGGAACCAGACTTCGCCAAGCAGGTCCGGCTGGCCTTTTCCAATCTGGAAGCAACACTGGCAGCAGGCGGTTGCACCTTTGATGACATCGTCGACGTAACAACTTTCCATACCGATCCCGAAAATCAATTCGAAACGATCATGGCGGTGAAGAGCGAAGTCTTCTCGCAGCCACCCTATCCGAACTGGACCGCGATTGGTGTGAACTGGCTCGCCGGCTTCGATTTCGAGATAAAAGTGATCGCTAGAATCCCGGTTGGAATCTGAGCCAAGCCCTGGAGGGTCAGCACGATATGGCAACACTTCATTTAGCGTAATCGGTATGCTGCTGATCTGCTGACCACTCTTTCCGACACTCGATCTCCCAAAGCGGGCCACCCCACGACGAACAAAGCGTCAAGTTTCATATCCTAACCAACTCGCAACGTAGATGCTATCCGCAAGCCCCAACCCAAAACTTATAGAAGTTTGGGACTGGGCTTGCGGCGGCCTACCTAATGGATTTGTTAGCCGTCCGTGGAACGGGTGAGTGCTTCCCAGTCGTCGATCTCGCGGAGCATCGCGTGAAGCCGATTGCGAACAAGACCTAGTGCGTCGCTGCCCAAAAGCAGTTGTGGCGGAGGATTCTCGGACATCACGAGAGACAAGACTGCTTCAGCAAGCTTTTCCGGGTCACCGAGCTGTGCGCCGTGCTTTTCTTGCCGCGCTTCGCGGATCGGATCAAAGAGCCTGTCGTACTCGCCGATCGAGCGCTCTGTGCGTACCATGGAGCGCCCCGCCCAGTCGGTGCGGAAAGAGCCTGGACAAAGCGCGGTGACGTGCACCCCAAATGGGGCCATCTCGGTACGCATGACTTCGGAAATACCCTGTAGCGCAAACTTGCTGCCACAGTAATAAGCAATCCCCGGCATTGTGATAAGGCCACCCATCGAGGTTACATTGACCACAAATCCCGAACGCCTCTGGCGGAATTGGGGCAAGAACGCCTTGGCCACAGCGACGGCGCCAAAAACATTCACGTCGAACTGACGCTGCATCTCGGACAACGGGGATTCCTCCAGCACCCCCTCGTGCTCGTAACCGGCATTGTTGATCAGCACGTCAACCGGTCCGAAATCGGCCTCGGCTCTTTGAACGATCCCCTCAATGCGTTCAAATTCGGTGATGTCGCATAATACTACATGGGCGTTTGGAAGTTGCTCGAGCAGGGAGCTGCGTGCTTGTTCGGAACGGACGGTGCCGATCACATTGTGTCCCGCCCGCAGCGCTGCCCTGGCAATGGCAAACCCGAAGCCCGAATTGGCACCGGTAATGAAGAATGTCTTGGCTGTCATGATTGGGCCTTGCTTGTGCGTTTCGATGGATTGTAAAATAATCTGAAGCGAACCCGTCAAACAGCGCGGATCCTCTGTTATAGTTGAACGATCCTATGAAACCTGACGAACTAGCCTGGCAGGCGTCCAAACTAGCACCGCACCCCGGTTACAACCCTACGGCCTTGGATGGCATACGTATCTTACGGTCTGAAGCCGTTCTGGAGGATGTGCCAGTTCTCTATCGACCTGGTGCGGTCTTTGTGCTGCAAGGCGCGAAACAGGGCTTCCTGGATGGACAAATCTATCGCTACGATGCTGATCACTATCTTGGCGTATCGGTTCAAGTGCCGTTCCGCATGGCGTCGCAAGCCAGTCCCGAAATGCCACTGCTCGCGCTCTACGTGGAATTCGACCTGCATTTGGCTGCCGAGATCGCTATGATGCTTGAGAACGGTAGAAACACGACGCGAGAGCAGGCTCGGAGTCTTGTCTCAAGCCCGTTGTCTCCGAAATTGCGAAATCTCTTGTGCAGAACCATGAGCGCGCTTGCGGACCCGCAGGAATGCGTGATCCTCGGACCCGGCATTATTCGGGAACTGCATTACTTGGTCCTCGTCGGGCCTCAGGGGGGCGCTCTTCAGGCCGCCCTGCGTCAACGGGGCCCTGCCGGCCGGATCGTGGATAGCCTTGCACGTATTCGTGCATCATTCACAACAGGCGTTTCCGTCCCGGAATTAGCAGCAGAGGCCTGTATGAGTGTTCCTTCCTATCACGCCCATTTCAAGGCCTTCACCGGTACATCACCAGTCCGCTACGTCAAGGCCATGCGACTGCACGAAGCGCGATTGATGATCGCATCCAACCGTGGCTCAGTCGCCAGCGTTGCAGCCGAAGTCGGCTATGCCAGTGCCGCCCAGTTCAGCCGCGATTTTCGTAAACATTTCGGGCGAAGTGCTACCGAGGAAACCCGCTGGATGCGAGAGCATCTGGGAGGGTCAGCCTGACGGCGAGCCTAGACCTGCGCTGAGCGTTTCACGCCTTCTGCAGACGAAGGCTTCTTAAAGTCTCCGCGTACGGGGCTGGATCAAAAGCCTCGAGCGTCTGAAATAAAGCTCATAACGGACGCAACATCTTTTCCACAATCAGGACGGTGAGCAATAGGGGCCGCTTCAATTACTCATAAATACATGGTATTGAGAGCGATAGAAACGGATGTTATCGCTCATGCCCTGGAACTGGACACAGCCTGATTGGCCGCATTTTCGCTATGACGCGTCTGCACTCGCGGCACTGGAACAGCGATTTCTGCTCTCCTCCGGCGAAGTCATCGGCGCTGTGCGCCACATCGATCCCGACGACCGCGACCGGTTGCGCATCGAACTCTTGAGCGATGAAGCAGTCAAGACGAGCGCGATCGAAGGCGAAACATTGGACCGCTTGAGCGTCCAGTCATCACTGCGGCGGCAGCTTGGCTTGGATACGGACCGGCGTTCGGTGCAACCACGTGAACACGGCATCGCGGAAATGACGGTCGACGTTTATGGCTCCTATGCCCTGCCGCTTGATGACGCGACACTGTTTCGGTGGCATACCATGTTGATGGCAGGCAGTCGGCATCTGGAAAGCATCGGTGCTTATCGCAGACACTCCGACGCTATGCAGATCGTCTCTGGCCAGTTGGACCGCCCGACGATTCATTTCGAGGCGCCGCCATCAGCGCACGTACCGGAGGAAATGCATCAATTCATAACGTGGTTCAACGCAAGCGCTCAGACCGGCGGCACGCCCCTCCCCGCGCTAACCCGCGCCGGGCTCAGCCATTTGTGGTTCGAAAGCATTCACCCGTTCGAGGACGGCAATGGGCGGCTTGGTCGCGCACTGGCCGAAAAAGCACTCGCCCAATCGCTGGGGCAACCGAGCCTGATCATGCTCAGTTTTACCATCGAACGACAACGGAAGGCCTATTACGATCAGCTGGAAACCTATCAGCGGACCCTCGACGTCACCGAATGGTTGGTATGGTTTTCCCAAACCGTGCTGACGGCTCAACAAACAACACTGGATCGCGTCGCCTTTTACATCGCCAAGGCACATTTCTACGACCGGTACAGGGGAGCGTTCAATCCTCGTCAGGAGAAAGTCATTGCGCGTCTGTTCGAGGCGGGACCGGATGGCTTTATCGGTGGCCTCAGCGCGGACAATTATCTCGCCATCACCCGCACGTCGCGCGCCACCGCCACCCGCGATTTGCAGGACCTGGTCGACAAAGGGGCGTTAACGCGCAGTGGTCAGCTTCGTTTCACCCGATACGCGCTGAACTGGGGCAGACCGGTTGGGGAATTCTGATTTAGAGCTAAGAACTGCCTCCGCCCGACTTTTGTGGTCGGATGTAACTTCCTTTCCAGATTGCCAGTCAGGAATGTAGTTCCATATCAGTATCCAGAACTCGTTAAATGCGAGCGGCCACGGGACCGGTTATGAACTCAGCCTAACGGAACATTTTTCATAGGAGTCTGTTCATACTTTATCTTTCATTGGCGAGGACATCGAGATGAAACAGATCATTATAGCGATGGTCATCATAGCAGGATCATCGATGGCATTCGCGCAGACACAAGGTATGCCGACCCAGACCGGCGGCCAGGAGCCAGAAATTCCTGGCAATCCGCCCGCAGCGTCCGAGCGACCACCGTCAGTGCCGGAGAACGTACCCGTACCCAAAACAGCTCAGCCACAAAAGCATGACCGTAAAGCACGGATCGGGAAGCATACGAAATGTGTGCAAGGTCAGGATGCAAATAAATGTCGGGACCAACAACGCGGTCGAAAATAGCCTTAACTCGAACTTACGAAATATGAAGTGATAGGCGGTGGGTATCTAAAACCCCCGATAAGCGTATAGTTTTCCTTTCCGAAGGAGAACGATATGCCGCTTTTTAACGAGGCAAGTCGGATTTACAAGCCGGAAGAAGTCAATTTCATGAGGAGTTGCTTTTCACGGGCAGCAGACCTGTTGGAAGAATGCGACCGCGAATATTCGGCAACTGATCTTTCCACCGCAATTATAAAGCTTTATCAAAGCGGTCTTCGAAACCTTAATTATATCAGCGACTTATCGTCCCGGCTTGCACACAAGCGGTATTGTGACCGCCATAGCAATATGTCCGCGGCATCCAATTCGAATATAGCCTCATCCCAGAAAACACCATCGTGACTTTCAAACGAAAGACTTAAACACTTCGTTGGAACAAATTTGGGGCCCTCCTGTTTGGAAGAGCTATTTCCGCTTTGGGCTCGTGCCTAACGGAGGCAGCGTTTCATTCCAACAAGTGCAACGCCGGAGGAAATGACATGCCTGCAAAATCGAAAGCACAGCAACAAGCCGCAGGAGCGGCGCTGGCCGCCAAGCGTGGAGACAAGGCCAAAAGTAGCTTGCGCGGTGCATCAAAGCAGATGGAAAAATCTATGAGCAAGACAGAACTCGAGAAAATGGCATCGACGAAGCAAAAGGGAAAACCGGAACACACGTCCAAGTCTTGACGCCGCGAACCATCTCATGCACCCATTCAAAACTGCCCTGACACACTTGCTCCGATGGCATGCCACATCCTGTTTGATGGCATGCCACATCCTGTTTTAAGAAGATTATCGAAAAGATGAAACAAATGGCACACTCACGGGTTTGGCAGGTCTGCCGCAGAAAATGTTGCGGCACTAAGCTTTGAAACCAAACTGGGAGAGCTTGAAATGGCCAGAACAAAGCAACGCACACTGGACGACCTCTTTTACGATACGCTGAAAGACATCTATTACGCTGAACGCAAGATAGTGAAGACACTGCCCAAGATGGCGCGGGCAGCGAGCGATGAAAAGCTCAAAAGTGCATTCAAGAAACATCTCGAGCAAACAGAAAGCCATGTCGAGCGTTTGCAGCAATGTTTCGAGATTCTCGGCAAGCGAGCCCAGGGGAAGACGTGCGACGCCATCGAGGGCATCATTGCCGAAGGAGAAGAAATCATTGAAGAGTTTTCCGATACCCCAGCTTTGGACGCAGGACTGATTTCTTCAGCTCAAGCAGTCGAACATTATGAGATCACCCGTTATGGCACGTTGAAACGCTGGGCTGAAACGCTTGGTTACAAAGACGTGGCCAAATTACTCGACCAAACCTTGCAGGAAGAAGGCCAGACCGACAAGGATTTGACCCAACTTGCTGAGAGCTCGATCAACCGTCACGCAGAAGCCGCCTGATTTTTATGGACGTTATCGAGAAAATCTGTGTCGTCAGCCAGACTACCGACAGCAAACACAATGTTGCCAGTGTCGAGGCTCTCGCAGCGCGGTTGGCGAAGTTGTCAGGAAGCAGTCTCAGTCCTTCCTCGCAAAATTTCGACGATGTAGATGGGACGTTTTTCGTCCCGACTTTCTCGCTGATCAGACAAAGCCATCCCGAACTCGACGCAAATCAGTTTTGGGGTGGCTGTGTTGATCAGGAGTATATGACGACAAAACTGGCGACCCACCCCGCCTGGAACGAGGAAGACGAGCTGCCTGCCGGTTGGAAACCGCAATTCGCCAAGGATTTGGGAGGTGCAGCGCTAGCGGGCTTCTCCGTTTTCTCGCACGATCACGCTGCACGTGCAGGTGCCTTTCTGCTCGACAAGAGTAAGATCCGACTGAAAGACCCTTACGCATCTGGCGGTAAAAAACAATGTGTCCTTGAAAACAACCACGAACTGGACGTGTTTCTTCAATCGCTTTCGCAAAGCGAGATAGCAAAAGGAATGGTGATTGAAGAAGACGTCGAGAATTCATCCACTTACTCTGTCGGAAAAGTCAGCCTCGCTGGTCTGACGGCGAGCTACCTTGGCCGCCAGTAAATTGCGCACGACCTCATGGGCGAAAGCGTTTATGCTGGCAGTAGACTTTACGTGGTTCGGGGAGGTTGGGATGAGCTGCTCTTGCGGTTGCGCATGCCCGTCGCGCACCGAATAATTGAAGGCGCACGGCATTACGATATGGCGGCTGGAGAGCATTTCGGGCTTGTGGCCTCTCGAAAAAACTATGACGTTCTGGTTGGCCCCATAACGGAAGACGGCTTTTGCTGCGGCGTGCTCGAACAGTCCTGGCGCGTGGGCGGCGCTTCGCCCGCCGAGATTCTCGCTCTAGAAGCAATGAGCGAGGACCGGTCCATCTGCGCGCTACAAGTGATTGCGCGCGAGACTTACGGCGCAACTCCCCGGTTCGAGGTCAACGACTTTATCGTCTATGTCGGCCCGGACGATACCGGCCAGCCACTCCATAAGTATGCACGCATAGAGAAAATCTATCATGATCCGTAACGATACAATCATCGATGTGGGCCCGCATCAGCTGGAAGCCACAGTTATCTCACCCGATACAACGATTCCGGGTATCCTGTTTCTGCATGGCTGGGCAGGCAATCAGGAACGCGACATCGAACGGGCTAAATCAATTTCTGAGCTCGGTTGTGTTTGTTTAACCTTCGACATGCGCGGTCACGGCCATACGATCACCAGCAACAAAACAGTTACACGGGGAGAAAATCTGGAAGATGTCATTGCGGCCTATGATCGGCTGGCGAGCCTGAAGATGGTCGAAGAGGGATCGATTGTCGTCGTGGGCAGTAGTTATGGGGGGTATCTCGCTACGCTTTTGACAGAGTTCCGGCCCGTTAGATGGCTGGCACTCAGGGCCCCTGCCCTTTATCGCGATAGTTCTTGGCAATTACCGAAAGCACAACTCGACCGGGTCGACCTCGAGGCCTATCGCTCGGCACTGGTGGGAGCAGAAGATAATCGTACGCTCCATCAGGCCAGAGAGTTTCATGGCGATGTGCTGCTTGTTGAATCCGAACATGACACAATCGTGCCTCATCCGACCATAGCAAGCTATCAAAGCGCGTTCATCCACGCACATTCGCTCACCGTGAGAACGCTTGGCGGAGCAGATCATGCCCTTTCGGACGCTATTTATCTAAAGGCTTACAATCAGCTTTTAACGCACTGGATCAGAGAAATGGTTCTCGGAGCGCGTCAATTCGTGCGTCGGTTCAAATTTCAATATTCAAAGCTAGACCTTGCCGTTTCTCGTTCGCTGTCTTCCGATATTGCTTATGGAACATTCATTCGTTTTACTGGTTAGGACACCTCTCACAGAAGGGAGGAATTCCATGAAAAGGTCAATCCACTATCCCGCAGCTGCTGCACTTGTTCTATTCGCATCCGCTGCATTTGCTCAAACATCTCCGTCGGAAAAGCCGCAAACACCTGCGGTAACAACGCCTGGCGAAACCAATCCAAAAGCGCCTGTACCGGGGAAGAACAGCTTTACCGAGGAGCAGGCAAAGCAACGCCTAACTGACGAAGGCTATACCGAAATCATGAACCTCGAACTCAGCGAAGATGGCATTTGGCGGGCCGAAGCGATGCGCGACGGACAGCCTTTTAAGGTTCAGCTCGATTATCAGGGCAACATAACGACCCGATAAGCAAGTAGCTAAGCCCTAAACTGAATGAAGGAGACGACGATGGTACATGTCACAGGTCTATTCGACAATCACGATGAAGCGCTTGACGCGGTCCGTGCGCTGGAAGAAGCTGGCATTTCGGCCGACAATATCAGTCTGATATCCAACAATACCAATGGACAATATGCCGGTGATGCGGTGCGGGAAGACCAATCCACAATCACGGGCGTAGAAACCGGGGCTGGCGTTGGCGCCGTCGCAGGCGGTGGTGCTGGATTGCTGACAGGACTTGGCTTGCTCGCAATACCCGGCGTCGGGCCCGTTGTTGCTGGTGGCTGGCTCACGGCCACACTGGTCGGGGTGCTTGGTGGCGCAGCTGCCGGAGGTGTCGCAGCCGGAATTGTCGGCGCGCTTATGGAGAGCGGCATTCCTGAGGAAGAAGCGCAAGCCTATTCAGAAGCAATTCGCCGAGGCAGCACACTGATCGTCGTTCGCTGTGACGAGAACGAACGACAAAAGGCCGAAGCAATTTTCGATGAATGGGCGCGCGTGGACATAAGGAAGAGACGCAACGCCTATATCGATGAAGGCTGGGAAGGGTTCAACGCTTCTGGAACTCCCTATACATCCGACCAGATTGAACAGGAACGCCGTCGATGGCTATAGGCCGGGAACGGAGCAGCCACTATGAAGGAGCTTTCTCCCAAGGATGCCCGTCAGGGTCGAAAAGGTCGTCATGTTTTCGTGATCCTTATCGTCAGCCTCATTCTGGCACTCATTGTCTGGGCTGCCGTTGGCTTTTACGGCTCCCAAATACCGGGCCGGGGTTTCATGGTAGATGACAGCAAGCCACCTGCGTCCACGGAATCGCAACCGCCTGCCTCCGCGACCGGTACGCGATGACACGCCGTGCGCATAAACAACCGGAAGTCGCGTTGGGACCTGTCCGTCACGAAGCGCTCTATTGCAGTGTGCTATTCCTGAACGATCGACGATGGCCGACGAATTCGCCAGTGAACCATAGCGCGAGTCCAAACGTGAAGTTTGTTACAGCGATAGCGCGGAACATCGATGGCCTGACTGGGTTAGGCTCATGTCACGCGCGACGAAACGCATTTTGAAACACCCAAACCACCGGAAGGAAAGAAAATGGCCCAGAGTCATTCACAAAGCCATACCCAGGGTGGCACCCACGAACAGCATGTAAAAGCTGGTCAGCAAAGCCATAAGAATGATGGCAAGCAGGCAAGCGGTGGCAACAATCAGCAGTCCTCATCACGTGGCGGCTCGCATGAGCAACATGTGAAGGCGGGACAGAAAAGCCACAAGAATTCATGACCAAAGGGGGCGGCTTGTGCCGCCCCATTCTCAAACCGAACCGTGGTTCGGAAAGGTCAGACTGATGTCTTGCCCTCTTCATTCCGACTACACGTTGGAACCTGACGATCTTGTGGAGATGATCCCCGCTCTGCGCGCTTTTTCGCGCACTTTTTATCGACAAAGGGAAGATGCCGAAGATCTCGTTCAGGAAACACTTCTCAAAGCTCTCGCCAATCGGGAGAAATACGTCCCTTATTCCCCCCTCAAATCGTGGCTTTTCACTATTATGCGCAACACTTTTTGCACCCGCATCCGGCTGCAGAAGAGAGAAGCGCCCGGTGTTTCCGATTGCGTATCTCCAATTGCGAACGTAGGTCCCTCCCAGGAAGACACTGTTGAAGCACATGATGTGCAAATCGCGCTGCAAACACTGCCGCACAAGTATCGCCGGGTACTTTCGCTGGTGGTGTTTGAAGGCAAAAGCTACGAACGCACAGCGGAACTTTGCGAGTGCTCAATCGGTACGGTCAAAAGCCGCTTGCATCGGGCCCGCCATAAACTGCACAACATGGTCGATGGTTCATGAATGGAAGCAATCAGGCTCGATTGTCTGATGAGGAACTGGTTATGACGGTGCAACGCGACCCGCTGATAGCTTGCGTTTTGAATTAAGGCATGACCAACTGTCTGTTATGACAAGTCGAAATGATAGTGCCATGCATTCATTTTCTGGCAAACATATCCTGGTTTTTGAAGACAGTTTTCTTCTATCGGAAGAAACCGCGCAAAAGCTTGCGTCCATTGGGGCTTTCATTCTCGGACCCGTCAATACGATTGAGCAAGGTTTGCGTTATCTGGAAAGTAATCTGGTTGACGCAGCGATACTGGATGTTGCGCTCGAACCAGCAGCCGTGCTGCCACTTCTCGAAGCACTTGAAACGCGCTCGACTCCCTTTGTCTTTGCGCTGCCGGTCAACCCCGCCATCGACAGCAAAGGCTTCGCTGGCTTTGTACTCAGCAACCGCGACAATGACCTATCCGTCATCGCGGAAGCACTTTTTCGGCGACGGGGTCTGGAACAGTAGGCCTGATCTTAGGCCTCTTTTGCAACGTGATTGGAACATAGGATGTCTCCGGCGGTTAGGCCCGAAGCAGCAACTATGCTGAGGAAGGATTACCCGTCATGAATGAGCAATATCCCGCCCCACCTTTCGATACACCCAGTCAATCCATACCCGGCTTGACGGAACGAATGAATCCAAGACCCGACCATGGCGAGAAATCCTACAAAGGGTCCGGGAAACTTGAGGGCCGCAAAGCCATCATAACGGGCGGTGATAGCGGCATCGGTCGGGCCGTTGCAATTGCGTTCGCACGCGAAGGTGCAGATGTGCTTATCGCCTATCTCCAGGAAGAGGCTGACGCGCTTGAAGCCACTGCATTGATCGAGGCTGAGGGGCGCAAGGCTATTTTGATGAAATGTGACATTCAGCGTGCAGAAAACTGCCGGGAGATCGCGAAGCGGGCCGCGAGAGAATTTGGCCAGATCGATATTCTGGTTAACAACGCGGCACACCAATCGAGTTTTGCCTCGCTTGAAGATATCAGCGACGTTGAATGGGAATTGACCTTCCGCGTGAACATCCATGCGATGTTCTATTTGACGAAGGCCGCTTTGCCCCATATGAAGCCGGGCGCGGCAATCATAAATACAGCTTCGATCAATTCAGACATGCCGAACCCGACCTTGTTGGCCTCGACAACCAAGGGCGCTATCCAGAATTTTACGGCAGGTCTAGCTCAATTGCTGGCGGAGAAAGGCATTCGCGCCAATGCAGTTGCGCCGGGTCCAGTATGGACACCACTAATCCCCTCCACACTTCCGGAAGAAGCTGTGGCGTCCTTTGGAAAGCAGACCCCAATGAAGCGACCAGCCCAGCCCGCGGAACTGGCATCTGCTTACGTCATGCTGGCCGACCCGCTATCAAGTTATACCTCGGGTGCGACCATCGCGGTCACTGGCGGCAAGCCTATTCTGTAATTAAGTGGAGTTGCCCCTTAAAAACCGGACATTTTCAGGATTGAGCATTTCGGCTCAGGAACTCTCGTGGAGATTGATATCCTAAAGCCTTGTGCGGGTGAAGATTGTTATAGTGCTCGAACCATGATGGCAGTTGAGCCATGACAGTTTCGGCGTCCGGCGTCGGGTTGATCCGGACATAATCGCGCTTGAATGTTTTGACGAAAGCCTCAGCCATTCCATTTGACTGCGGGCTGCGCACTGGTGTTCTGCACTGTTCCATACCGATATCCCGGAGCAGGGACGCGGTGTTTTTCGCAATGAAGCATGAACCATTGTCGGTAAGCCACTGGATGGGCTCTGCCAGCATATTGATGCGCCCGAAGCGGTTTTCTACCGCCGTGATGACAAGGTCCTGTACATCTTCGCTCTTGATGCCTTCTGTCGTGGCCACATGAGCGATTGCTTCCCGATCACAGCAGTCGAGC
This sequence comes from Brucella sp. 22210, assembly GCF_052045675.1. Lineage (NCBI taxonomy): Bacteria > Pseudomonadati > Pseudomonadota > Alphaproteobacteria > Hyphomicrobiales > Brucellaceae > Brucella > Brucella sp. 22210. The sequence continues at coordinate 19,145 of NZ_JBQEPD010000040.1, forward strand.
GCAAATGCAACGCGGACCTTTTCCTTGTTGTCGCACGTGATCTCGAAGCCATCGGAGCACCATCTGGTATTGGAGCGCTCGACGGTGACTTGCCCGTCGTGTCTGCGTTCACCGGCAGCTCCGGTATGGCGCTGAAGGAGCAGATCATGCCGCTTCATCACGCGATAAACACGTTTGGCGTTCGGCCATGAACGCCCCTGTTCACGGGCCTTGCGCCGCAGAATGGCATGAACGCGCCGATAACCATAGGTCGACATTTCTTCAATGACCGCCTTGATCTGAGCAACCAGATCAGCGTCGGGAAGCGGAGGTCTCCCTCGGGCTCTGGAAAGGGTGCCTGTGGCGCGTGCAGCGATATTCGACCGGGCAACGCCTAACGTCTCGCATAGCGCCTTCATCGCAAAACGTCCTTCGGCAGCGAGATTGAGTGCAGCAGTCGTTTTTTTGGGCCGTTGGCGATTTCGAGGGCCTCCTTGAGAATTTCCCCTTCCATCGTCTTCTTGCCCAGAAGGCGCTGTAATTCCTTCACCTGAGCCTGAAGCGCCCGGTATTCCGAGGCAGGGACAACCTCCTCTTCGGCTGCGGTGGCAACCAAGGCACCCTGCGATGCAAGCTTGCGCCACGCGAACAGCTGGTTAGGCGCAATGCCATGACGACGGGCGACCAGACTGACCGTCGCGC
>NZ_JBQEPD010000041.1:0-19345 GCF_052045675.1 Brucella sp. 22210
GCGGCTGTCCATTGGTAAAGCAGTAAGAGGCTGATTGGATGGAAGCTTCGACTGTGAGAGATACGGCTCTGCGTGAGGCAGGGCCGTCTGGTTCGGACAATTCGCGGCAGGGTTCTGGGCGTCATGTTTTGTCGGCGCGGGGACTAGGTAAGTCGTTTGGCGGCTTTTACGCGGTGAAGAATGTCGATCTTGATGTGGAACATGCCCGTGTTCATGCGCTGATCGGCCCGAACGGGGCTGGCAAGACGACGGTGTTCAATCTCCTGACCAAGTTTTTGCAGCCGACAAGCGGCGAGATCACGCTTCTGGGCGAAACGATCACCAAAACCGATCCGGCCAAAGTGGCGCGGATGGGGCTGGTGCGCTCGTTCCAGATTTCGGCCACCTTCCCGCATCTGACTGTGCTGGAAAACGTCAAGGTGGCGTTGCAGCGCCCGAATGGCCTTGCCACGCAGTTCTGGCGCGCGCTCTCGGCGCTGGATCGGCTGGACGCGCAGGCAATCGAGCTTCTGGAACGCGTCGGCCTTGCCGATGCCCGTCATGCACTGGCTGCCGATCTCTCCTATGGCCGCAAGCGCGCGCTGGAAATCGCCACCACACTGGCGCTCGATCCGAAAGTGCTGCTGCTCGATGAGCCGATGGCCGGCATGGGCCATGAAGACGTCCACACCATTGCAGCCCTCATTGCCGATGTCGCGAAGGATCGCGCCGTTTTGATGGTGGAACACAATCTCAAGGTGGTGGCCGATATCGCCCACCATGTCACGGTGCTGCAACGCGGCGAGATCCTCGCCTCCGGCAGCTATGCCGACGTCTCGAAGGACGAGCGCGTGCGCACCGCCTATATGGGAACCGAACATGAATAAAGGCCAACCGCTCCTGTCCGTGCGCGGACTGAATGCCTGGTATGGCGAAAGCCATGCCCTGCATGGCGTCGATCTCGACATCTGGCCGGGCGAAACCATCACGCTTCTGGGCCGCAACGGCGTCGGCAAGACGACAACCTTGCGCGCCATCATGGGCATCATCCGCAAGCGCACCGGCACGATCACGCTGGACGGTCGGGATATCATGCGCGTGCCCTTGCACCGCATTGCCCATGCGGGTCTGGGCTTCGTACCGGAAGAACGCGGCATCTTCGCCACGCTCAGCGTGCATGAGAACCTGTTGCTGCCGCCGGTCGTCGCAAAAGGCGAGCAGAGCCTGATGTCATTGGACGAGATTTACGCGCTTTTCCCGAACCTGCATGAACGGCGCAACAGCCCGGGCACCAAACTGTCGGGCGGCGAACAGCAGATGCTGGCCATTGCGCGCATCCTGCGCACCGGCGTGAAGGTGCTGCTGCTGGACGAGCCGACCGAAGGTCTGGCGCCTGTCATCGTGCAGCGCATCGGCGATGTGCTGGTGGAACTGAAGAAGCGCGGCATGACCATCCTGCTGGTCGAGCAGAACTTCCGCTTTGCCGCCAAGGTCGCAGACCGCTTCTATCTCATGGATCATGGCGTGGTGACGGAGAACTTCCCGACCGCCGAGCTGCCCGACCGCATGGCAGCCCTGAACGAAGCCTTGGGAGTCTGACATGACAATGATCTTCGGTATTCCCCTGCAGGCGCTTCTCGGGCAGTTACTGGTTGGCCTCATCAATGGCTCGTTCTACGCCATGCTGAGCCTTGGCCTTGCCATCATCTTCGGGCTGTTGCGCATCATCAATTTTGCCCATGGCGCACAATATATGCTGGGCGCTTTTGTCGGCTATCTGCTGTTGAGCTGGCTTGGCATCGGCTATTGGCCAGCGCTTGTTCTGGCTCCGATCATCGTCGGTCTCGGCGGGGCGATCGTCGAGCGCGTGGCGCTGTCACGGCTTTATAATCTCGATCCGCTCTATGGCCTGCTCTTCACCTTCGGCCTGGCGCTCGTGATCGAAGGCACGTTCCGCTATTATTATGGCGCTGCCGGACAGCCCTATGCGGTGCCGCCATCGCTTGCTGGCGGGCATAATCTCGGCTTCATGTTCCTGCCGAACTATCGCGCCTGGGTGGTCGTGGCCTCGCTGATCATCTGCCTTGGCACCTGGCTTCTGATCGAAAAGACCAAGCTTGGCGCTTATTTGCGCGCCGCCACCGAAAACCCAACACTGGTCAAAGCCTTCGGCATCAATGTGCCGCTGCTTCTCACCTTCACCTATGCGCTGGGTGCGGGTCTTGCAGGCGTTGCCGGCATCATGGCGGCCCCGATCTATCAGGTCAGCCCGCTGATGGGCTCCAACATCATCATCGTGGTTTTTGCCGTGGTGGTTGTCGGCGGCATGGGATCGATCCTCGGCGCCATCATCACCGGCTATGTGCTGGGGCTGGCCGAAGGGCTCACCAAGGTCTTCTATCCGGAAGCCTCCAGCATCGTCATCTTCGTTATCATGGCTATCGTTCTTCTGGTGCGACCCGCCGGACTGTTCGGGAAGGAGGCCTGATATGGCTGATACCGCTCTTAAAGCAACGGCTGCAAGCCATGGTGCTGCTTCATCCCGCAAGCCTGCGATCAACAGCCTGTCGGCCATAATCCTCGTCATCGCCATCGTCGCACTGGCCGCCGCACCCTTCGTGGTCTATCCGATCTTCCTGATGAAGATGCTGTGCTTTGCGCTGTTTGCCTCTGCCTTCAATCTGCTGCTTGGCTATACCGGCATTCTCTCGTTCGGCCATGCGGCCTTCTTCGGGGGCGCGGCCTATATCACCGCGCATACGGTGAAGGAATGGGGCGTGACGCCGGAAGTGGGGCTGATCCTCGGCGTTCTTGCCGCTGCAGCGCTTGGCCTCGTCATCGGCTATCTGGCCATTCGCCGTCAGGGCATCTATTCGACCATGATCACGCTTGCGCTGTCGCAGATGTTCTTCTTCTTCTGCCTGCAGGCGGCCTTCACCCATGGCGAGGACGGCTTGCAGGGCGTGCCGCGCGGATATCTGTTCGGCTTCATTGATCTCAACAACCAGATGAACATGTATTACTTTGTGCTGGCCGTGTTCGTGCTTGGGGTCTTCGCCATCTGGCGCATCACCAACTCGCCCTTCGGCATGATCCTGAAATCGGTGCGCGAGAACGAAAACCGCGCCATATCGCTCGGCTATTCCGTCAATCAGTACAAGCTGGCCGCATTCGTCATGTCGGCAGGCCTTGCGGGCCTTGCAGGCGGCATGAAGGCACTCGTCTTCCAGTTTGCAACGCTGACCGATGTCGGCTGGCAGATGTCGGGCGAGGTCATCCTGATGACGCTGCTTGGCGGCATCGGCACGCTGATCGGACCCATCGTCGGCGCCGCCTTCGTCGTCGCCCTCCAGAACTATCTCGCAACATCCGACTTCCCAGTCACAATCGTCACCGGCCTCATCTTCATGGCATGCGTCATCCTCTTCCGTAAAGGTATCGTCGGAGAGTTCTATGCCTGGTTGGAACGGAGGAAATGAGATTGAGCGATGCTTTCTTCATTTATCGCACGACTGTCTCGCCGAGCTGGATCGACTATAATGGCCATATGGGCGACTATGCCTATGGCATTGTCTTTTCTGATGCGGCGACCGCGTATATGGATCGGATAGGGATCGATGTAGCCTATCGCGAGGCGAAAAATGCCACGCTCTATACCCTTGATAGCCGCATCGGATACTTGAAAGAGTGTCATGTCGATGAAGCGCTGAGTGTGGAGCTCTCGGTCCTAAACGTAGATCGCAAACGCATGCACCTATTCATGTGTATGCAGAATGGGGATGGACATGAAGTTGCTCTCTGTGAACAGGTGTTGATGCATGTCAGCCGGGCTAGCGGGGCGCCTCGTGCATCCGATATGCCGGAATTGGCGCAACAGAGACTATTGGCCGATCTTGAGCTTTCCAAAACGGCCATCAAGCCGGACTGGCTTGCACGCAAGATCGGTTTGGAAAGAAAAACGTAATCGATCTAAAGTTCCGAAGGGTGATGATGCATCGTCGCTTTAGCGGAGCGATGCATCTTTTATTTTGAATTGCCCTAATGATAGAATTACAAATTTCAATGAAGTATTTTAAATATTGAAATAAATAATTCTCAATGAAACTTTATATTCGAAGTTTAATTTCAATTTTAATTGCGTTATTCGATGTTATGCTGTTCGTTCCTCTTCTTAAATAAAGGGATGCGACCGATGGCTAAGTTCGTGGGAACAAATCTTGATGATATTATTTTCGGCGCTGACGGGAATGATGATATCTGGGGTCTCGGTGGCGACGATATCTTGATCAGCTCGAGCGGTTTTGACCGTCTTGACGGTGGCGCAGGTGATGACCGGCTCATATTGGACGGGGTGAGCGGGGCAGCGAATGGGGGTGCTGGCTTCGACGTGCTGCTTCTTGATTGCTCTGAAAGCGCGAGCAATGTTAAAATAAACGCGCTGAATGGGCATGCCACCTTCGACAATGATTGGGATCCAACAAAGGGTGTCTATTTCCGTGATGTCGAGCAGCTGGTTATCAATACCGGTAGTGGTGATGATATTATTGTTGGTGGCACGGGCGACGACATCATCTCAACCGGGGCTGGGGCAGACGTAATCGGGGCTGGCTATTCCAGCCAGTCGCCCGATGCGCTAGGCGATGATTTCATCGACGCGGGCGCTGGAGATGATACTATTTATGATCACTATGGTGCTAACCACATTTATGGCGGCACGGGCAATGATCAAATTATTACTTCATTCTCGTCTGTGGAACTTGATGGCGGTGAAGGATATGACCTGTTGAGCATGGATGACGGGTCGTCCTTAGAGAATATGACAGTCGACTTCAACGAAGGTACCACATCCACCGGCACGACATTTCGGAACTTCGAGTTCATTAGTGTCAATACGGGTCGGGGCAATGACACGATATTGGCCAGCGACACCCAAAGAGCCTTGGTTTCCACGAATGATGGCGACGATAAGTTTGTCGGCGCTGACGGTGATGACCGGGCGATGGGTGGCGGGGGTGACGATATTCTGTATGGCAAGGGCGGGAACGACGACCTTTCCGGGGACGAGGGCAACGACTATCTCGATGGCGGAGCCGGGAATGATATTCTTTCAGGCGGTGAAGGTCACGATATCCTCATCGGCGGACAGGGAAATGACTCTCTAACAGGTGGTCTTGGCGATGACTACTTCGAAGGCGGAGCGGGAAACGATGTCTTGTTTTCTGTTGGCAGTAGTGCGGGCGGTCCGGCAGGCCATGACGTTCTGTTTGGCGGTGACGGCGATGACTTCATGGTGGCCGGTAATGGCGATCAGTTTCTTGATGGTGGCGCAGGCAATGACCGGATGATGGTGGAGGTCAGCGGTGTAACGAGCTATACCGGTCCTAACACCTTGCTGGGTGGAGAGGGGAAAGATCAGGTTGCAGGCGGAATCGGCATTGATATTCTCGACGGCGGAGCCGGAAACGACCAGCTTGAAGGTCGATCAGGCGATGATGTGTTGAATGGCGGTGCTGGCGCTGACACCCCCGACGGCGGGCTTGGCGCGGATATCCTGACGGGCGGCAGCGGTGCTGATCAATTTATCTGGACATTTGCAGCGATGCATCAGAACGGTGGCGTTGATCACATTGCCGATTTTGATGTTGCGGGCGGCGATGTGATCAAGTTCAGCGGTTACGCTTCGAGCAATCCCGCTATTCACGACTTCGATAGTTTTCTGGCCGCCTCGCACGATACGGCCCAAGGCGTCTATGTCAGCTTTGACGGCGATGAAAACGGCATTTTCATAGAGAGTGTTTCGCTTGCCGACTTAACCGAAAACGATGTTGTTTTCACCACCTGGTGACACGCTTGCGACAAAGCTAACACCGCACGAGAGCCACCTGTCTATTATTGAGGGCTTGCGCGGCTGTGACGAGCAATCGCACATGAATGTATCGCTTTCCAACTATCTTGAGGCGTTGGGCGCTCGTAAAGGTTTGTGGCATCTTTCGAATGGTGATTGGGCCCAGATGCAATCCTGTTAAGCCTGACACTGCCTCATACTGCTTGCCTGATCGAACCAATGCTGAACGATGACGAACGGTTCTTCATGATGAATGCGAAGACGTTGCGAAGCACACTGATCTGCAATTTTCTCGATGGTTGCGCGGTCTCGCTGCCTTGTGGCGTCGGGGCGCTGAGTTGCCAGTCAGGCTTCAGCTTTCAGTGCTCAAAGGTGCAGATGCGTGGCTCCTTGCGGTAGTTGCCATGGTAGAGCATCTTGTTTGCTAGAAATGGACGCAGGCGGCCTGCGCTATCACTATCGATGTGTGCACGGTGCAGCACCGCGCGTATGTAGATACTGAGGCGATCTGTCGTAAAGACAGGCTGATGATTAGCATAAAGCCAATCTGTGTTCGGGGGGGCGGATTGGCTTACTTGTTGGCTGTGCACTTAAATAAAAGGGATTGCTGTTAAGTTTTAAATGTAGTTATATTCAAATAATCCATAGAAACGTGGAGGGTCACAGATGTATGCAATTGCTCCTGCATCGAAAGCCGTAATCCTTCTGGCGGCGTTATCTACGCTTTTTTTCTCCGTTGACGCAAACGCGCGTCCTGTTCACAGAGGCGTCGTTGTCGGTACGGAACTGAACAACGGTCGATCTTTAACCTGCAGAGAAGCCTCCCGGCGTCTTGCAATGCGCGGTTTGACGAATGTCCGTGAAGTCGACTGCCGTAGACCGCACTATGTCATCCGTGGCATGCGAAATGAGCAGGCGTTGCGGGTCGAGGTCAGGGCACGCGACGGACGTGTTGTACGCGTTGATCGTTGGCACAGACCCGGTCGCAGATAAATCTTCCCGAGCCTGTTCTTAAATCTGAAGTAAATTCAATACCCTAGAGCCATATGCCGACTGAATGAAGAGCCAAGGCAGTGTATGCTTTGGTGATGAAAACTGCATTTCGATCCTGACTAACGTGGAACTATTTCTGACGCTCACTGCCTCGGAGGGAGGATACCATGAACAGATACATGTTCAGCGTGTTGATTATTGCCGCTGTCGGCCTCGGCGCGAGTGCTTGTACGTCTTCAGAACAGAGAACCGCCGGATATGGCGTCGGTGGTGCTGCAGTCGGCGGTCTCGCCGGTGCCGCTATTGGCGGCAATACGCGCAGCGCGCTTACGGGGGCTGCAATCGGTGCCGCAGCTGGAACGCTGGTTGGGGTCGCACATACCCGAAATGGGGTTCAGTATTGCCGCTATCGGGATCAGCACGGTCGGGTTTTTGAAGCGCCTTGTCGTTGAGCGTGTTTGTAGAAAACAATTTTCAATGAAGGATCGGAGAGGAGGGGATAATGTTTCGATCCATTACAGCTATTCTCGCTTTGTTAGCCTTAACCGTGGTGGGTACGATTACGGAACCTGTCCAGGCATTCAGCCAGAACCAAACTGCTTTGGTCGGTACGAGGGTAAATAACGGTCATAGAATACGTTGTTCCGATGGTACCAGGCTTTTGAGGATGCGTGGCTTCCGAAATGTGCGTGCGATAGATTGCAGGGGAAGTCACTTCCTCTATCGGGGGGATCGGTTCAGACGAACCTACGACGTAACAATCCGTGCACGTGACGGTCGCATAACCAATGTTCGCACTGTGAGATGGCGCCGCTGACGGGCGCCATTTTCTTATTCGTCTCTCGTTCAGTAGAGGACGTGCTTGAGTTCGTAATCGTGGCTGACGGGGCTTATGCATGGAGGTTTACGATTTGCCGCATCTGGAACGCAAGACGATTGAGCAGAAGAAATGGAAAGGCTTTCTTGGCATCGGCGTCCTATTGTTAGCAGGAGGAGCACTCTGCCTGCTTCTACCGGTTTTCTCGGAGTTTGCAGCAAGTACCATCTTCGGTGCAGTCCTCATGGCAATCGGTGTCGTCAAGATTATCCAGTCGCTCAGGGTTAAGAGTTGGGCGGGCTTTGTCTGGCAAGAATTGGCGGGCGTGGTGGAACTGGTTGGTGGAGTAATGATCTATCTCAACCCACTCAAAGGCGCGCTGGCAATAACTTTGCTGATTGCAATTGTGGTGTTCGTACACGGATTTCTTCAGATCGCATTATCGATCAAGATTCATCCTACCAAGGGCTGGTACTGGTTCGCAGTCTCCGGGCTTATCGCCTGGGTAGCCAGTGCCGCACTCTTCCTGAAATGGCCTTTGACACGTGAACTCGCATCGGGGTCGATCGCTGGAATTGCCTTGCTGATTGCCGGTGTAGCCTATGTGGGAATAGCCCTTAGCACACGAAATGCATGAATGATTGGTCAATATCTGGCCGCAGGAGGACGCGCAGTTGATGAAAACCCTCGGTTATGTCTCCTTGAATATTGCCCTCTCTGGGGTGCTTTCGTTTCTGTTCATGCATCCCGGTCTGGCCCAGCAATCTCCCGCCGCGCCATCGGTGGTCGTGAGAAAGGTCGGCTCGGCGCCTTCCAGCGCTCCACTTCAATTCAATGGTCAGATCGAAGCGATAGAAGCAGTTGATATTCAGGCCCGGATCACCGGCTTTCTCAAAGGGAAGAGCTTCGAGCAGGGCAGCGCGGTAAAAGCAGGCGATCTCCTTTTTGAGATCGAACCGGATCAAATGCAGGCGGCGGCGGCATCGGCCGAAGCGCAGGTTGCGCGTGCGCAAGCATCCCAAAATGCCGCCAGGCAGACCTTGACGCGAACGCGAACTCTGGCAAATCGGAATACGGCTTCTCAAGCCTCTCTCGATGATGCTCAAGCTGCATTCGATATCGCGTCGGCGGATGTGCAAAGTGCGGAAGCTGCTCTCAATACGGCCAGGCTCAATCTCTCCTACACACAAATCCGTTCCCCGATAAATGGCACCATTGGCAGGTCGCTTTTTACCGTTGGAAATCTCGTCGGTCCAAGTTCTGGTCCGTTGGCGCGCATTGTTCAACTCGATCCCGTGCGGGTTGTTTTCTCCATTACCGACAGGACGCTCATCGCTATTCGTCAGAAGGAGGCGCGCGGTGGGACAGTCGATCTGACTAGTTTCCAGCCCACACTCACCCTTGCCAATGGCAAACCATATGAGCCTGCCGGTACCATCCAGTTCATCGATAACGAGGTTAACGCTCAGACAGGCACAATCGCCGTGCGCGCCTTGTTTGCAAATCCGAACCATATTTTGCTTCCTGGCCAGACTGTTTCTGTCAGTCTAGTGGATGAAGCGGCAAAGATACTGCCGATTGTCCCAATGGCATCCGTTTTGCAGGACCGTGAGGGCAAGTTTGTCTTTGTTTTGAATGATAATAACACGGTTACCCGGCGTCAGATCGTGACCGGCGTTCGCATTGGCAATGACTGGTCTGTGAGAGAGGGAATCAAAGAGGGGGATAGGGTAGTCGTTGAAGGCCTGCAAAGAATTGCGGACGGACAAGCGGTTTCGCCGCAGGAAGTGTCGCTGGAAGAGCCGAGGGCCGCTCAATGATCTCTGAAACTTTCATACGGCGAACGCGTCTTGCAATCGTTATCTCCCTTCTCATTTCTATTGCCGGTGCAATTGCCGTCTTCTCTTTGCCCATCCAGCAGTATCCGCAGATTACACCACCGACAGTCACGGTGTCGGCGACATATCCGGGTGCCAGTGCGGAGGTAATTGCGGACGTTGTTGGCGGCCCGCTGGAGACAGCCATCAATGGCGTGGATGACATGATGTATATGTCGTCCACGAGTTCCAATGCCGGGCAATATTCATTGTCAGTTACCTTTGAAGTGGGCACGGATCCGGAGCTTGCGCAGATCAATGTGCAAAATCGCGCGCAGCTGGCAATTTCCCGGTTGCCTGCCGCTGTTGCGCAGCAGGGCGTTTCTGTTCGATCGCGTTCGCCCGATTTCGTGTTGGGCATAGCATTCTATTCCCCTGATGACAGCTTGAGCGCGCTGGAGATCACCAACTTCACCACGACGACGATTGTCGATGCGATTTCGCGGGTCGCTGGTGTCGGTGAGGCGAGCGTTACCGGCGCGTCTGAATATTCGATGCGCGTCTGGCTCAATCCGCAAAGAATGGATGCGCTCGGGATAACCATTGATGAGGTTTCAGCCGCCATTCAGCGGCAGAATATCCAGGCTACGCTCGGGCAGTCAGGTGCGCCTCCTATGCGGGTGGGGACTGAGCTTCAATATACACTGGTGGCTCAGGGGCGGTTGCGTGATGCGGACGAATTTGGAGCTATCGTTATCCGCACCGGAACCGATGGCGCAAATGTGTTTTTAAGGGATATCGCTCGTCTCGAACTCGGTGCGCGTAACTATGCCTCACGAGCAAGTTTCGCCGGTCATGAATCTGCAATGCTCCAGATCAACCAATCCCCCGGCGCCAATGCGATTCAGACCGCAACCGCCGTTCAGGCTGAACTCAAGCGGTTGTCGTCGCGGTTTCCGGCAGGGCTGCAGTATCATGTCGTGTATGATGCAACGCGGTTTGTCGATGCCAGCCTGCAATTGACCACGCGAACACTGTTTGAAGCATTCGTCATCGTGCTGGCGGTGACGTTCATCTTCTTGCAGGATTGGCGCGCGACGCTGATTTCGGCTCTTGCCATACCGGTCTCAATGCTTGGCGCAGTCGCAGTTCTGTTGGCGGTTGGCTATTCGCTGAATATGATCTCGTTGCTGGCACTGGTTCTCGCCATTGGCCTCGTTGTCGATGACGCCATTCTTGTTGTAGAGAACGTCAAACACGTGCTGGATGATACGCCGGACATCACAGTTGTTGAGGCGACGCGCAAGGCGATGCATCAGATCACCGGGCCGATCATCTCGACAACATTGGTACTTCTCGCGGTCGTTACACCGACTGCCTTTCTGGCAGGTATCGGCGGGCAGCTTTATCGCCAGTTTGCAGTCACGATCTCATCGGCTCTCGTCATATCCTCATTCGTCGGTCTGACGCTCAGTCCAGCTTTGGCGACGTTGTTGCTTCGGAGGGGACAGAGCGGTTTTCGAAGAGGCCCTCTGGCTTGGTTCTCGAGCTTCATGGAGCGAACCCGGAATGCTTATGGCCGGTGTGTCGGTGTTCTCGTTAAATATTGGTATGTCCCGCTTGCGGCCATTGCTGCGTGCTTTGCCGGTGCATATCTCATTTTTGTAAATCTGCCCGCTACTTTCCTGCCGGATGAGGATCAGGGCGCGTTGTTCGTTGATATCCAGTTGCCAAGTGCAGCTTCACTCGACCGCACTAATCGCATTGTCGAAAATGTCAGAAAGGTTCTCACCGAGACGCCCGGGGTTCAGGACGTGATAACGGTCGCTGGCTTCAGTATTCTGCAAGCGACGAGCACACCGAATGGTGCCATGGCCGTCGCAGCACTCTTGCCGTGGGAAGACCGCGAAAAGGAAGAGCTGCGACTTAATAATATCATCGGTTCCCTACGGTCCCAATTTGCGCAGATTCCCGGTGCGATTGTCTCGGTGTTTGCTCCACCAGCGATAGCCGGCATCGGGTCTGTTGGTGGGCTGGATTTCCGTTTGCAAGCTTTGCAAGGGCAGTCGACCGAGGAAATCGCGCAGGTTACAAACGCGCTTTTGGGTTATTTCAATCAGAGCAAGGAAATTGGCGGCGCAGCGACGACATTCAATGCGAACGTGCCGCAAATCTATGTCGATGTGGACCGTTCCCGCGCCGAATCGCTCGGGCTCAGCGTGTCTGATATTTACGCCGTTATTGGTGCTAATTTTGGTTCGCGCTATGTCAACGACTTTACGCTTAACGGGCGTGTCTTTCAGGTCAATCTGCAAGCGGATTCCGATTTTCGAGCCCATAGTGAAGATATTTTGAAACTCCATGTGAGAAACCGCAACGGCACCATGGTTCCATTGCGCAGTGTGGTTTCCTTGACCACCGTTCTCGCGCCCTTTGTGATCACGCGTTACAACCTCTCTGTCTCCGCACAGGTCAATGCGGTTCCGGCTCCGGGTGCAAGCAGCGGTCAGGCCATGGCGGCAATGGAGACGGTAGCATCGCAAAAATTGCCCGATGGCTATGGCTATGAGTGGTCGGGCTTGTCCTTTCAGGAAAGCAGAAGCAGCGGTCAGGAAGGCTTGGTCTTTGCCCTCGCTTTCCTCTTCGCCTATCTCTTCCTGGTCGCGCAATATGAAAGCTGGGCTTTGCCTGCGGTGGTCATCGTGTCATTGGGAGCCGCTTTGCTCGGCGCTGTGGCTGCTTTGAAGGCCTTTGGACTTCAAAATAGTCTCTATGTTCAGATCGCGATGGTGTTGCTGATCGGCCTTGCCGCAAAAAATGCAATTTTGATTGTGGAGTTCGCAAAAGAGCAGCGAGAAGCAGGATTAACTGCGGGCGAAGCTGCGCGGGCCGGAGCCGAGCAACGTTTCCGGGCGGTGATGATGACGGCTGTGTCGTTCATTCTGGGCATTCTTCCCTTGATACTGTCCTCCGGTGCAGGCGCTGGCGCGCGTCGGGCGGTGGGGGTGACCATTTTTGGAGGTATGGTCGCAGCGACGACGATAGGTTTGCTGCTGACTCCCGGTTTGTATTTCATTGTGCAACGGATAACGGAGCGATTGGCGAAACGCCGCGATCAATGATTTGCTCGGCGCAAACCATATACTTTGGTATATCTTCCATACCATAATGCACCTTGGAGAAGGCATGCATTTTCGTAGCTCATGACAGGTTCATCTGGTATTGAGATGCCGTCGGAGCGAAACAATTCAGCTCCTTAACACAGGAAACCACAATGCCCAGCGACAGTAGTCGAAAGCTGTCGCCACTGGGGTTGTTCGGAGAGAGCTGATTTCAGGCTCTTACCCGAACGCTTGCAGTGGCGCGTCATGAGGTAAGAGATGAATATTGCAGCAGCAATCGCCAATTTTGGCGCGCGCTTCGGCGTGCATATGCGTAACCCCAGCTACGCAACCGCTTCCAGCGGGAAAACCACGTATCGCCCCATTTACGAAGCACAAGCAAGCGGTGACAGGACTGCCGGGAAAACTTCGCGACTGACAACGATCTGGTATGTGAACCCGGAAAACGGTCGCGTGGAATGCCGGTGGACAACGGACCCCAATGAAATTGCGCAGTACCGGTCCTTGCCAGTGTTGGAGCGCTTCGGCCTGCTCCTCGCCGCCGGTCAGCAGAACCGGACATCAAACTGGGTGCACTGATGGGCAGTCTTGTTCCATCCGTTGCGATTGAAGACAAGGAATTCGACCATGGACGACGACCCAAGTAGGTCCGCTCGGTTGGTGCGTGGAGCACTATCCGGGCGGGCATCTCAGGATTTCTATCGACAAACAAACCGTACTTCGCTTCGACGGTGCGGCATGGCTTTGCGCATCCTGTAACGGGATGGGCATGTCTGTGCTCGTGCCGAATATTGCGGCATGAGGATAAAGACATGAATGCCATCGTAAAACAGCCTGTAGCAGCGACTGCTCGCAAGGACGACAGGAAGCTGTCGATGCGTGCCGTGCGTGAGGCACAGAACAGCGTCGACACGACGCTTGCCAATTTCAAAACGAACCTCAATGGACTGACGGAAGCTGAAGCCAGGGAACGTCTCCTCAAAGATGGCCCCAACCATGTGGCGCATGAAAAGCGCCCGCATGCTTTTGTGCAGTTCCTGCTCGCGTTCAAGAATCCGTTCATTGCCGTACTGGTTGCGCTGGCCGCTATTTCGTCTGTCACCGATATCATCTTGCCGCTGCGCAGTGGTGAGGAGCCAGAATATACCGGCGTGACGATTATTCTCACGATGGTGCTCCTCAGCGCGCTGCTGCGTTTCTGGCAGGAGTTTCGTTCCGGGAATGCTGCGGAAGCGCTTAAAGCGATGGTGCGCACCACGGCGACAGTGTTGCGTCGCCAAGAGCGTGGGGCTGGCCAAAGCGCCCAGGCAAAACTGGTCGAAGTGCCAATGGCGGAACTCGTTACCGGTGATATTGTCAAGCTATCCGCTGGCGATATGATCCCCGCCGACGTGCGCCTCCTTGAATCGCGCGACCTCTTTGTCAGTCAGGCCGCTTTGACAGGTGAAGCCCTGCCGGTTGAGAAATACGATACGCTTGGCGCTATTGCTGAAAAGTCTGCCGAGGCTACGGCAACGTCAGGTGGCCAGCAAGATATGCTCGATCTGCCGACAGTCTGCTTTATGGGCACGAATGTCGTCAGCGGCACGGCGACCGCCGTGGTGGTCGCCACGGGTGCGCGGACATATTTTGGTTCGCTCGCCAAAGCGATTGTAGGCTCGCGTGCAGAAACGGCCTTTGATCGTGGTGTGAACAGCGTGAGCTGGCTGCTGATCCGCTTCATGCTGGTGATGGTGCCAGTCGTCTTGCTGATAAATGGCTTCACCAAAGGAGACTGGCCGGACGCATTTATGTTTGCGCTTGCTGTGGCCGTAGGTCTGACGCCCGAAATGCTACCAATGATCGTTTCATCAAACCTTGCCAAAGGCGCTGTTGCCATGGCGCGCCGCAAAGTGGTGGTGAAGCGTCTCAATGCTATCCAGAATTTCGGCGCAATGGACGTGCTTTGCACGGATAAAACTGGCACGCTGACTCAGGACAAGATCATTCTTGAACATCACCTTGACGTTCATGGTCAGGTTGACCCCGGCGTATTGCGTCTGGCCTGGCTTAACAGCTACCATCAGAGTGGTGTGAAGAACCTTATGGATCAGGCGGTTATCCGCTTTTCCGAAGATTTGCCTTCACTCACTGCGCCCGCCCGGATTTACAACAAGGTCGACGAACTGCCCTTCGACTTCGTGCGCCGCCGGTTGTCGGTCGTGGTTGAAGGCCTTGGTGGCGAGCATCTGTTGATTTGCAAGGGTGCAGTCGAAGAGATGCTGGCAATCTCGACCGCAATCCGCGATGGCGACGAGATCAAGCCGCTTGACGATATTCGCCGGAATGCACTTGTTGAACTGGCACGTGGCTATAATCGCGATGGATTCCGTGTGCTGGTGATTGCCACGCGCGAGATTGCGCCAGCCTTGACCATGACGCGTTATGGTATCCCGGATGAAAAGGAGCTGGTGGTACAGGGTTTGCTGACCTTCCTCGACCCGCCAAAGGAGACCGCTCGTCCAGCGATTGCGGCTTTGGCCGATCATGGTGTTGCCGTCAAAGTTCTCACTGGCGACAATGAAGTCGTCACCACCAAGATCTGCCGCGAGGTCGGGCTGGAGCCCGGCACGCCAATTCTCGGTCGTGAAATCGAGAAGATGAGCGATGAGACGTTGCGCTTGACGGTCGAGCAGACCACCGTTTTTGCAAAGCTCACGCCCTTGCAAAAGTCGCGTGTTCTCAAAGCATTGCAGGCAAATGGTCATACGGTTGGATTTCTTGGTGATGGTATCAATGATGCCCCGGCATTGCGCGATGCGGATGTGGGCATTTCGGTTGATAGCGGTACTGATATTGCCAAGGAATCTGCCGATATCATCCTGCTGGAAAAGAGCCTGATGGTGCTGGAAGAGGGTGTTATCAAAGGGCGTGAGACCTTCGGCAATATCATCAAGTATCTCAACATGACCGCCAGCTCGAACTTCGGTAACGTCTTCTCGGTTCTGGTGGCAAGCGCCTTCATTCCGTTCCTGCCGATGCTGGCTATCCATCTCCTGATCCAGAACCTGATGTACGATATCTCGCAGCTTTCCTTGCCATGGGATCGCATGGACAAGGAATTTCTCGCCAAGCCGCGCAAATGGGATGCCAGAAATATTGGCCGGTTCATGCTCTGGATTGGCCCGACATCGTCGATCTTCGACATCACGACTTTTGCGCTGATGTGGTATGTCTTTGCCGCCAATACGCCGGAAATGCAGTCGCTGTTCCAGTCCGGCTGGTTCATTGAGGGGCTGCTGTCTCAGACACTCGTCGTGCATATGCTACGCACGCAAAAAATACCGTTCATCCAAAGCACGGCGGCTTTGCCCGTGATGTTGATGACGGGACTGATCATGGCGCTCGGGATTTACATTCCATTCTCGCCGCTGGGTGCAATGGTCGGTTTGCAGCCGCTACCATGGGCGTACTTCCCGTGGCTTGTCGCGACGCTGTTTGCTTATTGCGTCGTCGCACAGACCATGAAGACCTTCTACATTCGCCGCTTTGGCCAATGGTTCTGATGTGAAGCTGTCGGTGCCTCGCAGCATCTCATCGAAGGAAGTGACCAGTAGAACAACTGCTGGTCACTTTTTCATCCGTGTTTTGAACCGGCTGTTTGAGGAGACAAACATGACCGCTGAACGCATTTGCGCTTTTGCTCCACCTGCATCGAAGCGGAGGCCGCGTCGTAAACGCAACGGACCAGAACGGCGAAAGCATGCCGTCCAGAACGCACCATTGTGCCCGCGTCAGCCAGACTTCTGGACGCGGCTCAGAAATCTGGGGCAACGGCTCTTCTGCTGGATACTGGTTTCAATCGCTATCGGCTTAGCGAATACGACATACCGATTTTCCCGGATGGGTTTGCTCAGTCAGCGGCAAACATGCTGGCTCTTACGACGGTCGACGCAAATTCATGCGAAATCCGTCCGTTTGCTTGTCGGTGGATCATGGTAGATCAAGCCTGTTGATTAGCGCTATAAGGCTTCGGTGAGCCGCCTGACCCACGTCAAAGAGGAGACATTCAATGCGAATGAAGGGCTTTCGCCGCATGTCTCCACGGGACGTCGCAACATCTCTGGGGTTGGCGCTTGTAAGTGCCGCGATTTTCGCCTTCGACACAGTCACCGACTACGCGATTGCGGCGGCTGTGTTCTATACAGCGGTCGTGCTGGTTTCAGCCAGAATGTTCACCCACCGCACTGTTATTGGCGTTGCTGCGGGTTGCATTTTTCTGACCATCGTGAGCTTCGGTCTGACGCGCTCCGGAGCCTATAATGTCGGGTTCATCAACACATTGATCAGTATTCTTGCTATCGCATGCACCGCCTATCTTGGCCTGAAGCTGGTGGATGCCGAAGCCGAAACTCACGAGACGCGAGAACGCCTGCTGCGTCTCGCGCGCCTGACTACGCTTGGCCAACTGACTGGTTCGATCACCCACGAAGTCAGTCAACCCTTGGTCGCCATCGAAACGAGTGCTGGGGCGGGGCGTCGCTGGCTGACACAGGAACCGCCAAACGTGCCGCGTGCGCTATCCGCGTTCGAGCGGATATCTGCGGATTCTCATCGCGCGAGTGAGATACTCGACCGCGTTCGTCGCCTGTCAAAAGGAGAAAAGCCGAAGGTTGGGAGCTTCGATTTCAACATGGCGATCCGCGAAATGGTCGATCTGGCTACCGCCGAGCTTTATCGCAATGATGTCCATTTTGAACTCGACTTGGCCACTGACCTACCACCTGCTTTCGCGGATCGTGTACAGATACAGCAGGTTTTCGGCAATCTAATCCTCAATGGCGTCGAAGCCATGACGCAGATCGAGAAGGGGAACCGCTATCTCTTGATCACATCCTCATCCGGCGAAAACGCCAGCTTGCGGTTCACGGTAGCTGATACCGGTCCGGGGCTGACAAATACCGCGAGAGAACGCCTTTTTGATGCTTTCTGGACCACAAAAGAGGGCGGTTTTGGGCTGGGGTTGACGATCAGCCGTACAATTGTTGAGGCGAATGGTGGTCGCATCTGGACTAATGCCCAAGGCGCATTGGGAACCAGTTCGGGCGGCGTGACATTTCTTTTGGAAGTACCAGCAAGTCAGGACGGGCGAGTATGACGACAACATATGAAAACGCTGCAGTCGTCTATATTATTGATGACGATCTTTCAGTTCGACAGGCGCTGGAAGATTTGTTCGCCTCTATCGACATGAAGGCGATGAGCTTTGCATCCGTGCGTGGTTTTCTTGATCATGAACGGCAAGCCGGTCCGGCATGCATCATACTGGATGTGCGAATGCCAGAGCAGACCGGTACGGATTTCTTCGCGCAGATGACTGGGCTCGGTATTCACCTGCCGGTCATCTTTATCACCGGTCACGGCGATATTGCCATGGGCGTCAGAGCTATCAAAAATGGTGCGGTGGATTTTCTGCCAAAGCCATTCCGTGATCACGACCTGTTGGATGCTGTCTACCGGGCAATCGAAGGCGAGAAAAAACGTTTGCAGGATGAACACGCTCGTTCAGAGGTCCACGCTCGTTGGTCAAGCCTGACTGCCGGTGAACGCGATGTGTTCGCGCTTGTCGTACAAGGTCTCTTGAACAAGCAGATAGCGGCGGAACTCGACGTGAAGGAAATTACGGTGAAGGTGCGCCGCGCCCATGTAATGCAGAAAATGCAGGTGGGATCCCTGGCCGATCTGGTGCGGATGTCTGCTTTGATAGAGCCGTAACAATGGACAGTTCGACCTCCTCGTACTCGAACTGGTACGCTTGGAATATTAACAACTGGTCATTTTTATAAAGCCAGTTAAGGCGTAGAGCGACCTCGATACAAGGAGAATGTCGATGTACAATCCGCCCGCGTTCCAAGTGGATGATCTCACCACGTTACACAACATGATGCGCGAATGCCGTACGGCTAACTTCGTAACGGCGACAACGGAAGGCCCAATGGTCACGCTGCTTCCTATGTTTCTTGAAGCGAGCGAAGGCGAATACGGCACTCTCTACGGCCACCTTGCACGCGCCAACACGCAGTGGAAAGTCCCGGTGCTGGGCGAGGGTCTCGCAGTCTTCACTGGGGCTGAAGCCTATATCACACCGTCCTGGTATGCGACCAAGGCAGAGCATGGCAAAGTGGTGCCAACGTGGAATTATACCGCAGTCCACGCTTCTGGCCCGGTCGAATTTTTCGAAGAAACCGATCGGTTGCTGGAGGTCGTCGATAGGCTTACCAATCTCCATGAGGAAAACAGAAGTCATCCGTGGATGGTCAGCGATGCTCCAGCGGCTTTTATCAGTGGTCAGTTACGCGGTATCGTCGGTTTGCGCATGCCAATCCAAAAGCTGGAAGGCAAGTGCAAGATGAGCCAGAACAGATCGCTGGCTGATCGTATCAGCGTCCGCGATGGGCTGGCCGAAAGCACAGACACTGAAGACAGGATCGTAGCCTCCATGATCCCCGACGAGTGAGGACCAATGTTGTTCTAGACAATCTCGCTAGGGCGTAGACTCATAAACTGATGCACCAGATGCGGACAGCGATCAGTTTGACAGCAGCAAGGAAATTGTCCGGGTTCTTGTCGTAACGCGTGGCGATGCCACGATAGTGTTTGATGCGATTAAAGAAGCGCTCGACCAGGTTTCTTTGGCGATATACCCATGGCGAGAACGCGAAGACGTCCTTACGGTTGGATTTGGGAGGAATATTGGCCCAGATTTTCCGTTCTGCTGTTGTCTTCCGGATCG
>NZ_JBQEPD010000042.1:0-19341 GCF_052045675.1 Brucella sp. 22210
TTACTCGATGATCGAAGCGACGATGCCTGCACCGACGGTGCGGCCACCTTCACGGATAGCGAAGCGGAGCTTCTCTTCCATGGCGATCGGGACGATCAGCGTAACGTCAACGGTGACGTTGTCGCCTGGCATAACCATTTCCGTGCCTTCCGGCAGGGTCACAACACCGGTCACGTCAGTCGTACGGAAGTAGAACTGTGGGCGGTAGTTGGTGAAGAACGGCGTATGACGGCCACCTTCGTCCTTGGTCAGAATGTAAGCTTCTGCCTTGAACTTGGTGTGCGGCTTAACCGAACCCGGCTTGCAGAGAACCTGACCGCGTTCAACGTCTTCACGGCCGATACCACGAACCAGTGCGCCGATGTTGTCGCCAGCCTGGCCCTGATCGAGCAGCTTGCGGAACATTTCAACGCCGGTAACCGTCGTCTTGCCGGTCGCCTTGATGCCGACGATTTCAACTTCTTCGCCAACCTTGACGATACCGCGCTCAACGCGACCCGTCACAACCGTACCGCGACCCGAGATCGAGAACACGTCTTCGATCGGCATCAGGAACGGCTGGTCGATCGGACGTTCCGGGGTCGGAATGTAGCTGTCGACTGCGTCCATCAGGTTGCGAATGGCGTCTTCGCCGAGTTCCTTCGAGGAATCTTCGAGAGCTGCCAGAGCCGAACCCTTGACGATCGGAACTTCGTCGCCCGGGAAGTCGTACTTCGAGAGAAGTTCGCGAACTTCCAGTTCAACCAGTTCGAGCAGTTCTGCGTCGTCAACCTGATCGCACTTGTTCAGGAACACGACGATTGCCGGAACGCCAACCTGACGAGCGAGCAGGATGTGCTCACGGGTCTGCGGCATCGGGCCGTCAGCTGCCGAAACAACCAGGATCGCGCCGTCCATCTGTGCAGCGCCGGTGATCATGTTCTTCACATAGTCAGCGTGGCCTGGGCAATCGACGTGGGCGTAGTGACGAGCTGCGGTTTCGTACTCAACGTGAGCCGTCGAGATCGTGATACCGCGGGCGCGTTCTTCCGGTGCAGCGTCGATCTGGTCATACGCCTTGAATTCACCGAAAAACTTCGTGATTGCCGCAGTCAGCGAGGTCTTGCCATGGTCAACGTGACCGATGGTGCCAATGTTAACGTGGGGCTTGTTACGTTCAAACTTACTCTTTGCCATTTGAGCTCTCCGTAAATTTAGCCTGCTCAGGCATTCTTTTGATTGGGAGCGTAACCTAGACGGTTACGCAAACTTCTTTTGGATTTCCTGTGCGACCGCCGTCGGAACCGGCTCATAATGGTCGAACTGCATCGTGTACTGTGCACGGCCCTGGGACATCGAACGCAGCGAGTTCACGTAGCCAAACATGTTGGCAAGCGGAACGTTTGCATTGACGACCGTGGCGATGCCGCGGGCTTCGGTGCCGGAAATCTGACCGCGACGCGAGTTCAGATCGCCGATAACGTCACCAACGTAATCTTCCGGCGTAACAACCTCGACCTTCATGATCGGCTCGAGGAGCTGGGCGCCAGCCTTCTGCGCACCTTCACGGAACGCTGCACGGGACGCGATTTCGAAGGCGAGAACAGACGAGTCAACGTCATGGTATGCGCCGTCGATCAGGGTGGCCTTCACGCCGAGCATCGGGAAGCCGGCGAGCGGACCCGCACCCATGACGCTTTCGATACCCTTCTGGACACCCGGAATGTATTCCTTCGGAACCGAGCCGCCGACGATCTTCGATTCGAAGATGAAATCGTCGCCATCATGCGGTTCGAAGATGATCTTCACGCGAGCGAACTGACCCGAACCACCCGACTGCTTCTTGTGGGTGTAATCGATTTCAGCCTGACGGGTGATCGATTCACGGTAAGCAACCTGCGGAGCACCGACGTTAGCTTCAACCTTGAATTCGCGCTTCATGCGATCGACGAGAATGTCGAGGTGAAGTTCGCCCATGCCGGCGATGATGGTCTGACCGGATTCTTCATCCGACTTGACGCGGAACGAAGGATCTTCAGCAGCCAGACGATTGAGCGCGATGCCCATCTTTTCCTGGTCGGCCTTGGTCTTCGGCTCGATCGCGATTTCGATAACCGGATCCGGGAATTCCATGCGTTCAAGGATAACCGGCTTCAGCGGATCGCAGAGCGTATCGCCAGTGGTGGTTTCCTTGAGGCCAGCCAGAGCAACGATGTCGCCTGCGAAGGCTTCTTCGATGTCTTCACGGCTGTTCGAGTGCATCTGCAGCATACGGCCGATGCGCTCACGCTTGCCCTTGACGGTGTTTTCGAGCGAAATACCCTTGGTCAGCTTGCCCGAGTAAATACGAGCGAAGGTCAGCGAACCAACGAACGGATCGTTCATGATCTTGAATGCGAGCATCGAAAGCGGTGCTTCATCCGAAGATTCACGGGTGGTTTCCGTTTCGGTCTTAACGTCGATGCCCTTAATTGCAGGAACATCGGTCGGAGCCGGCAGGAATTCCACAACTGCGTCGAGAAGCGGCTGAATGCCACGGTTCTTGAACGCCGTACCGCAAAGAACCGGATGGAACTTAACGTCGATGGTGCCACGGCGGATCAGTGCACGGAGCTGTTCGTTCGTCGGCATGGTGCCTTCGAGGTAAGCTTCCATTGCAGCTTCGTCGATTTCCACGGCAAGCTCGATGAGCTTTTCGCGGTATTCTTCAGCCTGGTCCTTAAGGTCTGCAGGGATTTCGCCAACTTCGGCAGCAGCGCCGATGGAGCCGTCCCAGGTCAGGGCCTTCATTTCGATCAGATCGATAACGCCGGTGAATTCGTTTTCAGCGCCGATCGGCAGCTGAACCGGAAGTGCAACAGCGCCAAGACGCGAGCCGACCATTTCAACGCAACGGAAAAAGTCAGCACCGATCTTGTCCATCTTGTTGACGAAGACCATACGCGGGACGTGGTACTTTTCAGCCTGACGCCACACGGTTTCCGTCTGAGGCTCAACGCCAGCGTTGGCGTCGAGCAGCGCGATTGCGCCGTCGAGAACACGGAGCGAACGCTCGACTTCAATCGTGAAGTCGACGTGGCCCGGAGTGTCGATGATGTTGAAGCGGCGCTTCTTGCCATCCTGACCCTGCCAGAACGTGGTCGTGGCAGCGGAAGTGATGGTGATACCGCGTTCCTGTTCCTGCTCCATCCAGTCCATGGTCGACGCACCATCGTGGGTTTCGCCGATCTTATGGTTCTTACCGGTGTAGAACAGGATGCGCTCGGTCATCGTCGTCTTACCGGCGTCGATGTGAGCCATGATACCGAAATTGCGGTAGTCTTCGATTTTGTATTCGCGGGCCATGATAGTCGCTCTTTGAATAGGTTTCGACGATTACCAGCGGTAATGCGAGAAGGCGCGGTTGGCTTCAGCCATGCGGTGCGTGTCTTCACGCTTCTTCACAGCAGAACCACGGTTGTTAGCAGCGTCAAGCAGCTCACCGGAAAGACGATCAATCATTGTCGTCTCGTTACGGCCACGAGCTGCATTGATGAGCCAACGGATGGCAAGTGCCTGGCGGCGTTCTGGACGCACATCAACCGGAACCTGATAGGTTGCACCACCAACGCGGCGCGAACGGACTTCGATGTGCGGAGCTACGTTGTCGAGCGCCTGATGGAACAGCGCGACCGGCTCGGACTTTGCCTTGGCTTCGATTGAATCGAGCGCACCGTAAACGATGCTTTCAGCAACCGACTTCTTGCCATGCAGCATGACTGCATTCATGAACTTCGTGATAACGAGATCGCCGAACTTTGGATCCGGATTGATCTCACGCTTCTCAGCTTTATGACGTCTAGACATTTCGTCTTTTCTTTCAATTACATCGGGCTCAGCTCACCTTACGGCAGCCGGTATCCCCGGAAAATCTTACTTCGGACGCTTTGCACCGTACTTCGAACGGCGCTGCTTGCGGTTCTTGACACCCTGGGTATCGAGAACGCCGCGGATGATGTGGTAACGCACACCCGGCAAGTCCTTTACGCGACCGCCGCGGATCATGACGACCGAGTGCTCCTGCAGGTTATGCCCTTCACCAGGGATATAACCGATAACTTCGAAGCCGTTCGTCAGACGAACCTTAGCAACCTTACGGAGAGCCGAGTTCGGCTTCTTCGGGGTCGTCGTGTACACGCGGGTGCAAACGCCGCGCTTCTGAGGGTTTGCCTGCAGTGCAGGAACCTTATTGCGCTTTACCGGCGCAATGCGCGGCTTGCGGATAAGCTGGTTTACGGTTGGCATACAACCTTCCTCTATAAAAAATCTCGTATCCACGCCCATACGGGCCGTTTCACCGCCATGCTGATGCACAAATTCGGGACAAGTCACGACAACCGGTGACCACCCCGAACAAAAGCAGAGGAAGCTGACGCTTCATGCGAACGGCAAGTTGCATTTCGATCGTAAAACGAACCCTGTTTGAGACGAACTTCAGGACGCGTCGTCCCGAACAAGCCAGTCTCACATCGGCTCAGATGGGCTGCTGATACGTCTTTCGCGACGTTTCGTCAAGGGAGCAGAGCCAAGTTTCTTAGCCAATGGGCAGGAAACCGGCGTTTCGGCCTTAGCCGGACAGGTTATTGCGCTGTGATCAGCGTGAAATCGCACTTATTTCGCGATCAAAACCGCCATTTTCACGTGGCAGCATAGCGTTGACGCCCCGGAGCCGTTATTGAAACACATCCGAGTCGAAACGCAACCCAATATTAAGAGATTCTCAATGTCTTCCACTACCGCATCCACCGGCGACGATTCGCCAACCGTCCACCTGGTCATCGCAGACGTCTGGAACGAAGGTGAAGAATCCCCCGTTGAAGTCCATCTGCTCATGAAGGCTGACGAAGACGAAGATCTGGTTCAGACCGTTCTCGGCATTCTCGCCGAAGAGGGTTATCATGAAGCTGAACTTCTCGAGATGGGCACCCTCACCGAAGAGCCTGCCGAAGAGCCGCACAAAAGTGCATGGGCAACCGCTCTGAGCGGCGAAGTCGCGCTGATCGAATTCGACGGCGACGACGAAGAAGAAGAGTAAGCTCTAGCCTATCATGGCTTGAAAGAATGAGGCGCATTCCGGAAATCGGATGCGCCTTTTTCTTTTGTTCTTGCAACCGCCTGTCCCGCCAATTGAAGACAAACAAAAAGGCCGCCTCGAAGGGCGGCCTTTTTCAGTTTCGTATCTACCGTTTACTCGGCAGCGTTGTTGGTCATGTCCACCAGCATCGCATTGGCTTCCGAAGAACCGGAAGACTTGCGGCGCTCGTCGATGATCAGCTCGTCACGAGCCGTCGCGATGCGACGGATCTGGTTGGTCATGCCGCCAGTACCAGCCGGGATGAGACGGCCGACGATGACGTTTTCCTTGAGACCCTGCAGCGTGTCCATCTTGCCGGCGACCGCAGCTTCGGTAAGCACGCGGGTCGTTTCCTGGAACGACGCAGCCGAGATGAAGGACGGAGTCTGCAACGATGCCTTGGTGATACCGAGGAGGACAGGATTGCCGGAACCCGGCTTCTTGCCTTCTTCGACCAGACGTTCGTTGATCTCGTCGAGTTCGATACGATCCACGTGATCGCCGGTGATGTAACCGGTATCGCCGGAATCGGTGATCTCAACCTTCTGCAGCATCTGACGGACAATCACTTCGATGTGCTTGTCGTTGATCAAAACGCCCTGCAAACGATAGACTTCCTGGATTTCGTTCACGAGGTACGAAGCCAGAGCTTCGACGCCCTTGATCGCCAGAATGTCATGCGGTGCCGGGTTGCCGTCGAGGATGTACTCACCCTTTTCGATGACGTCGCCGTCCTGAAGATGGAACGGCTTGCCCTTCGGAATGAGGTACTCGACCGGCTCGATCGTTTCGTCGTTCGGCTCGATGATGATGCGACGCTTGTTCTTGTAGTCGCGACCGAAACGAACAGTACCATCGATCTCTGCGATGACGGCATGGTCCTTCGGACGACGTGCTTCGAACAGTTCGGCAACGCGCGGCAGACCACCAGTGATGTCCTTGGTCTTGGCGCTTTCCATCGGCAGACGGGCGATAACGTCACCAGCCTTTACATGGCTGCCCGGTTCGACCGAAAGGATCGATTCCACCGAGAGCATGAAGCGGGCATCGCCACCCTTCGACAGCTTGAGGATCTTGCCAGCCTTGTCCTTGATGACCATGGCAGGCTTGAGATCCGAACCGCGAGGGGTCGAACGCCAGTCGATAACGACGCGCTTGGTGATACCGGTCGACTCGTCAGCCGATTCCGAAACCGAAAGACCGTCGACGAGATCTTCGAACTCAACATAGCCTTCAACTTCGGTCATGATCGGACGGGTGTACGGATCCCACTCGGCAATACGCTGACCGCGCTTGACCGTGTCGGCCTCATCCACAAACAGACGCGAACCGTAGGTCACACGATGAACCGCACGTTCCTTGCCCGTGTTGTCGAGGATCAGGACAGCCATGTTACGGCCCATCACCACGAGGTTGCCATCGGAGTTGCGAACCACATTGCGGTTACGCAGCTTGACGGTACCTTCATACGAAGCTTCCAGATAGGACGAGTCGACAACCTGTGCCGTGCCGCCCAAGTGGAAGGTACGCATGGTGAGCTGGGTGCCCGGCTCGCCGATCGACTGAGCAGCGATAACGCCGACAGCTTCACCCTGGTTGACCGGAGTACCGCGTGCGAGGTCGCGACCGTAGCACTTGGCGCAAACGCCGTTGCGGGTTTCGCAAGTCAGTGCCGAACGAATACGGATCGACTGGATCGACGCCTTCTCGATGATCTCGACGTCCTTTTCCTCGATCATGCGGCCGGCTTCGACGATGACTTCGCCGGTGGTCGGATGCAGGATCGGATCCAGAGCCGTACGGCCCAGAACGCGCTGACCGATCGAAGCCACGATCTGACCGGCATCGACGATCGGCTGCATGGTGAGACCGATTTCGGCGCCGCAATCGACTTCCGAAATGATCGCATCCTGTGCAACGTCAACGAGACGACGGGTCAGGTAGCCCGAGTTAGCGGTCTTCAAGGCGGTATCTGCCAGACCCTTACGGGCACCGTGGGTCGAGTTGAAGTACTCGTTAACGGTCAGGCCTTCCTTGAAGTTCGAGATGATCGGGGTTTCGATGATTTCACCCGACGGCTTGGCCATCAGGCCGCGCATACCGCCAAGCTGACGCATCTGGTTGACCGAACCACGGGCACCCGAATGCGACATCATGTAGACCGAGTTCATCTGCTTCTGGCGACCGGTCACCGGATCGAATTCAACGGCCTTCAGGCGCGCCATCATCTCTTCAGTGATCTTGTCGGTTGCCTTACCCCAGGCGTCGACGACCTTGTTGTACTTTTCGCCCTGAGTGATCAGGCCGTCATTGTACTGCTGTTCATATTCGGTCGTAAGCGCTTCGGTGTCTGCAACAATCTTCGCCTTGGTATCCGGAATGACCATGTCATCCTTACCAAACGAGATACCCGCACGGCAGGCATGGGCAAAGCCGAGCTGCATGATGCGATCGCAGAAGATAACCGTCTCTTTCTGACCGCAATGGCGGTAGACGTGATCGATCATCTTGGAGATGTTCTTCTTGGTCATCTCCTGATTGCAGATGTCAAACGGCACCATGACGTTCTTCGGCAGAAGCTCGCCAATGATCATGCGGCCAGGCGTCGTGTCGAAAATCTTCGACACAGGCTTGCCTTCGGCATCGACCGACTTGAAGCGACCCTTGATCTTGGTGTGCAGCGTGACAGCCTTGGTTTCCAGCGCGTGCTGGAGTTCACCCATATCGGCAAACACCATGCCCTCGCCCGGCTCTTTGTCTGCCACGATGGACAGATAATAGAGGCCGAGAACCATGTCCTGCGAAGGAACGATGATCGGCGCGCCGTTTGCCGGATGCAGGATGTTGTTGGTCGACATCATCAGCACGCGTGCTTCAAGCTGAGCTTCAAGCGACAGCGGCACGTGAACAGCCATCTGGTCACCGTCGAAGTCGGCGTTGAATGCCGTACAAACGAGCGGATGCAGCTGGATTGCCTTGCCTTCGATCAGAGTGGGTTCGAAGGCCTGGATGCCAAGACGGTGCAGCGTCGGAGCGCGGTTCAGAAGAACCGGATGCTCGCGGATCACTTCGTCAAGGATATCCCAGACTTCCGGACGTTCCTTCTCAACCAGCTTCTTCGCCTGCTTGACGGTGGACGAATAGCCCTTGGCGTCAAGGCGAGCGTAGATGAACGGCTTGAACAGTTCGAGCGCCATCTTCTTCGGCAAACCGCACTGGTGAAGCTTCAGCTCCGGACCGGTCACGATAACCGAACGGCCAGAATAGTCGACGCGCTTGCCGAGCAGGTTCTGACGGAAGCGGCCCTGCTTGCCCTTGAGCATGTCGGACAGCGACTTCAGCGGACGCTTGTTGGCGCCGGTGATCACGCGGCCACGACGGCCGTTGTCGAACAGCGCATCCACAGCTTCCTGCAGCATGCGCTTTTCGTTACGGATGATGATGCCCGGTGCGCGCAGTTCGATCAGGCGCTTCAGACGGTTGTTACGGTTGATGACGCGGCGGTACAGATCGTTCAGATCCGACGTCGCGAAACGACCGCCGTCCAGCGGCACGAGCGGACGCAGATCCGGCGGAATGACCGGAACGATCTTCATGATCATCCATTCCGGACGGTTTCCCGATTCCAGAAAGTTTTCGACGATCTTCAGACGCTTCATCAGCTTCTTCTGCTTCAGGTCCGAGGTAGTCTCGGCCAGATCGACGCGCAGATCGGCGGCAATCTTTTCGAGTTCCATCGAAGCCAAAAGCTCGTAGATAGCTTCTGCACCAATAAGAGCCGTGAACTGATCTTCGCCGAATTCATCGACGGCGATCATATATTCCTCTTCCGAAAGGAGCTGATGCTCCTTCAGCGAGGTCAGGCCCGGTTCGGTAACGATGTAGTTTTCGAAATACAGGACGCGCTCGATATCCTTGAGCGTCATGTCCAGCAGCGTGCCGATACGGCTCGGCAGCGACTTCAAAAACCAGATGTGAGCAACCGGAGCTGCGAGTTCGATATGGCCCATACGCTCGCGACGAACGCGCGAGAGCGTGACTTCCACACCGCACTTTTCGCAGATGATGCCTTTGTATTTCATACGCTTGTACTTACCGCACAAGCATTCATAGTCCTTGATCGGGCCGAAGATGCGCGCGCAGAAGAGACCATCGCGTTCTGGCTTGAACGTGCGGTAGTTGATAGTCTCCGGCTTCTTGATCTCGCCGTATGACCAGGACAGAATCTTCTCAGGGCTGGCGATCGAGATTCTGATGGAATCGAACGTTTGCGCCGGAGCCTGAGGATTGAAAAGATTCATGACCTCTTGGTTCATGCCGTTCTCCTTAAGGGCGATCCGCCGCCCTGTGTGTCGTCGATGACAGGCTGAAAATCCCTGCCATCCGGAAAAGAAATCGCGGTACTACTCAGTTTTGAACTGGCTTGCCGTAGGTCTCGTTCCCTCTTGCGGCAAATAAATCCGCCTTCACTGGAAACGAGTATACGGGCGCGCCACGGCAAGACCATGGCGCGCCTCGATTTTTTACTCTGCAGCGTCCGGCAGAGCCGGCTGTTCAGCATCGCGCGTGTCGTCGAGCTCGACATTGAGACCGAGCGAGCGCATTTCCTTGACGAGAACGTTGAAGCTCTCTGGAATACCCGCTTCGAACGTGTCGTCTCCGCGCACGATGGCTTCGTAGACCTTGGTACGGCCTGCCACGTCGTCCGACTTGACCGTAAGCATTTCCTGCAGCGTGTAAGCTGCACCGTATGCTTCCAGTGCCCAGACCTCCATTTCGCCGAAGCGCTGACCACCGAACTGGGCCTTGCCGCCCAGAGGCTGCTGCGTAACGAGCGAGTAAGGTCCGATCGAACGGGCGTGGATCTTGTCGTCGACCAGGTGGTGGAGCTTCAACATGTAGATGTAGCCCATGGTCACCTGACGGTCGAACGGCTCACCCGTACGTCCATCATACAGCGTCGACTGACCCGAGGTCGCAAGACCGGCATCCGTCAGCATCGCATTGATGTCGGCTTCGACGGCACCGTCGAAGACCGGCGTTGCGATGGACACGCCGCGCTTCACCTGATTGGCCAGCATGACAACGGAATCGTCATCATAAGACCGGATCGGCTCATTGCGGTCGTTGTCCGGATAGATGTGCTCCAGCGTCTCGCGCAGCGGCTCAATATTGGCCGTCTTGCGGTAAACGTCGAGAAGCTCACCGATCTTCTTGCCCATGCCAGCGCATGCCCAGCCGAGGTGGGTTTCCAGAATCTGGCCCACATTCATACGGCTCGGAACGCCAAGCGGGTTCAACACGATGTCGGCATGCGTACCGTCTTCGAGGAACGGCATGTCCTCAACCGGCAGAATGCGCGAAACCACACCCTTGTTACCGTGACGGCCAGCCATCTTGTCGCCTGGCTGGATCTTGCGCTTCACAGCGACAAAGACCTTGACCATCTTCATGACGCCTGGAGGCATCTCGTCGCCGCGCTGTACCTTTTCGACCTTGTCCATGAAGCGTGCTTCAAGCAGCTTCTTGGATTCGTCGTACTGGCCACGCAGAGCTTCCAACTCGCCCTGAAGCTTTTCGTCTTCAACGGCAAACTGCCACCACTGCGAACGCGGATACTCGGTCATGAGTTCGCGGCTGATCGTCGTGCCCTTCTTGAAGCCCTTCGGGCCGGCAGCGGCAACCTTGCCATCGATCATGTCGGCGAGACGACCATAGACGTTGCGGTCCAGGATAGCCTGTTCGTCGTCACGGTCCTTGGCGAGACGCTCGATTTCCTCGCGCTCGATAGCCATGGCGCGCTCGTCCTTTTCAACGCCGTGGCGATTGAAAACGCGAACTTCCACAACCGTACCGTAGGTTCCGGGCGGCATACGCATGGAGGTGTCACGAACGTCGGACGCCTTTTCACCGAAGATGGCGCGCAGAAGCTTTTCTTCCGGCGTCATCGGGCTTTCGCCCTTCGGGGTGATCTTGCCGACAAGAATGTCGCCAGGATGCACTTCAGCACCGATGTAGACGATACCGGCTTCGTCGAGGTTCTTCAGCGCTTCTTCCGATACGTTCGGAATGTCGCGGGTGATTTCCTCAGGTCCAAGCTTGGTGTCACGGGCGGCAACTTCGAATTCCTCGATGTGGATCGAGGTGAACACGTCGTCCGAAACGATCTTTTCCGAGAGAAGGATCGAATCTTCGTAGTTGTAGCCGTTCCACGGCATGAACGCGACGAGCACGTTGCGGCCGAGAGCCAGATCGCCGAGATCGGTCGACGGACCATCAGCAATGATGTCGCCCTTGCCGATTGGATCGCCGACGCGAACGAGCGGACGCTGGTTGATACAGGTCGACTGGTTCGAACGCTGGAACTTCTGCAGACGATAGATATCGACGCCCGACTTGGACGGATCGAGATCTTCCGTAGCGCGGATAACGATACGGGTCGCATCGACCTGATCGACGAAACCGCCACGACGCGCTGCAATCGCTGCACCGGAGTCGCGAGCCACAATCGGTTCCATACCCGTACCGACGAACGGCGCTTCAGCGCGAACGAGCGGCACAGCCTGACGCTGCATGTTCGAGCCCATGAGGGCGCGGTTGGCGTCGTCGTTTTCAAGGAACGGAATGAGCGCTGCTGCAACCGAAACGAGCTGCTTCGGCGAAACGTCCATCAGGTCCACGTTTTCACGCGGCGCCATCATCACTTCACCGGCATGACGGCAGATGACGAATTCGTCAACAAAACCGCCCTGTGCGTCCAGCTCAACGTTTGCCTGGGCAACCGAGTGCTTGGCTTCTTCCATGGCCGACAGATAGACAACGTCGTTCGTTACCTTGCCGTCGATCACCTTACGGTACGGGCTTTCGATGAAGCCGTACTTGTTGACGCGGGCAAAGGTTGCAAGCGAGTTGATCAGACCGATATTCGGGCCTTCCGGCGTTTCAATCGGGCAGATACGGCCATAGTGGGTCGGATGCACGTCGCGGACTTCGAAGCCAGCGCGCTCACGGGTCAAACCGCCCGGTCCAAGAGCCGAAAGACGGCGCTTGTGGGTGATTTCCGAAAGTGGGTTGGTCTGATCCATAAACTGCGACAGCTGCGACGAACCGAAGAATTCACGAACGGCAGCCGCTGCGGGCTTCGCGTTGATGAGATCCTGCGGCATGACCGTGTCGATTTCGATCGAGGACATACGTTCCTTGATCGCGCGCTCCATGCGGAGCAGACCGACGCGGTACTGATTTTCCATCAGTTCGCCGACCGAACGCACGCGGCGGTTGCCGAGATTGTCGATGTCGTCGATTTCGCCACGACCGTCACGCAGTTCCACCAGCATCTTGACCACGGCCAGGATGTCTTCCTTGCGCAGAACGCGCACGGTGTCTTCCGCGTCGAGGTCCAGACGCATGTTCATCTTGACGCGACCAACGGCCGAAAGGTCGTAACGCTCTGCATCGAAGAACAGCGAGTTGAACATCGCTTCGGCGGAATCCATCGTAGGCGGTTCGCCCGGACGCATCACGCGATAGATGTCGAACAGCGCATCCTGACGGCTCTCGTTCTTATCGACAGCCAGCGTGTTACGGATGTAACCGCCGATGTTGATATGATCGATGTCCAGAACGTTGATTTCGGTTTCACCGGTATCGAGCAGAGTCTTGAGGACCTTCTCGTCGATTTCGTCACCAGCTTCGAGATAAATCTCGCCGGTTGCGTAATTGACGACGTCTTCCGCCAGATAGGAACCGAACAGGTCGTCCTCGGTAGCCTTGATGGCCTTCAGACCCTTTTCAGCAAGCTGCTTGGCCGAACGGGCCGTGAGCTTCTTACCGGCTTCGAGAACAACTTCGCCCGTATCCGCGTCGATGAGATCGGAAATGATCTTCATGCCCTTGAAGCGGTCGGCGGAATACGGAATGCGCCAGTTGTCGCCGTCACGCGAATAGGTGACGGTCTTGTAGAAGGTCGACAGAATCTCTTCGCCGTCCATGCCGAGCGCCATGAGCAGCGTCGTTGCCGGCAGCTTGCGGCGACGGTCGATACGCGCATAGACGATGTCCTTGGAATCGAACTCGATGTCGAGCCAGGAACCGCGGTAAGGAATGACGCGAGCAGCGAACAGGAGCTTGCCCGAAGAATGGGTCTTGCCCTTGTCGTGATCGAAGAAGACGCCCGGCGAACGGTGCATCTGCGAAACGATCACGCGCTCCGTGCCGTTGACGATAAAGGTGCCGTTGTCGGTCATGAGCGGCATATCGCCCATGTACACGTCCTGCTCCTTGATGTCCTTGATGGACTTCGCGCCGGTATCTTCGTCAATATCGAATACGATAAGACGCAGCGTCACCTTGAGCGGCGCGGAATAGGTCAGGTCGCGCTGACGGCATTCGTCAACGTCGAACTTCGGTGGATCGAATTCGTAACGGACGAATTCGAGCATGGAAGCGCCGGAGAAATCCTGGATAGGGAAAACAGACTTGAAAACCGCCTGCAAACCCTCGTCAGGACGCCCGCCGGATGGTTCTTCAACCATTAGGAACTGGTCGTAAGATGCTTTCTGAACCTCGATAAGGTTCGGCATCTCGGCGACCTCTGGGATCTTGCCGAAAAATTTGCGTACGCGCTTGCGACCATTGAATGAATGGGTCTGAGCCATCGTCGCTCCTCGTTCTATAGCCTTGCGGCTTGCTCACGCCTTGCGGCCTTTATCATGCGCCGCCTTGCGGCGGTCCTTCGAGCGTATGGTTTTTCAAGTTGATGAGACCTGAAACAGACCATGCGCAATCTCGTCGTATCAAAGCAACTTTCGCACTGATTCGTGCGCAGGGTGCTTTTTGCATCGGCCCAAAAATCGAAGTCGATTTTTGGAAAGCACGATGCATGGATTCTAGCTATTAGAGCGACCTTTACGCGTCGTAAACGACGCGTGGCGCTCTAATGGGCTAAAACCCATTTCCTGAAAGCCGCTCTGGCGTTCAGAAAAAGGGTTTCCACTTAGTCGATCCACCGTCTTACGGGTGGAAACTGGCGGATGGAAAACCATCCGCCAGAATAGTCCGAACTTACTTGAGTTCGACCTTGGCGCCAGCAGCTTCGAGCTGTGCCTTGATCTTCTCAGCTTCGTCCTTCGAAGCGGCTTCCTTGACAGCCTTAGGAGCGCCTTCGACGAGGTCCTTGGCTTCCTTGAGGCCGAGACCGGTGATTGCGCGCACTTCCTTGATCACGTTGATCTTGTTAGCGCCGCCATCGACGAGAACGACGTCGAATTCGGTCTTTTCTTCAGCAGCAGCGGCCGGAGCAGCGCCACCAGCAGCAGCAACTGCTACAGGAGCAGCAGCCGAAACGCCCCACTTCTCTTCGAGAAGCTTCGAAAGCTCAGCAGCTTCGAGAACGGTCAGTGCCGACAGGTCGTCAACGATCTTTGCGAGATCAGCCATTTTGGTATTTCCTTAGTTTCAAGGTTTGAACAATTGACAGCGAAAAACGGCCTTACGCCGCCTCGTTCTTCCGGGCGTGCGCGCCAATAACGCGAGCGATCTGGCCCGCTGGTGCGCTGGTAAGTACTGCGAGACGCTGAGCCGGGGTCTGGATCATTCCAACCAGCTTTGCGCGCAGTTCGTCGAGCGATGGGAGCGAAGCAAGCGACTTGACGCCATCGGCGTTAAGCGTCGTTGCACCCATTGCACCACCGAGGATAACGAGCTTGTCGTTAGCCTTGGCGAATTCGACGGCTACTTTCGGAGCAGCAATCGGGTCGTTTGCATAAGCAACAACCGTCTGACCTGTAAACAGATCAGAAATGCCTTCCGATTCCGTGCCCTGAAGAGCGATCTTGGCAAGGCGGTTTTTCGCGACTTTAACGGACCCACCTGCATCACGCATCTTCGAGCGAAGATCGCTCATCTGCGCAACGGTGAGACCGGTATAGTGGGCCACGACGACCGAACCGGACTCTTTAAAAGCGCCGTTCAGCCACGAGACAAATTCGCGTTTTTCCGCTCTATCCACTGTCTCTCTCCAGTAGACAGGACCACATGGCCCTGCCGGGTTGCCTTTGCCGGACGAACTTCACAGTCAGCCCGACGTTCGAGGATCCTGTCCCCTTCAGCTATCCTGGAAGCCAGGCATCACTCAAAGGCAACTACGGTTCAAACCTTGCATGCGTTCACACGCGAAACAGGGTTATTCCACGTCTCATGCAGGCTATGTTTTAAGGAAAATCACCCGAAGATGATTGACCGCCTGCAATCTCGGACAGGATAACCGGACTTTCGTCCGGCTATCCGGATCATACGATCCGGAATTCTTGCACTTCGACCGCTTTCGCGATGCCGGCGTGCCGCCGATGCGCCCTCCCCTTAAAGAGAAAGGCATAGGCTCCGGCGAACCGGAGCCCAGATAGATTAAGCGACGACCTTGACGGTTGCCGGATCGACCTTGACGCCAACGCCCATGGTCGAGGAA
Source organism: Brucella sp. 22210 (assembly GCF_052045675.1). Classification (NCBI taxonomy): domain Bacteria; kingdom Pseudomonadati; phylum Pseudomonadota; class Alphaproteobacteria; order Hyphomicrobiales; family Brucellaceae; genus Brucella; species Brucella sp. 22210. The sequence goes on from NZ_JBQEPD010000042.1 coordinate 15,558, forward strand.
AGCGAAACGCGCTTGACGTATTCACCCTTGGCAGCCGACGGCTTTGCCTTGATGACGGCGTCAGCGAAAGCCTTGATGTTTTCTTCGAGCTTCTGCGAGTCGAACGAAACCTTGCCGATACCGGCATGGATGATACCAGCCTTTTCGACGCGGAATTCAACTGCACCGCCCTTGGAAGCAGCAACAGCAGCAGCAACGTCGGTGGTGACGGTGCCAACCTTCGGGTTCGGCATCATGCCACGCGGGCCGAGAACCTTACCGAGACGACCGACGAGCGGCATCATATCCGGGGTTGCAATGCAGCGATCGAAGTCGATCTTGCCGCCATTGACGATTTCGAACAGTTCTTCCGCACCGACGATGTCGGCGCCAGCCTTCTTGGCTTCTTCAGCCTTGTCGCCACGTGCGAAAACAGCAACGCGAACCGTACGGCCGGTGCCGTTCGGCAGGTTGACAACGCCGCGAACCATCTGGTCAGCGTGACGCGGGTCAACGCCGAGGTTCATCGCGATTTCGATGGTTTCATCGAACTTGGCGATTGCACGTTCCTTGACGAGGCCGATAGCAGCCGACAGATCGTACAGCTTGTTACGATCGACGCCTTCGCGGATCTTGTTAATGCGCTTGGAAATCTTCGCCATCGTCTCAGCCCACCACTTCCAGGCCCATCGAACGGGCAGAACCTTCGATCATGCGCATCGCTGCTTCAATGTCAGCGGCGTTCAGATCTTTCATCTTCGCTTCAGCGATCGTGCGAACCTTGTCGCGGGAGATCGTGCCGGCGCTTGCCTTGCCCGGGGTCTTCGAACCGGACTTGAGGTTAGCGGCCTTCTTGAGGAAGTATGTCACCGGAGGCGTCTTCATCACAAAAGTGAAAGACTTGTCCTGGTAATAGGTGATCACGACTGGAATCGGCGAACCCTTTTCCATTTCCTGCGAGGCAGCATTGAACGCCTTGCAGAATTCCATGATGTTGATGCCGCGCTGACCCAGAGCCGGGCCGATCGGAGGCGAAGGGTTGGCCGCACCGGCTGCTACCTGCAGCTTGAGCTGGCCTGCAATTTTCTTAGCCATTACTTTCTGCCTTTTTTACAATGCCGGAAAACCGGCTTCTCGATTGACGCCGGGAAACCCGGCTTTCGACTGACGCCAATCAGACAATTGTCAGACTGACGGGCAGTTCGGTGGTCCGGAGATCGACGACCGGCTAAGCCGCCTTCCCTTCCACCACTTCCACTCCGGTTGGATTTTTGATCCCGCTTATGCCCTCAGGCTCAATTCAGGATCTCGCTCCAGAGTGAAATGCCCTTGCGGGCAAACGATCAGAGCTTATCGACCTGACCGTATTCCAGATCCACAGGCGTCGCGCGCCCGAAGATGGAAACCTCGACCTTGAGACGCGCGCGCTCTTCGTCGACTTCCTGAACGATACCGTTGAACGATGCGAATGGACCGTCGGAAACGCGAACCTGCTCACCGATTTCGAAGGAGACCGAGGTCTTCGGACGATCAACACCATCCTGAACCTGGTTCAGAATCTGATCGACTTCCTTCTGGGAAACCGGAACCGGCTTGGAGTCACCGAGGAAACCGGTGACGCGCGGCGTATTCTTGATCAGCGAAAAGACGGCATCGGTCAGCGTGGCATGCACGAGCACGTAACCCGGAAAGAACTTGCGCTCAGCATCAACCTTGCGGCCGCGGCGCACTTCAACGATCTTTTCGGTCGGCACAACGATCTGTTCAATCAGATTGGACAGACCCTTCTGTGCAGCCTTGGCTTCGATGTCCTCAGCCACCTTCTTTTCGAAATTTGAATAGGCGTGAACGATGTACCAGCGCGCCGTCATCTAAAAACTCCCCAATCCTGACTTATCGACCAAGGCCGAGAATAAATTCTACGCCATAGGCCATAAGCTGGTCGGCAAGGAAAAAGAACGCAGCAGCCAGAAACGCCATAATCACCACCATAATAGTGGAGATAATCGTTTCACGCCGGGTCGGCCAGGTTACCTTCGCCGTTTCGGCGCGAACCTGCTGAAGAAAGGTGATCGGATTCGTTTTGGATGCCATCTGCCGCTCTGTCATTGATCGAGCGCGACCTCCAAACCTTGAACAGCTAATCGTTTCAATCAGCGAATCAGAAGCCGGAACCCACGCGTATACGGCGCGCAAAGCTGAATTATCAGCCCCACGCACCGCGTGTCTGTTGACGTTACATAGAATCGATTCCCACAAAACACAAGCCCAAAGGTTAAAAGAATACCATACAGGCTTGTCGGAAATCCGACCCTTGCACACACCGCTCTACCACACCATTCAATCGTGTGATTGCGGCCTTCCCTGCCCGGCCAACAAATCCGGCAGGAAATTATCATTCTCCGACAATGTCATAGACCGCTAAAAAAGCGCTCGATATGAACAATAACGAAAAAGTTAAGGCAGCGTAAACGCCGCATAACTTTCCTTTATATAGAAAACGGGCGCATGCAGTCAAGCCGCATACACCCGTTTCAAAAATGGCAGGGGCAGCAGGGCTCGAACCCGCGACCTACGGTTTTGGAGACCGTCGCTCTACCAACTGAGCTATACCCCTATATGACGCTGGGCGTCACAATGACCGGCGGCGAACCGCCGATCAAATGATAATTCTTTACTCGATGATCGAAGCGACGATGCCTGCACCGACGGTGCGGCCACCTTCACGGATAGCGAAGCGGAGCTTCTCTTCCATGGCGATCGGGACGATCAGCGTAACGTCAACGGTGACGTTGTCGCCTGGCATAACCATTTCCGTGCCTTCCGGCAGGGTCACAACACCGGTCACGTCAGTCGTACGGAAGTAGAACTGTGGGCGGTAGTTGGTGAAGAACGGCGTATGACGGCCACCTTCGTCCTTGGTCAGAATGTAAGCTTCTGCCTTGAACTTGGTGTGCGGCTTAACCGAACCCGGCTTGCAGAGAACCTGACCGCGTTCAACGTCTTCACGGCCGATACCACGAACCAGTGCGCCGATGTTGTCGCCAGCCTGGCCCTGATCGAGCAGCTTGCGGAACATTTCAACGCCGGTAACCGTCGTCTTGCCGGTCGCCTTGATGCCGACGATTTCAACTTCTTCGCCAACCTTGACGATACCGCGCTCAACGCGACCCGTCACAACCGTACCGCGACCCGAGATCGAGAACACGTCTTCGATCGGCATCAGGAACGGCTGGTCGATCGGACGTTCCGGGGTCGGAATGTAGCTGTCGACTGCGTCCATCAGGTTGCGAATGGCGTCTTCGCCGAGTTCCTTCGAGGAATCTTCGAGAGCTGCCAGAGCCGAACCCTTGACGATCGGAACTTCGTCGCCCGGGAAGTCGTACTTCGAGAGAAGTTCGCGAACTTCCAGTTCAACCAGTTCGAGCAGTTCTGCGTCGTCAACCTGATCGCACTTGTTCAGGAACACGACGATTGCCGGAACGCCAACCTGACGAGCGAGCAGGATGTGCTCACGGGTCTGCGGCATCGGGCCGTCAGCTGCCGAAACAACCAGGATCGCGCCGTCCATCTGTGCAGCGCCGGTGATCATGTTCTTCACATAGTCAGCGTGGCCTGGGCAATCGACGTGGGCGTAGTGACGAGCTGCGGTTTCGTACTCAACGTGAGCCGTCGAGATCGTGATACCGCGGGCGCGTTCTTCCGGTGCAGCGTCGATCTGGTCATACGCCTTGAATTCACCGAAAAACTTCGTGATTGCCGCAGTCAGCGAGGTCTTGCCATGGTCAACGTGACCGATGGTGCC